>WFRX01000294.1 GCA_015486285.1 bacterium
CCCTTGCCTGTTCGTTCCGGTCTCATCCCTTCCCACGCCTCCCAATCCCTGCAGCGCGACGGTTCCGGCCGGCCGGCCTCCTTCCCCCTGCCCCCAAGGCCTCCCCGGCTGTATCCGGAACCCCTTCATTCCCCCGTACGCCGAGCAAAGGGAAAGGAAGCTCGAGCCCCGTCTTGTCGAGCCAACGCCGAAATTCCCGGGTCGGTTCTTCGGAGAAAACCTCTCCGAAAAACCGCTTTCCCACCTCCACCATTTCCTCTGTAGCGAAGGCCCGTTGTGTTTCGACCTGCCCCTGTTCCACCAGCTCGATCATGCGGGCCACCCACAGCAGGCGCATCTCCACGTACATAATCCCCACATAGCCGATCAGGCGCTGATAGGGGCTCACCACTTGTTCATAGGTGTCGCGTACGCCTCGGAGTTCCTCCAGGATGCGGGCGTGCAGATCCAGCTGGGTGCGGAAATGCTCCAGGATCTCTTCCCTGGAAAGCTTGCTGAAGAAGAACACCTTGAGAATAAAGGGTTCCTTCAGCTCCTCGAACTTCTTTACCGGCTCGCGAATCCACGCGGCAAATCTCTCGCGCCCCTTGTCGGTGATCGAATAGACGCGCTTGTCGGCCGTACCCTTCTGCTGGACCACCTTCAGGCTGATCAGCCCCTCCTCGTGCATCTTCTTGAGGGTCGGATACAGCTGTCCGTCGCTCACGCTCCAGAAATGCCGGATAATATTGCAGAAAAACTGCTTGATTTCGTACCCGGTCATGGGCCCGTCATCGAGCAGTCCCAGCGTAGCCTCACGGAGTGACATGGATATCCTATAATATGAGGTGTTTGTGAGGAGGTGTTTGTGAGGAGGTGTTTGTTAAAGTGCCCTCTATTAGAGGTATATCCGTAGAAATACCATGGGGGGATTTCGGCTGTCAACTCCTGCCCGAAATCTATACGTTTCGAAGAGTTACAGGCTCTGCACCGTTTGACAGCCTCTCTCTGTATCAGTATTGTGGGGGAGAACCGCGGGTGGGTGGACACACGACAGGCGGCTTTTTGCCGAAAAGTCTCAAACGAATCAAGGAAAGGCCTTTGTCATGAAAATCGGGAAGCAGATCCGGCTGGAGCGGATCCTGAACAGGAACACGGGCAAAACCGTCATCGTTCCGATGGACCACGGCGTAACCGTGGGCCCCATACCGGGACTGATCGAACTCGGCGAAACCATCAACATGGTCGCCGAGGGCGGTGCAAATGCAATCATCGAGCACAACGGGATGGTCGGCACCGGACACCGGCGGTACGGAAAGGATATCGGGCTGATCGTTCACCTGTCGGCCAGCACGGCCTTGGGGCCGGATCCGAACTGCAAGGTAATCGTCTGCAGCGTGGAAAAGGCGATCAAGCTCGGGGCGGACGCCGTATCCATCCATATCAACCTCGGAGCCGAGGACGAGCCCGAGATGCTCAGGGATTTCGGCCTCATCTCAGAGAGCTGCTTCGAGTGGGGAATGCCGTTGCTGGCCATGGTTTACCCGAGGGGGGAAAAGGTCCCGGACGAGCACGATCCCGAGGCGGTCAAGCATGCGGCCCGCCTTGCAGGGGAATTGGGAGCCGACATCGTAAAGGTGCCGTACACGGGAAGCACCGAGACCTTTGCCAAAGTGGTCGAAGGCTCGCCGATTCCTGTGGTCATCGCGGGGGGGTCCAAGCAGAGCGAAGAGGAAACGCTTCGCGTCATCGAGGAGGTCATGAAGGCGGGGGCCACCGGACTGAGCATGGGACGAAACGCCTTCCAGCATGAGACGCCCAAGCGATTCGTCCGGGCGGCGTGCATGATCGTCCATGAGGACGCGACAGCCGCCGAGGCCCTGCGATTTCTGAAAGGAAAGGACTCCTAAAGATGGCAAAGCGATTCTGGGTCCATCTTCCACGATGGGAGAAATCTCTGGTTACAACCGCCCTGGAAGCCGGGGCCGAAGCGCTCATGCTCCCTCGAGGAAAAAGCGCCCAGGCCAAGACGCTGGGCATCATCACCACGATCGGGCCGGACGGCGACCTCAAGCCGGGCCAGGACCTCTTCCAGGTGACCATCCGGAGCAAGAAAGACGAGACAAAGGCGCTTCGCTTTCCTGCGGACCGATTCCTGATCGTTCACACCGAGGACTGGAAGATCATCCCCCTGGAAAACCTCATCGCGGCCCGGGGCAGAATCATCGCCGAGGTCACGAACGCGCAGGAGGCCAAGCTGGCCCTGGAGATCATGGAGAAGGGAGCCGACGGCGTCCTCCTGCGTACGGACAACCCGAAGGAAATCAAGAAAACGGCGCGTCTCATGCAGCAGGGCGAGGAGCGGTTTCCCCTCGTCAAGGCGACGATCCAGGATGTCCGCCCGCTGGGCATGGGGGACCGGGTCTGCGTGGACACATGCACGCAAATGGAACTCGGCGAAGGCATGCTCGTGGGGAATTCCTCTACCGGCATGTTCCTGGTCCACGCGGAGAATGTGGAAACCCCCTATTGCGCAACCCGCCCCTTTCGCGTCAACGCCGGGGCCGTTCACGCCTATGTGCAGGTGCCGGGAGGACAGACCCGCTATCTGGCCGACATCCAATCCGGAGACCCTGTTCTCGTCGTCAACGCGAAGGGCCGCGCACAGGTCGCCTATGTGGGGCGATGCAAGGTGGAGAAGAGACCGCTCGCCCTCGTCACCGCAACCTACAAGAAAAAGGAATTCGCCCTCATCTTGCAGAACGCGGAGACCATTCGCCTGACCCAGCCCGACGGGGAAGCCATCTCCGTTGCAAAACTCAAGAAGGGGGCCCAGGTGCTCGCCCACATCGAAGAGGCGGGCAGGCACTTTGGCATGAAGGTGGAAGAAACAATCACCGAGAAGTAGGGAGAAGAGCCCGCAACCCTTGTGGCGAAGGGGCCCGCCGGCGCCGGGTTCCGAATATCCTATTTTTCCGGGGCACCGTGGTAGAGGCCTTCCAGTTCCTGTTTCTTCTCCCGGTAGGCTCGTTCGGTGATCGTTCCTTCGCGACGGAGTTCCTCCAGGAACTGGAGACGCTTCTGGAGTTCTTCCCTGCTCGGTGAATTCGGCGCGGGAAGCGGAGATTTCTCATCCAGGGCCTTCCCGAGGTCATCGACCATTCCCGGCATGGCCTGCTCGAGGATGGCCGCATCCGAGACGCCCCAAGGCCATGAAAGATCCAGCCGCACCCAGTTGCTGTACGTACTCCGCCCGAGGATGCCGCTGTCGCGGGCCCGCACGAGGGACTGGCCGTCTCCCGCAACCAGGGTCCAGCTCGTTCGCATAGGCGACGCCGTCGGGTCCTGCCGGTTCGGCGCGAAGTCGTCCTGCTCCACGCCGCCGATCTGTTCAAGGGCAAGATTCCGAAAGGCCACGTTCAAGCGGCCTTCCTTTCGGAACATGACGCCGTCGGTGAAGTAGGAACGCCGGAAGACCTTCAGCGTGCTCTTGATCTCCACAAAGGAGAAGTCCACCTCCTGGTCCGGTCCCGCCTTTGCAAATGCGCGTTGAAGAGGCTTGAGGAGAGTATGTCTCACCCGCTCGGGAAAGGCCTCGCGCAACTTGCCTGCACCAATGACCCCCTTACCGGTCTTGTAGCGAATGGATTGCAGCATGTCGTCCAGGACGGCCGCTTTCACATCCCATGGATGATCGAATCCTTTTGTCACCGCACTCCCGGATTTGTCCAGCCTCTCGAGAAGCCGGACATGGATCCGATCATTACGAAAAATCTCCTCGTACTGAACCCGGGGACGGGCACAGCCCGCGGCAAGCAGGCAGAGACAGAGGGCATGGAGGAGAAGCAGGCCCCCCATCCGCATTCCCGTCCTCGACCATGCCCCCGCGGGCGACAGGTCCGCTCCAGCCGAACGGATGGCCCCGCGCAAGTTCCGATATCGGTTCGATGTGTCCATCCCCTCTCTCCTGTTGCGCGTTGATATCCATCACCACGGGCTGCGGATTGTAGATGAATGTATCACGGTCGTACCCGGCAGGCAACCGGGAGGATCTTCGGCACCCGAGTCACCGGCCTGTATGAAATACCCCGTCGTCTTGCAATCTTGCCGTAAACTATCTACAATCGGCCGCTAAAAGACGTTTACAGGACCCACCGACCATGTCGAACCGGCTCCGGAAATCCGGCTCAGTACCTTCCGCTTCGAAGAAGCCAAGCGCATCCACTGCGGCGAATGTCCGCTGGGAAAGCAGGATCCTGTTACGCCTGGAAGGCGAGGATCCGAAGCTCCTGGACAAGGAAACGGCAAAGGTCTACCGCAAGATCGACGGAACCGGGGCCTCCATTCAAGGGCCTGTCCCCTTACCCGTCCGACAGCTTTCCGCGGACCGGACCCGCCTCGGAACGGACCGTGTTCACCGCCGACTTTTCTGCATCCTCTTCCCCACGGAAAAAACGGTCGCATTACTCGACAAGCTCGCCCTGTCCGGGGCGGTGCGGACGTCGATTTCGGTGGAAGAGGTCCCGGCCGGTGGCGGCCTGCAGCATCCGGACGAATGAAGAAATCAGCCAGGAACAAGAAGAGGAGAACACGATTCCATGAGAAGATCGAAAATCCTCGGAATGGGGCGCTTCCTGCCGGAGCGCCGCGTATCCAATAAAGACCTCGAGAAGATGTTCGAGACAAGCGACGAGTGGATTCAACAGCGGACGGGAATCATTGAAAGACGCTATGCCGACGAAGGGGTCTATTGCTCCGACCTGGCGCTCGAGGCCACACGCCGTGCGCTCGAGGACGCCGGGATGACGGCCGAGGAATTGGACTTCATCATCCTCGCCACCCTGAGCCCGGATCATCACTTCCCCGGAACGGCCTGCTATCTCCAGGAAAAACTCGGCGTCCCGGAAATCGCCTGCCTGGACATTCGCAACCAGTGCAGCGGATTCATTTACAGCCTGGCCGTAGCGGACGCCTTTGTCCGAATCGGAATGCACTCCAGGGTCCTGGTGGTCGGCTCCGAGGTCCATTCCAGCGCCTTGAGCTATACGAAAGAAGGCAGGGACGTAACGGTTCTCTTTGGCGACGGTGCGGGCGCCGCAATCGTCGGTCCGTCCGAAGACCCGGAGCGCGGCATCCTTTCCTCACACCTCCACGCGGACGGACGTTATGCGGATGCCCTCAAACTCGACGTCTGGGATATCAGCAAGAAACCCTACATAACGCACGAAACGGTCGAGGAAGGCCATGTCTGGCCGAAAATGAGAGGCAAAGAGGTCTTCCGGATGGCTGTCAAGAAGATCCCCGAGGTCATCGAAGAGGCCTTGGCCTTCAATGGGCTCTCCCTCGATCAGATCAAGCTGTTCATCCCCCACCAGGCCAACCTCCGCATCAACCAGTTCAGCGCGGCGAAGCTGGAGGTGCCGGAGGAAAAGTTCTTCAGCAACATCGGAAAATATGGAAATACGACGGCCGGGTCCATTCCGATCGCCTTGGGTGAAGCCCTCGAGCAGGGGGCCTTCGGAGAAGGGGATTACATCGTGCTGGTGGCCTTCGGCGCCGGATTCACCTGGGGGGCGACCGTGATTCGATGGTAGATGTGGGATCGCCTGTCCCGATTTGATTTGTTTGGGCTCCGTCCCTCTCTCCCCCTACAAAGTCGCCCGGCACAAATCAAATCGGGACAGGCGATCTCACCAGAGGCCGCCCGCCGCCCCCCCCAGCCAGGCAATGACAGCGGCAAGACGCTGCCCCAAATCTCCCAGCTACGGTATTCGTCTTCATCCCTCGCCATTCAACGTACAGGAAATACGCTTCTTCGTTACGTGAATCCCCCGGCTAGATGGGAGTTGAGGCGGTGTCGATTTTGAGCTTTTTGATCTTGTAGCAAAGCACCCGGGGGCTGATGCCGAGCTGCTCGGCGGCGTCCTTCTGCACCCAGTTGTTCTCCTGCAGCGCCGTCAGGATCAATGCCCGTTCCTGGCGTTCGAGGTATTCCGGCAGGGAGAACTCAGCCGGCTTCAGGCCGGCCAAACCCGGCAAAAGGAACTGTTGGGACTCCTCTTCCGAAAATCCAGCCCATTCAAGGGCCTCCATGGAAAGCGTCCCCCCTTCCGAGAAGACGACAGCGGCTTCAATGATGTTCTTCAGTTCTCGAATATTGCCCGGCCAGTCGGACGCGGAGAGGGCTTCCATCACACCGTCACCCCACTGAAGGGGATCCTTCCTCATCCTGCGCGCAAAGGTCTGCAGGAAGTAGTCGGCCAGCAGGGGAATATCCTCCCTCCGTTCCCGCAGGGGCGGAAGATCCACCCTCAACACCGCAAGCCGGTAATAGAGGTCCAGGCGGAATTCCCCTTTCCGGACCTGCTCTTTCAGGTCCAGATTGGTCGCGCCCAGTACCCGGACGTCGACCTTGCGCATGACGTTGTCCCCCACCCTCTTGATCTGTCCCGACTGGAGAACCCGAAGCAACCTCGTCTGCAGGTCCAGGGGAAGGCTGCTGATTTCGTCCAGGAAAAGGGTCCCCTTGTGCGCCATTTCGAACAGGCCCATCCTGCTTTCCGTAGCGTTCGTAAAGGAACCTTTCGCATGGCCGAAAAGTTCGCTCTCGATCAGGGAACCGGGTGTCGCCCCACAATCCATAACCACGATACGCTTGTCTTTCCGCCCCCCGTTGTAATGGATCATCTGGGCCATCAATTCCTTGCCTGTGCCGCTTTCTCCTTGGATCAACACCGTGGAGTCGCTCTCGATGATTCTTTCCAGCAAAGGATACAATGCCTTCATCTTCGGGCTGACCCCGTATACGCCCGGAAAGTATTTTCCGATCTTTCCGGCGGCGGGTTCCCGCCTTCTTCCCCGCTCTTCGAGGGCCTCTTCGATCTCCATGACCAGATGCTTGCCGTCGAAAGGCTTGGTCAGGTAATGGAAGGCTCCGTGTTTCATCGCTTCCACAGCGCTCGGAATCGTACCGTAGGCCGTGAGCATGATCACCGGAACATCCCATCGAAGCCTCTGGACACGACGGAGGAACTCCATGCCGTCGATCTGTGGCATCCGAATGTCGCTCACGATCACATCGAATTCCCTCTCCTTTATGCACTCCAGCGCATCGAGCGGATCCGACTGCATCTCGACGTAGTAGCCATTCGCCTCCAAGCGGGTCCGTATGACCTCCAGGATGTTCGTATCGTCATCGACTACCAGTATGTTCGACATGAACCTTCCCCTCTGCTCTTCCTGTTTTCCCGGGATCCGTCTCTCGTCTATTCCCCCTTGAGAAGATGTCGCTTTTGTTCCGTCTCCCGGCTGATTTCTTCCAGTTTTTCGATCTTGTAACGCAAGGTGTGGATCACCTGCTCCTGCTCGTTCACCTGCCGGGCTAAGTCTCGGATGCGCTTGCGATCGCTGTAGGCCCGCCTGATATGGATGTTGAGGATCCGGACGATTCTTTTCGAATCCTCCAGGTACGGCCCTTCTGGATGCGCGTCCACGAACGTCTGGAAATAATTCCTGCATCCGCGCATCTGCTCCAGGGTTTCCATGTCCAGAAGCTTGAGTACACCGAGGGCAAAGGTCACCTCCGGCTCCGCATCCCGGCCGTCTTCCCGCTGCCTGATCCCGATCAAGGTTTTACGGGCGCCTGAAAAATCACCG
>WFRX01000295.1 GCA_015486285.1 bacterium
CCTTACAAGACGGCATGCGGGTGCTGGACGAAGAAATTGCGAAACGTTCCGGAGTCGGCGGACTGGCCATCAAAGGCGCCTACAAGGTCATCAAGAGGATCCGGGGGGGAAGGACGCTGGAAAAGGCGCTCCGAATCCTGATGCCGGAGTTCATCGACAAGCTGGACCCTTACTATGCCCGTTTTCAGGAAGAAGGGGCGGGAAAGGCGTGGGAGGAGTACCTTCTGCCTCACTACGGCGCCATCGCGGATGAACTCCTCGCCGTCACGGACCGGAAGATCCAGGAAACGGACAACCGGGCCATACGCGGGGCTTACGACAAACTCAGGCCCAGGGCGCACAAGGAAGTAGTCGCCTCCCTGCCCGCGCTCGCGCGTATGATGGGACGTTACATATAGCGCAGTGATCTCTGTGTCGCCGTCGATTCGTTTGGGCTCCGTCTCCCCCGCTCCCTGCAGAGTCGCCCTGCACAAATCAACGGCGACACGGGAAGCGGCCTCCTAGCCCGTCGGGATTGCTCCGTCCTTCTTCGTCAGCTCGTAGAGCTTCGCGTATTTCACGAATTCGTGGAATGCGGAAAACACACTGGCGACCAGCCCCGGCAGGCCGTCCAGAAATCCGCGTTTGGCGATGTACTGCTGCAGGAACATGAAGAAGGGGCTTCCCAGCAATCGGGCAAGAGAGAAGGACCTTCCGGAACGGGCCAGCGATTCCGCCCCGAGGCTCGTATACTGCTGAATCGTTTCCAGATGGTCATGGAGGCTTGGGAAGGAGTAATGCAGCAGCGGCGATTGCAGTCTTCCGGCAGGCCCTTCGAGCAGAATTTCTTCGTGTATCTCGTGTCCGCTCCAGCGGCCGCGTTCCTTTCGGAACAGCCGCAGCTTGAAATCCGGATACCAGCAGTGGCGCAGGAAGCGTCCCAGATAGTACGTCATCCTAGGCACCCAATAGCCGGCCAGGTCCGAATCTCGGGCCAGAACCGTCCGGATCTCACGGGCAAGCTCCGGGCTGACGACTTCGTCCGCGTCCAGGCTCAAGATCCACGGGTGGGAAGCATGCGAGAGGGCAAGGGTCCGCTGTTTCGAATACCCCTGCCATTCGCTCTGAAAGACCTGCCTCGTGTACCGCCGGGCGATCTCGAGGGTCCGGTCCTCGGAAAAAGAATCCAGCACCACGATCTCATCCGCCCACTGCACGGCAGACAGGCATCGATCCAGGATGGCCTCTTCGTTGAAACAGATGATGACGACCGAGAGTTCCGCCATGGAATCCCCTTCCCGCAAGTAATTTTCGGGGCAGCCTCCTGGGGATTCATTCGCTCCGGCCGTTCTTGACGAGCGCGGACTTCTTGTGCTCGCCAAAGGCGTGCATATGTTTGCCGCCGTCCCAGAGCATGAAAAAGTCCCTGAGGACCTTGTTGGCCCTGTACATGTCACGCCCTTGCAGCATCTGCCGGATGATGTCGGTCAATCGATCGAATTCTTCCCGCATTTCCCGCAGGGTGGCCTCCAGGACCTGCTCGGTATTGCTCAAGGGATAACCCTGCTCCATCATGTGTTGGGCCTCGACCAGGATGTTGGCCGCATGCATCAGCGAGGCGATCTTGCAACGCAAAGCGATCTCAAATTTGTTGGCGAGGATTTTCTCCGAGGAATCGTCGACCCGTTTGAACAACTCGTCCCAGCAGTACTTGGCGGCACGAAGCTCAGCCGCTACGATCTGAAAGAGGCCTTCGTATTCGATCTCGGACGTCATCAGGCTCTGTGCACGCAGAATATCCGCGAACATGTCTTTGATGAAATGGTTCATATTTTGTTTCACGTGCAGCTTCATAAGACAGTGCCCGCGCAGGCTCTCCTATCCGTGGGAAGGATACGATTCTCCTCAATGCCGTGAAAATACCATATAATAGGTTGAAGGTGTCGTGTCAAGGCTTGACGTTCATCACAGTGGGTGAACTCGATCCGGTACCGCGCCGCGCAGGAGGCGGCTGGAAGCCCGGAGTTCTCTCTCATGTTACGAATCGGCCCGATCCAGATTGCCAACCCGCTCGTCCTCGCGCCCATGGCCGGGTTTACGGACACGTGCGCGCGCAGGATCGCCAAGAAGTTCGGAGCCGGGCTGGTATACAGTGAAATGGTGAGCGCGGCCGGCCTGGTTCGGAAGCAGCCGGCCACATTCGCCATGCTCGCCTTCCACCCTGAAGAGCAACCCGTTGGCGTGCAGCTCTTCGGAGCCGATCCCAAGGAACTGGCGGAGGCCGCCCGGATCACCCAGGATGCGGGCGCCGCGATCGTGGACATCAACATGGGCTGTCCCGTGAAGCGGGTATGTCGAACGGGCGCCGGCGCCGCGCTGCTTCGCCGGCCCGGGCGGGTCGCGGAAATTCTGTCCGCGGTAAAAAAGGCGGTCACGTGCCCGGTTACGGTCAAGATGCGCCTGGGTTGGGACACGAAGGAATTGTCGGTCCTGGAGATCTCCCGCATCGTCGAGGAGCAGGGCGCGGACGCCCTCACTCTCCACCCGAGAACCCGGGCGCAGGGATTTCGCGGAAAGGCGGACTGGTCATGGATCGCACGCCTCAAGGAAGAACGACGAATCCCGGTGATTGGAAACGGCGACCTCGTCCGTCCCGGCGTGTGCGTAGAGGCCCTGCAAAGCAAGGTCTGCGACGGCGTCATGATCGGCCGGGCGGCGCGCGGAAACCCCTGGATCTTCGCGCAGACGATGGCGATGCTCTCCGGGAAGGCACCGTCCACGCCCTCGCGAGAACTGCGCTACAAGACGGTCAACCTTCACATCGAGTGGCTGTGTACGCAGTACGGGAAGGAGCAGGGACTGCGAAGGGCCCGGTTTCTTCTCTTCCAGTACAGTCGGGGATTGTCACGGGCGGCCCGGTTCCGGCAAGAGCTGGTCTCGGCGGACAGCGAGGAGGTCCTTCGAGGGCTGCTTCGAACCTATTTCCTCGGATAGGGCCCTCGTCCCCTCTGCGGATCGGAGCGTCGGCCTTGCCTTGGTCTCCGCAGGCGGAAGAGTCAGGGGTTGAGTTCACACTCCTGCATGTCGGAGGTGACCGTCACGGCCAGGAGCAACCCGTCGGAGACAGCCGCAAACTCCAGGATATCGAAGGTCGCGTGGCCGGTGACCGACGTCGCCCCCACACAGATTCGATCCCCTTCTTTTACGGAAAAGGCCGTCAAATCCCAGGAGAAGGCTCCTGTCAGCAGATCGAAGGTCGGCTCGCCTCGCGGCTTTCCGTTCCACAGGGCCTTGATCTCGTTCAATTCGGAAACGTTCGCATAGATCGTGGCGTTCACCCTGAACTCGTCAGGATCCACGATGTCGCCGTTCTTGAGGCCGTTCAAGATCACATTCGGGCCCTGCGTCTCCGGTAGCGAGACGGAAACCTGCCAGCCATCCTCATCAGGTGACGGCTCAAAAGCGATTTCGAGCCCGGAGGACTGCGCCGCAGGTATGTCGCTCAGTTCCTCTGCCTTTTCCCGGGCCATCAAAACGCCAAAACTTTTCCGCGTTTTGTCGGCCGGCTGGAAGTCGATCCACTCCCAGGGGTTCACAGGAAACTCTCCCCCTACGTTCAAATCCACCCAGGGATTGCCCGTCTCTCCGGTTTCCGGGTTGCAGGAACAGCGCTCGGCGTTGATCATCGGCTCATCCGCCTCGCAGGGGCATTCCCATGCGGAAAACGAAGGCTGGCCCTGGTCGTCCGCAGCCCTTGCGCGAACCCGCAAAGGCTCTCCAAAAGGCAACAGAGCCTCATCGTCCTTGTCGAGCGGAGGAAAGATCTCCCGGATTTGAACCTCCGGGGGCTTATTGTTCGCCGTCTCGGGGACAAACACGATGGGCACCGTCTTTCGCGTCCAGTTTCCCAAAACGTCAAGGGCCAGGACTTCCAGATTGTTCGGGATGCCCCCTTCCTCATCCGGTTCGTCCACGACCCCATCCCCGTTCCAGTCCGAAACAAAAACGAGGGTCGCCGTAAAGTTTCCGAGGAGCGAAATGGCCTGCGGGTCGAAATAGTAAGAGTGGCTCCTGTCTCCCAACGCCCCCCCCGAAAGCCTCAAAACCAGGGACCGGACTTCTCCGCTGAAGCTCGTCACACTCCCGGACCGATTCTCAACCGGGTCGGTCGCCTCGATGCGGTCTTCGTCTTCTCCGTCCACCTGGAGATCCGGCGGCGGGAGATCCCCTCCGGCCTCCTCCCGGGTCAGCGGGGAGAAAACGAGCGAACGCTTCACCTCCGAAGACCGATACACGTCCGTCTTCTGGTCGGGTACGTCCTGGGCCGAAACGAGGAAGCGGTACGTCGGCGCTGCAGCGCCGCCGACCACTTCGCCCGAGTCCGGATCCCTGAGCCTCGGATCGAAAAGCTGGAACGAATTGTCGAAGTTCCCCGTCTTCGCCTCCCAGTTCAGGAAAGACTCGTCATTCCATTTCCCCAGGGACTTCCAGGCGGCGCTCACGGAAGCGATGGCATCATCGCCCTCCGCCTGCTTCAGGGCGATCCGGAAAGAACACGCCCCGTCGCCCTCCACGGACGGGTCCCAGCAGAGGCTGTCTCCCGAGCGAAGAGGGCGCCATGCGCCGGACGCATCAGGGACGCCACACCTTCCCTCTTCCGGTTTCCAGATCCGGCAACCCGTTGTCTTCTGGTAAACAGACCAAACGAGGCGGGAATCGCCCTCGACACCGGCAACCCGAAAGATACGATACTCCGTGTCCACAGCCTCCTCGTTGTCCGTCAGCTTCTGCGCCTCTGACACGGAAACCTGCACTTCAAAGGTCTCTTCGTCCGCCTTGCTCCCGGTAAGCACGAAACGATCCCCGCGAATCAGCTCCCGGGCATCCAGGGCGGGGACGCATTCAAAATACCCATCCGGGCTGGGTCCTTCACAGCTCATGTCACAGCTGAAGAATTCATCGGTCCCGTTCGAGCATTCGGTGAATCCCTCCTCGTCCACATCGTTTCGTTCCCCGATCCAAGTAATCTTCGGGTTTACCACCGCCGTGTTGTCGGTTATGTTTCCCTGGATGCGGACGGACGATTCCGGGGCGATCCCGCCGTCTTCGAAAGGCACCCAGGTCCCCTCATCCGCCAGGGAATCCCAGTAGGAAAGACGCACATTCGTGATTTCCGGCGCTTCCGGGTTGCCACAGCCCCATGCAACCATGGAAAAGACAAGAAACGCGCCGCCTGTTCGGATCGCCGCCCAAAGATTGCTCCCTCGCATTTTACTCTGACCCCTCCTTCACCCGCCGGGAACCGTGACCACCCGGCGGCCTTATCCTTCCCGTTCGCGGACGGCATCATGGAACATGGTATACTCCGGCTGGAAGATCAGGTCGACCGTCCCAACCGGTCCATTCCGTTGTTTGCCTATGATCAGCTCCGCCTTGCCCCGGCACTCGGGTTTGTCGCGGAAGTAGAATTCCTCACGGTAGATAAAAGCGATCACATCCGCATCCTGTTCGATCGCCCCGGACTCGCGCAGGTCCGCCAGCATCGGCCGCTTGTCCGGCCGGTTCTCCACCCCGCGATTGAGCTGCGAAAGGGCCAGGATGGGTATGTTCAATTCCTTCGCGAGCTGCTTCAGGGACCGGGAGATCTCCGAGATCTCCTGAACCCGGTTTTCAACCCTCCCCGTACCCTGCATCAGCTGCAAATAATCCACGATGATGAGTTCGATCTGATGTTCCCGCTTCATCTGCCGCGCCTTGCCGCGCATCTCTCTGACGTGCATGGCCGGCGAGTCATCGATAAAGATGGGGGCCCGGGAAAGGACATCCGCCGCCTTGGTAAGCTTGGGGAAATCCGCCCTCTTGATGTACCCGGAACGGAGCTTGGAGGCGTCGATTTTCGCCTCCGCGCAAAGCAGGCGGGTGGCCAGCTGCTCGCGGGACATCTCCAGGGAAAAAACCGCTACAGGGGTGCCGCCCTTCACCGCGACATTGCGGGCGATGTTCAAGGCAAGGGCCGTTTTCCCCATGCTCGGCCTTCCCGCGATAATGATGAGATCCGACCGCTGGAGCCCGGACGTCTTGTGATCGAACTCCACAAAACCGGTGCCCACGCCGGAAAGCATCCCCTGCTTGTCGTAGAGCTGCTCGATCGTCTGGAAGGCATCCTGCAACACCGTGCGCAGGGGAACGAATCCCTGTCTTTGCTGCCTGCGGGAAATCTCGAGAATCGTCTGCTCGGCCTTGTCGAGGAAAGCGACCGCGTCCTCCGGTTGCTCATAGCCTTGCCGGGCGACCTCGGTGGCGGCCTCGATCAATTGCCGCAGAACCGATTTTTCTTTGACGATCTTTGCATAATAGAGGATATTGGCCGCGGTGGGGACCTCATCCGCCAGGGAGGCGAGGTAAACCGCACCCCCCACATCCTGGAGGCTTCCCTTCCGGTTCACTTCCTCGGTGAGTGTAATCAAATCCACCGGGTCGTTTCTCTCGGAAAGGTCGAGCATGGCTCGAAAAATCTTCCGGTGGGCTTCCCGGTAGAAATCCTCGTCCTGAAGGATTTCCACTACGTTGGGCATCGCCTGGTTCTCGAGCAGGATCCCACCCAGCACCGAACGCTCCGCCTCAAGGTTCTGTGGGGGCACCCGCTCGAGAAAACCCATGCCCGGCCCTCAATCCTCTGGGATTCCGTTCATTCCTTGACGACCCAGACCTTGATCGTTCCCGTCACGTCCGCATGGAGCTTCACCGGTACGGCGTGCATCCCGAGCTTCTTGATCGGCTCCTCGAGCAGGATACGTTTTCGATCGATCGAGATGCCTTCCTCCTTGAGGGCCTCTTCGATATCCCGGGAGGTCACGGAGCCAAAAAGCTTTTCTTCCTCCCCGGCCTTCCGCGCAATGGTACAAGAAACGGCGTCCAGGCTGCCGGCCAGTTCCTCGGCTTCCTTCTTCTGTTTGTCCATCCGCCCCTGAATGAGCCTTTTCTGATGTTCCAGCTCCTTCATGTTCTTCATGGATGCCTTGACGGCCAGCCCGCGCGGCAACAAGTAATTCCTGCCGTATCCTCCGGCCACTTCAACGACCTCGCCGCTCTTCCCCAGATTCTCCACATCTTCTCGAAGTATCAGCTTCAATTTCGGTTCCTCCCTGCGGGAAACAGATCCTTCCCTTCCTGTCGGGATCCCTGGCATCAGAACGGGTTGCCCGCCTGACGGAAAAACAACGGCCGGAGAACGGCCGCAAACAGAGACGCCCGAACGAGACGGCAGTAAACGACGGGGCCTGCCGTTCATATCTCCATATTCGTATACGGCATGAGCGCCAGATGGCGCGCCCGTTTGACGGCCAATGTGATCTTCCGTTGGTGTTTCGCGCAGTTCCCGGAAATCCGCCGCGGAATGATCTTCCCCCGCTCCGTGATGAAATACCGTAGCTGCCGCGGGTCCTTGTAATTGATCTGCAGTGTTGCGTCCGCACAGAACCGACACACCTTTTTCCGTACGTAGAGTCTTCTCTTCGTTTTTCTTCGCTGTTCCCTTCGACCAATCATGCTTCTTTCCTTTTTCTCGACGGGTGGATCTCTATCCTTCGGTTTTCTGCTCTTCCTGGACCGCTTCCTCCGGGGCCGCGTCTTCTTCCGGGACCGCCTCAGGCTCAGGCGTGGAAGCAGCCGCTTCCTCTTCAGCCGCTTCCTCGGCCGCCTTCTTCTGCTCAGCCGCTTCCCTGGCGGCGGCCTCTTTCGCGGCCGCTTCCCTGGCCGCAGCCTCTTTGGCGGCAGCCTTGTCCCGTTCTTCCGCCTGCTCCTTTTTCGCCGCCTCCAGGTCTACGCGGTCCTCCGTCTTCACCGTAAGGAAACGAAGGACGTTCTCGAGCATCCGCATCTGCCTTTCCAGCTCGGAAACAATTTGTGCGTTTCCCACGAAGTCGAGCAGGTAGTAGTGCCCCTTCGGCTGCTTCTTGACCGGATAAGCAAGCTTCCGAACGCCCCAGTCCTCCCTCTTGATCCGGATCCCTCCGCCTTTATCCACGACACCGTCCAGCCGGTCGAGGAGTTCCTGCTGCCTGCCTTCACCCAAATCGGCTGGGAGGATGAAGACGGTTTCATATCTCCGATTCCGCATGTTCCCTCCTTCTGGTCAGATGGCCCCGCACTGCACTGAGACGGTCGGCAGACCGTTCAGGGTGGGAGCAAGGGGGTTTCCAGTATCCATCACTCAAACTCGCCATTACCCAATCTAGGAAATGTATCAGCCCCGAGCCAAATTTACAACCTCTCCTCCCCGGTGCCGCATACACCCCGGGGTGGAATACAGGATAAAAAAAGGTCGGCCGCCTGAAATCCTTTTGTTTTTCCCTTTACTCGGCGCCCTTGAAGGAGACTCCCCGCGATCTTCAATGGAACCGTATCCGGACGATGTCGCCGTCCCGGACCGGGTATTCTTTCCCCTCCACATGCGCGAGGCCCTGCTGGCGAACCCCCTCTTCGGATCCGATTCGACGGAAATCCTCAAAATGGATCACCTCGGCCTTGATGAATCCCCTCTGCATATCGGAATGAATCTTCCCCGCGGCCTGGATCACGGTTTCTCCCCGCCGGAGCGTCCAGGCACGAACCTCCGTCCCCACAAGGGTGTAGAAGGTTATCAAGTCGAGGAGTCGGTATCCCTCCTCCACCAGACGTTCGAGACCGGAAGGCCCCCAGGCCATTTCTTTCCGAAACCCCTCCCGTTCGGCCGGCTCCAGGTCCATGACTTCCTTCTCTACCGCCGCCCCCAGGGGGAGAAACACGCAATCCGGCTCCTGCACCTCTTCCCGAACCCTCCCCGCGAGTTCCTCTTGACGCGGGATCTGCTCTTCGCCCACGTTGAGAACATACAGAACGGGCCGGTCTGTGAGGAAGCCCCATTCCTTGAGCGCCCCTGCCGGCATATCCTGCTCGTCGGCCCATTGCCTCAAGGGAATCCCCCGGTTCAAGGTTTCCAGGATTTTTTCCAGCGCCTCCAGATCCTCGCGGGCCTCTTTCCGCCCCACCCTGGCCAACCTCTCCAGCTTCTCTCTCCGCCGTTCAGCCACTTCGATATCGGCAAGAATCAGCTCCGCCTGAACAATTCGGATATCCCGAACCGGGTCCGGGGTGCCCGTAACATGGACAATCTCCCCGTCTTCGAAAAGCCGTACCACGTGGATGATCGCATCCACCGCTCGCAGATGGCCCAGGAAGGCGTTGCCCAGGCCCTCTCCATGGCTCGCGCCCTCGACCAGGCCGGCCACGTCCAAGAACTCGAGCGTGGTGGGCGTGAGCTTCTCCGGCGCAAGCCTTTCGCCCAATATCGCGAGCCGCCTGTCCGGAACGGACACCCGCCCCCGGTTCGGCTCTACCGTACAGAAGGGATAGTTCGAGGCCTCGGCAAACCCGGCCCCAAGCGCATTGAATACCGTCGATTTGCCAACATTCGGCAACCCCACGATTCCACAGGTGAAACCCATCGAATCCTACCCGTCAGCACAGAATCCAGATCAGCTCCACCTTGCCCGTCCCCTCGTTGCGCCATCGCGTAAGGCTCCGTTTTTCAAGGTAGATACTGTCTCCTTTGCGGAGTACGATCTCCTCTCCTTCCACCACCACCCTCAGAAGGCCGCTGAGTATCCAGCCGAATTCGGGGCCCTTGTGATCGAAAAAGGGCCTCGTGTCTTCCACGCCCGGGCCCAAGCGCAACAGACAGGGGGTGATCCGATCGCTCCCCCCTTTTCCAGGGAGCAACGGCCGGATTTCGATCTTGGATCGGACCCCGCCCTTGCCTGCATTGCCCGCCGTCTGGTCTTTTTTCTTGTGGACGAGCCAGCCCTTCTGCCTCTCCCCCCCGGGCTTCCTCTCGCCAAAAAAATCGTCGAGCGAGCAGCCGAGGGCCTGGGAAAGATCGAGCAGAAGGGGCAGTGAGGGGCGCACTTGATTGTTCTCGATCTGGCACAGGGCGCTCGGTGTCACATCCAGCATACGCGCGAGTTCTGCCTGGGACAGGGCCTTGGCGCTCCGGTACTCCCGGATCGAGTCTCCAACGCGAAGATCCCGTGCCGGGCCCCGGTCGAGAAAGTGGATGGATTCTTCGGCAACCCTGTAATGGAGAAAGCCGTGCAGGATGCGGGAAGGCCTGTCCTCGGCCTTCTGGAACTTCAGCTCGAAAAAGTCCTCTTCCGTGTTTTCGAGCCGGACCACCACCTGGGTAATGTGCGTCAAGTTCGCCAGAAAGGAGTCCGGGTGCGCCTCCCTTGCCAGGGGCCAGTACGCGACGGCCTGGAGTTCATAGAGCTTGGGGCAATGGCGCGCGAAGAACCTCTGCACGTCCCGGTCGCCGCCCCAGAGTTCGCTCAGCCCTGTGAGGCTGTCAAAAACGTACCGCGCACCTTCCCCGTACCGTCCCTCCACGGCTGACAGGACGCGATCGAATTTCCCCGCATCGGCCGGCGTCTCGACACACACACTCTCGAAATTCCCGGGAAGCGACAAGTTCTCATAGTAACTCCGGAAAAGATCGTCGCCTTCTCCCTTGCCGTACGTAAAGGCATCGACGTGAACGAACCGGGCGTCGGAAACGACCTCTGCAAATCTGCGATGTATGCTTTGGGGGGCATAATTCGAATTCACGTAGACAATGACGTTCTCGGGATTTCCCGCGGCCTCTTGGATGAAGGCCCCCAGGAAGCTCTGCACGAAGGTCCCGGCCTCGGCGGCCCAAACCACATTGTCTCCGGGATGAAATCCACCGAAAAACCGGTCCAGTTCAGAGAGGCCCGCCTTTACGATCGCCAAACTCGCCCCCTCGTCCGCATTACTCTTCCAGACCGGCCTCGATCTGGTTGCCTACAGGTCGCACCTTGCGGTACACCTTTTCGGGCGGCCAGCGTTCAGAGCCAACCCTGAGAAGATCTTCCTCGATGGAAATGCCGAACAGCCTCTCGTTCTCTCGCAGATAGGGAAGGATCAGAGCCCAGTCGGCAGGGATCATTTCCACAATCTCCCCCTTGTTGAGCTGGTCGGCGCTCACCATCCGGTGCGGGTCCCGGACATAGATGGCCCCTCCCGAAGCAAGGGAAAACAGATTCGACCCGGCATAGGGAGAAGCCTGTTCCACCAGTCGGCCCTGATCGTCGAAAGTCATCCCATTCAACACGGCGAATCCACCACCGTCCAGGGGATTTCCGGCCATGAAGGACTCCGCCAGGAAGTCGAGACAAGTGCCGTTGATAACGACTCGAGGTTTCCCCACGGCATTGATCAGAGGTCGTCCCGCGGCATTGCCCATGACGTAGACCTCTCCTCCCTTCGCACCGTACAGAAAGGTCTGGCCCACATCCCCGAAAATTACGAGGCGTCCCCGCTTCATGATCTGGCCGAGCTGATCCTGGCCGTTTCCATGCACCCGGATCTCCATGCCGTCTATGCCGGACGCCAGGTAATCGCCCGAGCTGCCGTACAAATCCACGCGAACGTCCTCGGTTTCCGGCCCGAAGCCGCATCCATGGAACCTCTGGCCTCTAAGGCCGTAAACGACAAACCGCTTCCAGCCCTTCTCGTAAGCCTGCACCATCAGCCTCGCATCGCACTCGTCTCCCTCGGGAGGAAAGCCGGAGGCATGGATGATGAGCGTATTTTCTCCACTCCCGGGGGGGCGCAGGGTCTCGCGCGTCTGCCAGTCGATTCGCTTGAAGCGCCCCTGCCCGTCGTCCGATAACGTGGCCGCACCGTCGAGGAGACCCGTAATCGCCTGATCCAGGATCTGCTGGATACTGCTCGCTCTCATGGTTCCGCAATCGTACCGGCGGTCGATCAGCAGGGTCAAAAGATCGAGGGCGAACGCAAATCCCTCGTCATCCCGGCCGGCGACATCCCGGACTTCCTCCATCAACCAGCGCACATGGCCGGTGTTCCAGGAAGCGATCGAGCCGGCAATCTCCCGGAAGACCTCCTCCGCCCCCGAGGCATTTCTCAGCTTGCCGGCGAAGGCCTGCGCGGCTTCGGGTTCTATCGGCGCGGATGAAGGATCGACCCGCCAGTCTCCGGGCGGGCTCTTGATCACCTTCCCGAATTTGTCCGTACAAGTCAGGGTGGATGATCCGTTCGTTCCCTGGACTGTAAAGATAAAGGCTCCCCCGTCCGTGTGGCTGCCTCCCCGCGCGTTCCAATATCGGTCGGCTACCAGGCGGAATCTGCTGTCTTCCGCGGCCAGCGAATGGAGGGTGGCGTCGATCGCCTGCTTTTCGGAGGCCACCAGCCCGATCGAGACGTCTCCGTCCTGAATCGCGAACACCTGGGGCCGGAGCATGGAGGTATCGGTGATCCCCAGCAGCTGGAAGCGGTCCTCTTCCGGTTCGCTCCTGGCGATGATGAAAAACCAGGGGCCGTCCGGCGAACCGTGCATGTGCAGGGCCTGGATCGCCCGGTAGGCCTTCTTCTTCTCGTCCGGGAGCTGATCAAAGTCCAGTTCCGTCGTCGGCGCCAGGGCCTCGATCACATACTCGAGCGGGTAGCCGTAGGTACGCGACCAGAGGTCAAACAGCAGGGCCGACACCTCGGTGTCGGTCAGGAACTGGGGCACAATGTTGTGCTGCTTCAGGTATTCGCTCACGCTGTAATAATTCGCAAAATCGCCGTTGTGAACAAGGGCGTCGTTCAGACCGATGAAGGGATGAGCCCCCGCGGGATGCCAGACCCTCCCTTTGGTCGGGTAACGCTGGTGAGCGATCCAGACCTTCGCTTCCATGTTCTCGAGCCCGTAATACTGCACCACCTGCTCGGCATAGCCCACGATCTTGAAGATCATCAGATTACGGGCGTGGGAAAGGACAAACGCTCGCTTCTCCCCGAGAGACGCATAAAAGCTGTCGTTGAGCTTCAGGCTGTTTCGGTATATGAATTCATCTTCGACGGCCCGTCCGGGCGCATCCTCGAGCCCGTGACGTCCCGCGAACTCGTCGAGGGCATCGCGCCTCGCCCGGACGAAATACCGCACGATATCCGGGGGCTTCGTTTCGAGGCCCAACTCCTTGTAGTCGGTCGCCGGTTTCAACTCCGCCTTGTGGTCGACCGACAGAAACGGTTCGATGCACTCCGTTTCCAGGGCCCCGATCGCATCCGGGTCGAGGAGGGCCACCTGGAGGATGTAATCTTCCCGCAAGGTCGCCTCGTCCACCCCGAGCTGGTCGGGCGTCATACAAGCGGCGGCGATCCCCCCTCCCTTCCCGTTTCCCCGGTTGTGCATCTGGATGGAAGGTTCAAAGATATGCCGGCCCCGTACCGGGACGCTGGCTGCAAACCCTACCACGCCGCACCCCCCCTCCTCCGCCGCCTTCGGACGGACGGGGCCGGGCATGGAGGCAACCAGCTCTTTTCTCGAGGCCAGAACACGCTTGAAGAACAAATTTCCGTCAAACCCCATGTATGTCACCCTTTCTCAGCTGCTTGGAACAACGGCATGCCCATTGCGCCGTATGATTCGTTCCTTACGAATCGGCTGTCATGATTCGGAGGCCGCTCCGAATCCCTCCGCTCCTTCACGCCGCCTCGCTCTCCGCAAGCGATTTCCTCCGATAGTCCCGATGGACGAGCAGGTCATAGCGCCCCACCAGCTCCGTAATGCTCTTCATTCCGAAACGCCTCAGGATCTCGCGAAGCTGGATACTCCAGGAATGATACAGATTGATAATGCGCTGCGACCCCCAATCGTCGTCGTACATCCGGGCGAGCTTCGTATCGGTCGTAGCGATACCCCGGGGACATCCCCGGCCGCTCTCGCAATTCCCGCACCGTATGCACTCCAAGGCGACCAGTTCCGCGGTGCCGATCACCACGCCGTCCGCCCCCAGGGCGATCGCCTTGGCTACATCCCAGGCCGTACGCAATCCTCCCGATGCAATCAGCGTCATCTTGTCCCGCACACCCTCGTCGACCAGGAAGCGGTGCACCTTTGGAATGGCATACTCGATCGGCATGGCGATGTTCTTCTTCGCGATGTCCGGAGCCGCCCCCGTACCCCCGTAGCTCCCGTCCAGATGGATGATGTGGGCTCCCGCATAGTAGCTTCCCACGGCAACCATCTCCACGTCGTTCGGCGTTGACACCTTGACGGAAACCAATGCGCGGGGATTGATCATCTTGATCCAGTCCACGTGCTTCTTATGGTCCTCCACCGAGTAGACCGAGTGAAACGGGAAGGGGGAAAACAGGGCGGTCCCCTCCACCGCCTCCCGCCTCTGCGCAACGGTCGCCGTATTCTTGTCGCCCAGGAGATGGCCGCCCAGACCGGGCTTGGCGCCCTGGGCGTACTTGAACTCCACGATTCGAACGCGCTGAATGCTCTCTTCCTTGACCCCGAACAGGCCGGTCGCCACCTGGGTGATGACGTGGTCGTCGTAATGCGTCAGGCCGTCCGGATAACCGCCCTCTCCCGTGCACGTGAAGGAGCCGAAGGCCTTGTAGGCCCTCGCCCTCGAGATCATGGTGGCCAGGCTGATCGATCCGAAGCTCATCCCCCCGCCGTAAATGGGCAGCCCGATCTCCACCTGCGGTCGATTGTCCCCTGTCCGGTTGAGCGATAGGCTCAAGTCGATCTCTTCCGGGCGCAGGGACGGATCAGGCCGGCTCTCGGGAAAGACGAAGTCCATCCTGTCGAAGCCGCCCCCCGACGCCCCGACTCTGTACTCCAGCCCCGAATCTTCCGGCGGCAACCCCGTCTCCGCCTGCATCCACGTGCTGACGATGAGATCCGCCGTCCACCGCGGATCTCCAAAGGTCTCCCAGAGGGGATTGAGACCGACCCGCACCGCCTTCTCCGGGCAATGGTCGCCGCAGAACGACCCCTTGGACCGGCAGACCGCGGCTCCCTTGCAGAGATAGGCCTTGTCGGCCAGCACCCGGTCCCCCTTTTTCTCCAACGCCCCGAAGCGGCAGGCCTCCGCACACTTGCCGCAATGGGTACAAGCCTGCGTCAAGACCACGGTATATTTGGGCAGGGCATTGCGGAACCGGGAAGGGCAGGCCTCGACCCCACCCCCCGTCCCGCACTGCAGGGAGGGGTTCGGCGTCTCGGAAACGGATCGTTCCGTCTCGGCCCGATCCGGTCCCTGCGAATCCCTGCCCCCCGATCGCTTGCCGGAGGGCGGGGTAAAATCGCTTCGCTCCCCGAAGATGGGGAAGAAACACTCCCGTTCAAGGTCCTCGAAAAACATCGCCCGCCCCACTTCGCCGCGCAGCCTTCTCACTTCCCGCAGCCCCATCGCCCCCAGAACCTCCAGCAGCTGGGAATGCCAGCATCCGAGGAGATTCACAATACGCTGGGCGGCCGGCTCCACATCTACCCGGTCCAATCCCACGGGGCATTCGACCTGTTCCTCGCAATCGGCGCAAAGCCTGCACTCGAGGGCAACCATGGGGGCAAGATCCACTCCGACCCCGTCCACGCCGCATATGATGATCTTGGCCAGGTGTTCGGCCATGGCGATTCCGCCTGACACAAGAAGCGTCACCTGTTCGCGTACCGAGTCCTCCACCAGCCGGCGGTGCACCCCGCGCACCAGGCCGGTTACGAACCGGTCCCGATTCATTCCGAAACCCCGCCCCTTCGGGCCGGCCTGGAGATGAATCACGTCCACTCCCCCACGGGCCAATTCCGACGCCCTGTCCTCGGCCCGCTCATCGAGCGGGAGCCGGACCGAACCGATCATACCGGGATGCACACCCTTGATCGCCTCCAACCGGTCGGCGGCCGCGGCGGAATCCTCCAACTCGACAATCGGCACTCCCTCGAGACCCGCCGCATCCTGTCGGTCCGGGTCGAACCGCACGATCAGGCTCTCCCGGAACGACGCCAGGGCCCCCTGCGCCTCCTCATAGGTGGCCACCGTGAGGGTCTCCAGCTTCTTCGCCGCGAGCGCCATGGCCCGGCGCGTGCTTTCTCCAACGAAACCGATGGGAGGGATATCCAACAGGAGGGGGAGTGAAATTTCCACGAAGGGAGGCGGCTCCGTGGTCATCCTGCCGGCATCATCGAAGGACAGGCGCTCCGGCCTTCTTCCGAGTTCGATGACGGTGCTGATGTATTCACGGCCGTGGATGCCGTCACGGGTCGGTCGCACGATCTCGGACATGTCGGTCCACATCTCGTCGAACCCGGGACCACAGAAGGGGCCCCGGTACCCCGCACCCGATACGGGTATCTTGCCGGTATCGGCCTGCTTCCAGATACGGTTGACGATCTCCGGCGTCCAGTATTCATTTCCCAGCCGGCGAAAACGGGGATTGGAGGCCCGGGACAGGATATTGTTCTTGCATTCCTGTACACAGCGAAAACAGCTCACGCACAGGTTATCGCCCGTGTCCTGGACCTGCAGGGGATCGAAGGCGCGCTTCCTGTAAACATCGTAGATGCACGATGTGGACTTCACGCAACTCACACACCCGAGGCATCGCTTCGTCTCGAAGGAACTGAACTGCGAGACCGGGGGAAACCTGGGCGGTACGGGTCTCACTTCTACATGGTATTTTCTTGGCATTTGCAATCACCTTAGTTGTTTTGTCATTCCATGAAAAAAAACGGCGACCGATTCCCGCCCACCTGCTAGGCGGCCTGTGGAGGGCTTTCCGGAGAGCCTCCGTTCCCCGCATCCCTCATCGGATTCGGCCCGAGCCCGCGGATCCTTTCCGCACGCTCCTTCGCACGGTCGAGAAGGTCATCCACCGACAGATTCATCCCGCGAACGATCCCCACCCTTTCGGCGCCGAAGTCGATCTGGTCCAGGAGTTGGCGAACGTACTCGACCCTCCGCTCCGCCTTGTTGCTGCCCACGAGGAACCTGCACGCCTCCTCGGCGCATGCCACGATTTGAACCGCATCCGCCCCCTGCTCGAGCATTTTCACAATCTGCCGCACCTCGACGTTGCTCGAACAGGGCAGCACGACCAATCGGACACGCAGGCCCTGCAGACGCCTGTACGAATTCGCGAGCTCGACGCTCCCCGCCACCGACTGCTGGCAGAAGAGGAGGAGGATTTCAGGCTCGCGCCCTTCCGTTGCCTTGTTTCCGCTCATGATGCCTTCCTCCGCAAAAACCCGTCGGGCACACGCCCAGGACGGGAAATATGGCGGCCGGATGCTTCCGCCCGCGACCCAAAGCCCCCGCACCAAAAAAAAAGGTGTCCCGTCGTGCGGACACCCTTGTCTCGTTGCACCGTTCTCTCTATTGCACCTTCGCGGGCATTCGGAGGCCCGCCGCAATCCGGGGCACCTCATCGTACTCCGGCTAAAGGGGTATTATATATCTTGTAGGCCGGCCCTTGTCAAGCTCATCATCTCAATCGGCGTGCGCAACCGCCTGGATCGGCTCTTCGCCGCCGACAACACGTCGCTAAATCTCCTCGGCAAGGAGGATCGCCTCGGCGATCTCCCGCATCGGCTTTCTCGTGTTCATGCTCATCTTCTGTATCCGCCGGAAGGCCGCCGGGCCGGACAACCCTTTCTTGGCCATAAGCATTTCCTTGGCCCTCTCGACAAGCTTTCGCGCCTCCAGTTCCTCCTGTATGACACGGGTCTTGACCATCAGTTCGGTATTCATGATCGCTACCGCCGCCTGGTTCGCCACACTGGTCAAGAGATTCACTTCCAGGTCGGTGAACCGGTGGGGCCGCTGGCTGTAGCAATTGATCACCCCGATCACCTTCTCCTTGACCACGAGGGGAACGCTGAGCATGGAACTCAACTTTTCCTTCCTGGCCATCTCTTTTTCCTTGAACTCGCGCTTTTTCAGGACGTTATAGATGGACATGGGAATATTGTTCTGCGCCACGGCGCCGACCACGCCCTCCCCGAGCTTGAGGCTTCTCTCCTTCAGGTACTCCCTGCTGATCGTCTGCGTGGCCCTGAGCTTGAGTTCCCCCTTCTTCTCGTCGATCAGCCACAGCGAGCAGATCTTGGAATCCATGACCTTCGCCGTCACGCTCACGACCAGCGTCAGGATATCGTCTAGATACAGATCCGAGGTGATCGCCCGGCTGATCTCGGTGAGAGCCCGGATCTGTTCCTCATGGGGCACCTGGGTCTTGCCGGCCATCGGCATCCTCCTCGCCTCAAATCGGAATCGACAGGATCTTTCAAAAGAAACGGCAGGGATTTTATTGCCTGCGAACGTCAATCTTGGGACAAATGTCCGCCCCGGGGCAAACGTCGCATCGCGGCTTTCGGGCCGAGCAGATACGTCTTCCGTGGAACTGGAGCAAGTGGCAGAAGCGCACCCAGTGCTCCTGCGGCACAAGCCGGCAGAGATCCGCTTCGATCCGGTCCGGATCGTTCTCGCTCGAGAGACCCATCCGCCGGGCAAGCCTTTTGACATGCGTGTCCACCCCGATAGCCGGTCTCCCGAAGGCACTGCCGATGACGATATTGGCCGTCTTTCTCCCCACGCCGGGGAGGCTCAGGAGGTCCTCCAGCGCCTCCGGCACCTCGCCGCCGAACCTGTCCACGATGTCACGACAGCAGGAACGGATCGCCTTCGCCTTCCTGCGATAGAAACCGGTGGACCGGATCTCTTCCTCCAGCGCCTTCGGATCCGACTCCGCGTAGCCTTCCGCGGTTCGGTATTTCTTGAACAGGGACCGGGTGACATCATTGACCCGCTCGTCCGTGCACTGCGCCGCCAGGATCAGCGCGACGAGAAGCTCCAGGGGGCTTGAAAAAACAAGGGCCTGTCCCGCGTCCCCATGGATCGCTTCCAGCCTCCGGATCCACTCCTTCACGTCGACGCCCCCGGCGCCGGGGTTCGCCTTTCCATCCTTGTTCGTCATCGCAGGCCCGGTCCCTTTCGTTCCGCAATCCTTTTCGTGAATCATAAGGGAGGTCACACAGGATGGCAACCGGTGCTTTCCGCAGGGTCGGCCTGGAGCCGCGAGTCTTGATCCCCGACGGAGGGTCTGGATAAGATGACGCCCATGATCGCTTACAGACCAAGGCACATCTATGTCGAAAGCAGGATCCGGCGGGCCCCGGTAACCGAGCGCATCCTCCGGGCCCTGCCCGGATGTACCACACACGAAATCCGGGACCATCGAAAGCTCGATGGCGAACCCCTGCCCTTCACAGGATACAGCGCGGCCATCAAGCGCAACGTGCTCATCCTTGCCCACCACCCCGGGCCCTGCGTCCGGCCCTTCCCCGGTTCCCGGGAGGGCCCGGAACCACGCGAGTTCTATATTGCACACGCGAATGGCTGCCCCTTCGACTGCCAGTATTGCTTCCTGCAGGGATATTTCGACCATGGGGCCCCGGTCCTGTTCGTCAACCGGCCCGATCTTCTCAAAGAACTCACCGCCCATCTGGGACGGACAGCCGCCAATGGGCCGGCCGTATATCACGCGGGTGAGCTTTCCGACGCGCTCGCCCTGGAGGGCTGGAGCGGGTTCGCCGCGGCGGCGGTGCCTCTGTTCCGGGACTTCCCCGCCGCCGAACTCGAGCTGAGGACCAAATGCGCCCGCGTCGAGGCCCTCCTGCCCACGGGACCTCCGCCCAACGTGACGGTCTCCTGGACGCTGACGCCCCGGGAGGCATGGAAGCGGTGCGAGCACCGGACTCCCGACCCGTTGGCACGACTCCGTTCGGCCCGGGCCGTCCGGGAAATGGGCTACCGGATCGGGATTCGGCTGGACCCCGCCCTGATCTACCCGGGATGGGAAAAAGGGTACAAAAGGCTCATCCAGCAAATCCACGAACACCTGGGACCCCATGGGGCGGAATCGTTCGTAATCGGCGGATTCCGCTATTCGCGCGAGCTTGGGACCCGAATTCGGCAACGATTCCCCGCCGGTACGCTCCTGGCGCCTGAATTCGTCCGGTGCGAAGACGGAAAGAACCGTTACTTCAGACCGCTGCGGGTCGCTCTCTACCGAACGATCATCGAGCAGATCCGGGGACATGACCCGAAGGCCCGGATCCGTCTCTGCATGGAGACCGACCAGGTCCATACAGATGTGTTCGGTGCCCGGCAGGCGGGCGGAACACCGCCCCCCTGAAACCACAACACCCTCCGGCGAAGGACTGGGTGAAAGCGAAAAGAGATGCTCTGGGTCAATTACCACGGCCTCTTCGGATCCCCCATGAGCTGGGCACATGTCAACCGGGAGATGGTCCTGGCGCTGGACCGCCTCGGCTGCCGGGTAACCGTAATGGCGTACCGGGGATTCGGGTACGACCCTGATTTCCCCGTGGACGATCGGATTACATCCCTTCGCTCCGGGCCGCGAAGTCCCGAATGGGACCTGGCCTTCGAATATCCGTTGAATTACACGAGGTTACGGTCGAAACGGAAGGCAGGGCTCCTCGTCTACGAAACCACCGAGTTCCCCCCTCACTGGGCCCGGGCCGTCCGGGAACACCTGGACCTGCTCGTGGTCCCGAGTACCTTTTGCCTTCGCGCGGCAGTGAGAAGCGGCATCCCCGTTGATCGGATCGTGCGTGTCCCCTACGCCTACGACCCCTGCCGGTTCGCCCCTTGTGCCGGATCCCCCGAGGAACGGTACGGTCCATCGGATCGCTTTACATTCCTCTGCCTGGCCATGCCCCACCTCCGCAAGGGACTCCGGGAGCTGATCCAGGCCTTTCAGGAAGAATTCGACCCGGAAGAACCGGTGCAATTGACCCTGAAGCTGCCCTATAGGCCCCCCAGGCGTCGGAGAAGGCCCTGGGAGCTCGAGGATCTGGAGACGCTCAACCCACGGGAGAAACCCGGGCCCACGGCCCGGAGAATACACGTGATCTGTCGCTCGGAACCACCGGACCGGATACCGGCCCTGCTTGCACGGTGTGACGCCTACATCCAGCCGAGCTACGGAGAAGGATTCGGCCTGGCCATCCTGGAGGCAAAGGCGGTCGGGAAGCCCACCATCGTGACCGGATGGGGAGGCCACATGGATTTCTGCACGGACGCCAACTCCTACCTGGCGGACTATGAAATGATCCCCGCGGCCGAAACCCAATACGACAACGGTTCGCCCAGCGCCCAGTGCGCCCGGCCCCTTGTGCCTTCCCTGAGAAGACAGATGCGCCGTGTCTTTCGAAATCCGGAGGAGGCCCGGACGAAAGCGGCCCGCTCCCTCGAGGATATCCGCGGCTTCACGTGGGACTCCGCCGCGAGACAACTGCTCAAGGCTTTACAGGAGAGGACATAGCCGATGAAGTACATGCGCATCGAACTGGACACGATCCTGCAGGGAGGCCCTGGGGCCGACCTCTACATTTTTACCTACAGGCCGGGGTCGGCAGAGCTCGCCGCCTCCATCGAAAAGACCGGCCTTCTCACTGCGCCCTTCCTCCAGGAGGTGGAGGGCGGAGGCTGCCGAATCGTCTGCGGCTCTCTGCGAATCAAGGCCGTGAGGTCTCTCGGCTGGAAATCGGTGGACGCTTTTGTCGCGGGGCCCGGCGAATGGACAGATGCCGACTGCCTCTCGCGAAGCATCCTCGAGAACCGATGGCATCGGGGCTTCAACGAGGTGGAAAAGGCCCTTCTCTTCACACGGCTCACAGACCGTTTTCCATCCCTTCTTCCCGGCCTGGCCGATGCCCTCGGCGAAGGCCTGAAAGTGCCTCAAAGACCGGAGGCCCTGGAGCCGTACCGGTTTCTCCTTTCCCTCCCCGAGGCGATCCTTCTGGAGATAGCCGGGAACAAGATCGTCCTCGCCCAGGCCCTTCTTCTGAGAGAATTCCCGGCGGGGGTCCGCCCCGGATTCTTCCGAATCATGACCGAATGCGGGCTCACCATCCAGGAGGCCCGCAAGGCGGCCGAGTGGATCCGGGAGATAGCCGGGCGGGAGGGAAGAAGAGTGATCGACCTGGTCCGGGACGAAGCAATTTTAGGGATTATCAACGAGAAAGCCGATCCCCGCCGGAAGGCGCGACGCCTCTTTGCGGTATTGACCAGGCGGAGGCACCCGCTCCTGGAGTCCTGGAGGGCTCGTTTCCTCGCCGCCCGATCACAGGTCAGCGCGCAAGACAGGGGCATTCGGATCTCCCATGATCCCACCTTCGAAACCAGCCGGATCAAGGTACAGATCGAGGCCTCTTCCGAGTCCGAATTCAACCGGAGGCTTGCGGCCTTGTCCGAGGCGGCGCGTGGCGGGAGGATTGAGCGGCTTTTTCGAGCCCTTTCCGTGGAATAGGGACAAGGAAAGAGAAAAATCCGGAAGTCTGTGAAACTTTCCCGCGTGTTCGTGCGTCTACTTTAGCATGAGAGAGAAAACGGAGAGGGATCAGACCAAAAGTTAGCCAAGCATCTTCTCTACGTTATTTCCAACCCTGGTATTCCACTCCCCCCGGATGCCGGGGTTTTTTCTGTGTACTGTCTCCTGTTCCCATGCGATTCGATCGGGCTCCGTCAGATGCATAGACCAGGGAGACAAAATTGCGCAGATACCCGTAGAGCACATCCTCCGGCAGCGAGGGATTCTTCACGATCGTGGCCTCCGCGTAGTAGTCGCCCGGGCTGCGCGGTGCAAGGAGCCCTTCCTCCTTGCAGAGCCGAAACAGGGCCGTCCCGGGGAAGGGCTGAAACAGGGTGACATGGAGCCAGTCGGGTCGAATCCTCCGATTCAGGTCAATGGTTTTCCGGATGGTTTCCTCGGTTTCCTGCGGCACGCCCAGCATGTTGAAGGCCAGGGTCTTGAGGCCCGCCCTCCTCAGGAATGCGAAGGTCTCCAGGATCTGCTCGTCCGGGATATCCCGGTTCAGGATCTCTTTTCGCAGCCGGGGGTCGCCCGTCTCGACGGCCACGTGTACCCTGACACACCCTGCTTTCCGGAGCATCCCGGCCTCCTGCGAAGTGATGCATCCCACCCGCGTGTTGCACCAGAACGGCCTTCCAATGTACCTCGGGTATTGCTCGCAGAAGTCGGCCAGCCATTCCTTGTCCAAGGTAAAAATATCGTCGTGAAACCCGACCCGGTCCAGAGAAGGACAGCCGGCCAGCACCTCCTTGACCTCGGCCAGAAGTTCCCGTACCGGCCTTCGCCGCCAGGTTGCGTGGGGTCTGTACAAATCGGCGTACAGGGGGTTGCAGCAGTAGGTACAACGGAAGGGACAGCCCCGGCTTCCCATGAACTCCGCCCCGACGATCTTGCGGGTCTCGCGGGCCCATCGGTTATACGCAAAGATTTCCCTGTCGGGAAAGGGGAGCCCTGCCAGCGGAGTCGGGGGCCCGAGGCAATTGCGTACCCACCCTTCTCTCTCCCGAAACCAGAATCCCGGGACATCCCTTGCCAGGGTCCCCTTCTCCAGGCTGTCCACGACCCGGACAAACCCGAACTCCCCCTCCCCCCGGCACAGGCCTCGGATCCCCCGGATGGACGCCACCTCCTCCGGAGCGATCGTGGCATGCACGCCGCCGACGAAAACAGGCAATCGACGATAACGAAGAATCGCCTCGATCAGGGCCCTTGCCAGGGGAAACTCCGATGTCGTCGAGGTCACCGCGACGACGTCCGGGCGCTGCCGGTCGAGAACCCTCTTCACCTCCTCGTCCCGGCACACTTCGGTCGCAAAAAGGGCGGGACGATGGCCGCGAGCCTTCAGTTGAGCCGCGAGATACCCGATTCCGTGATGGTAGCCCCGATAGACCTGACGACGGGGCAGAGAGAGGGGGTAGACAAAAAGGACACGCAGAGCCATGTGAGCTTCACCCCCCCCTTCTGTATTTGCAGCGTTTGACGCAAAACCTGGTCCTCAGAGCATAGCCGTTCTCCCCGTCGAATCCAAACGCATCCAGGGCCGGGGATCAGGGGCTATGAGCCCGCACGCATGCCCAACAACCGTTTTCCCCCCGTCACCCCATGCGTTGTGGGCAATGCGGAAGGGGGACGGAGTCCGGGCAAGCCTGGACCTGGACCGGCACGGGAAATCGCTTTGACAAAGCCGGCATCCTGCGGTAAGTCTCAAGCATCGAACCATAAGAGAGAATGAGAAAGTGGAGGATATCCAAGCGATGTGCCCAGAAACCGATGAAAAACGTAACGCTTCCAGGGACGGATCCGATCGGGGATCGCCCCCCAAGCCGGGTCGTCTGGAACTGTACTTCTTCCCTGACTGCCCTTTCTGTCGTAAGGTCCTCGGCGCCATCGACGACCTGGGGCTCAAGGACAAGGTGGCCTTCCGCGACACTCGCAACGACCCGAGGGAAAAGGAGGCGCTTGTCGAGTTGACCGGCAAGACACAGGTCCCCTGCCTGATCATCGACGGGGAGCCCATGTACGAATCCGAAGACATCAAGCGGTATCTCTACCAGACCTTCGGCGGGTAGACTGTGAGGTTCGCCGGCATGTGACCTCCCGACGACCCAGACCCGGCGGCGGCGTGTCGCGATCCCGGACAAAACGTACATCCCGAACAGGGACAAGAGCAAGAGGGATCCTACCCGATGAGCGGCCTTTTTGGAATTGTTTCTACCGGCAACTGCTCTGAGACGCTGTTTTATGGGACCGACTACCATTCCCACATGGGCACCGAGATGTCCGGTCTGGTCGTAGTCGGCGACCGCATTCGACGCCGCATCCGGGACATCCGCTTGGCACAATTCAAGTCTAAATTCGCCAACGAATACAAGACCATGACAGGGAAGATCGGTATCGGGGTGATCAGCGACTTCGATCCCCAGCCCATCTTGATCTCTACACGTTTCGGGGAGTTTGCCGTAGCCACCATGGGTAGAATCCTCAACGCAGAGGAACTCGTAAAAGAACTCCATGATCAGGGCACGGCCTTTTCCGAGATCTCCGGAGCGGGAATCAATCGAACGGAAATCGTGGCCCGCATGATCGCGAGAGGGAGGGACCCGGTAGACGGAATCGTACGCGCGATGGAGCGGGTCAAGGGATCCTGCTCGCTCCTTCTCGTCACCCAGGACAGCCTCTACGCCGCGCGGGACAACCGGGGTCGCTCCCCCCTCGTACTCGGCAGGCGGGGAGGAGACTGGGGGGTGGCGAGTGAAAGCTGTTGCTTCAGCAACATGGGCTTTCGCATCGAACGTGACCTCAAGCCCGGGGAAATCCTGCGGATCGAACCGGACAACATCCAAACGATGCGCGAGGGCCTCGAACAGGAGGCGATCTGCGCCTTTCTATGGATCTATACGGGGTACCCCGCCTCGCAGTACAACGGTATCGCGGTGGAGGCCGTCCGCGAACGGTGCGGCAGATCCCTGGCGCGGACCGACTCGGTGGAGGCGGACCTGGCCGCCGGCGTTCCGGACTCTGGAACCGGCCATGCCATCGGCTACGCCATGGAAGCCGGCATCCCGTACCGACGGGCCCTGGTAAAATATACCCCGGGCTACGGACGAAGTTACACGCCTCCCTCTCAGGAGATCCGGGATCTGGTGGCGGAAATGAAGCTCATTCCGGTGCGGGAAGTGGTCGAGGGCAAGCGGATCGTACTCTGCGAAGACTCCATCGTTCGGGGCACACAACTCAAGAACCTCACCGTACAAAAGCTTTGGGAAAACGGCGCCAAGGAGATCCACATCCGGCCCGCCTGCCCGCCTCTGATGTTCCCCTGCAAGTTTCTTCGCTCCACCCGCCATGTCACCGAGCTGGCCGCCCGGAAGGCGATCGCCTCCCTGGAAGGGCGCGACATCGAAGAGGTTCAGGCCTACCTGGATGAGTCCAGCCCGCAGTATCGGGCCATGGTGGACTGGATACGCCAGGATCTCAACGTGACAACCCTCCGGTATCAGCGCTTGAGCGACATGGTCGAGGCCATCGGCCTGCCGAGGGAGAGGCTCTGTCTCTACTGCTGGAACGGCCGCAGCTAAGGGGCTGTCGAGAAACGGTCATCCGCCATGCCCCGATCTCACCTTCCAGCCCCTGTCCGGAAGGTTGCTCCGCCCTGTACCGGGATCCGTCGGAGATGTGTGCCGGGCGGCTTCGGGAGGGAAAGGGACGGAGCCCAACCAAATCGGAGAGGGAACCCGGTACAGGGCCGAACGTCGAAACCTGCCGGAACGTGGCCAACTCTTCAGTTCACGCCTCTAATCTTTCTTGGCGGGCAGCTTGAGATCTTTGAAGAGGTCGCCGAAGGTGGCCAACCCGGAGGACTTTTTCTCGCCCCGGTCCATGTAGCGGCGATACTGTTTTCGCTCCTCCCGCTCGGTTGCCGCCTTCTGGGACAAGCGGATCTTGCCGTCCTCTTCGACCGCGACAACTTCCACGGACAGTTCCTTGCCCGGACGGTATCTCCTTTTGAGATCCGTCTGTCCCGCCCGCGCCAGTTCCTCCCTGGGCAGGAACCCCCGGGCCCCGGGTCCGGCGGCGGGCAACCGGACAAGAAGGCCCCCGGACAACACCTTTTCCACGATGCCGGCGAACGCTGCACCCGCTTCGAGACTGGGTGCATCTTCTCCCGGTTCGGGCCCGGTGCCGGCGGCCCCCGCCCCCTCCGCTTCTTTGATGGACAGGGAGATGCGCTGTCTCTCGCGGTCTATACTCAGCACCCTCACCTGCACTTCCTGCCCCTCCTGAAGGACACGGCGCGGATGGGAAACCCTCTCGTAGGCGATCTCCGAAATGTGTACGAGGCCTTCCACGCCGGGAATCACCTCAACAAAGGCCCCGAAATCCATCAGTCGGGCGACCCGCCCGCGAACCACCTGCCCCTCCAGAATCCCGAGACCCTTCTCCCACGGGGTCGGCTCGAGGGCCTTCATCGAAAGGGCGATCCGGGGCCGGCCGTCGGCCCGCGGCTCGCAGTCCGTAACACGGACCTTGACCCTTTGGCCTACCTGGACGAGTTCAGAGGGATGACGGAGCCGATGATGGGCCATCTCGGAGATGTGCACCATGCCGTCTATCCCGCCGATATCGACAAAGGCCCCATAGTCCGCAAGCCGCGTAACCTCGCCCTCCAGGTCGACTCCCGGTTTGAGATTCGCAAGGGTCTGCTCCGCAATCTCCGCCCTCTGCTCTTCGAGAATCGCCCTCCGGGAAACGACGATATTCCTGCCTCTCTCCTTGACCTCGAGGACCCTGAACGTGTAGCGGGAACCGACATGCTCCTCCGGGTTCTCACAGTAACCCAAGTCGATCTGACTGATCGGACAGAAGGCCCTGACCCCCGAAATGTCCACTTCCACCCCGCCCTTGTTCACGGCGACCACCCGCCCCTCCACGGGCAGCATGCTCGCACGGGCCTCCCGGATCATTTCCAGTGCCTGTTCCCCTCTCACCTTGAGTACCTTGCTCAGGGCGATCACATCGCCGACGGAGACGACCTTCAGCTCCAGGGGGTCTCCGACCTTCACCGTCAACTCCCCTGCCTCATCGAGAAATTCCGCCGCGTCCGCCACGCCCTCGCTTTTGCCGCTCAGGTCCACAAAGATATTGTCGCCGCTGATCTTCACGACCGCTCCCGACACGGCGTCCCCGGGCTGAAAGTGCTTGTCCGGCGTGGTTGGGTCGGCTTCGAAAAGCTCGGCAAAGGTGGGTTCCTCCCGATCGTCTCCATGGTCGACCATATTCCCTCCTTCTTCTTTCGATGAAAGACTCCGACCACATTCTACGCAAACCGTTCGTCTTCGTCATCCACCCACGGGAATCAAGGGCGCCCGCCGGAGTGGGAGGGCGGCTCGGCTTCCTTCTTGAATTCCGCCGGCATTTATGGTAGACGCTTAAGACTTCGGTAAAAAATGGGCGTTGAACGGTAGGGGGGACGATGGAGGCACTCGAAAGGCTGCTGGCGAGCGTAGTTGACCGGATGGGCATCATCCATCTCGATTGGCGATGCGTTGTCATGTGGATGGTGGCCTTTTTCTTCCTGTACCTCGCGGTGAAGAAGAAATATGAGCCCCTTCTCCTCCTTCCGATCGGCTTTGGAATCTTCCTGGTCAACCTGCCTCTCGCCCCCCTGATGGGCGACCACGAACTCCTCTGGATCTTTCATCATTACGGGGTCGAGTGGGAGGTCATCCCCTGCGTGATCTTTCTCGGCCTGGGGGTCATGACCGACTTCGGGCCCATGCTGGCAAATCCGAAATCCCTGATCATCGGCGCGGGGGCGCAGCTCGGGGTCTTCGTCACCTTCCTGGGCACCTACGTTTGCGGGTTCACCCTCAAGGAAGCCGCCTCCGTGGCAATCATCGGCGGAGCCGACGGCCCGACAACCATCTACCTGACCAATGCGCTGGCCCCCCGTTTGATCGGCCCCAATGCCCTGGCCGCTTACTCCTACATGGCCATGGTACCCCTGATCCTGCCCCCGATCATCCGGGCCCTGACCTCGGAGGAAGAGCGCGTCATCGAGATGAAACAGCTCCGCCACGTGTCCCGCAGGGAAAAGATCCTCTTCCCGATCATCGGGACGATCGCCATCGGCCTGATGATTCCTGACATCCTGCCCCTCCTCGGGATGCTCATGTTCGGAAACTTCATGCGTGAAAGCGGCGTGGTGCGAAGGCTTTCCCAGACGGCGGAGCGGGAATTGATGAATATCGTCACCATCTTCCTCGGGATTGCCGTGGGCGCCACCATGGATGCGGAGCACTTTCTGAATCCGAAATCCCTGCTCATTTTCGGCTTCGGCATATTCGACTTCGTCCTCTGCACGGCGGGGGGCGTTCTCATGGTGAAGCTGATGAACCTGTTCATCAAGGAGAAGATGAACCCGATCATCGGCGCCGCGGGGCTGTCGGCCGTGCCGATGGCGGCCCGGGTGTGCCAGGACATGGGCAAAAAGGAGAATCCGAGGAACTATCTCTTGATGCACGCCATGGGCCCGAACGTTGCCGGCGTGATCGGCACCGCGGCGGCGGCGGGGCTGATGATCGCGATGTTCAAGTAGGCCGGGAGGATGGTTCGGGCGGCTCGGATTCACATGGCGCCATGTAGATGAGTGCTTCGGTCAGAGGGAAAGGGAAGGGATGGAACAGATCTGGAATCACGTCGTGGAACGCCTTTCCAACCCGGAGGTCCTGTTCGGCCTCGCGGTTCGCTTCTTTGGCGTTTTCATCGTACTGACCATCGTCATGATCGTGCTC
>WFRX01000296.1 GCA_015486285.1 bacterium
CCACTGCACTTTGCAAGAAAAACCTGCTTTTTCTTGAATGGGGTAGTCTATCCCTTGACAAAGGGCCTTTTAATGGATGACCCCGGTGTCTGGCCCGTGATCCTGCACTCCGGGGCGGGCCTGCGGGGGGCCGGAGCCGGATCTTGCGTGAACACGCGAAAATGCAATAAGCTAAGCCTGACCCTCCCTCCTCGAATGCATGCCCTCGCCGCCACAAAAGGGAGACGCAAAATGGCTTTCCGCTTCTGGAGACGATTGAGGATCGCACCGGGCGTGACCCTGAACCTGAGCAAGTCGGGCGGGTCGCTCTCATTCGGGCCGCGCGGGGCGAAGTTCACCGTCGGCCCCCGGGGAAAACGGGCCACGGTGGGGATCCCCGGCACAGGGCTTTACTACACGGCCACGGTGCCGCACGAGCACACGGCGGCCCGTCGCAGGAGAAGGGCGACCTACACCGCGCCGGCGGTCCCGACGGTCCGCCCGGAAGACCGGCTGACCCTGGGGTTCTTCAGGCGGCTCATCACCCCGGGCGACGAGGAGGCGCTGGTGGACGGCTGCCGGGAGCTGGTACTGGGCCATGACGACCAGGCCCTCGCGCATTTGGAGCAGGCGGTTGACCTGGCCGACGGCGCCTACCTCGCCGGGTACCTGGCCCTCAAGCAGGAGAGGCTGAAAGAGGCCGCGAACTACCTGGAGACGGCCGCCGAGAAACACAGCCGCCTGGGAACCTACTTCTCCAAATACGGCATCTCCGCCACCATGAGCCTGCCCATCACGGACGAGGTGGCCGCGCACGTGGGCCCGGACCTGCGGGGCGTGCTGCTGGGCCTGGTGGAGGTCTACCAGCGCGAGGAGCGCTGGCAGGACGCGATCCGCTGCCTGGAGCGGCTGCGGCGGCTCGAACCCGACGACGTGGTGGTGAAGCTGTCACTCGCGGAGCTGTTGCTGGACGTGCCTGTGCCCGCGTGCAGCGCCCCGGCGGACACCCGGTCGGGCAGCCCGACGGACGGACGGCCCGCGCCGCAGGAGACATCGCAACGGACATCGCCGCAGGCACAGGCGGACCAGGCGGACAGGAAGGCCTGCCGGAGGATCGTGCGGTTGGCCCAAGGCATCGAGAACGAGACCCCGGTCCATGCCGCGCTGCTGCTGTACAAGGCCAGGGCCCTGCGCGGGCTCGGGCTTCCGGACGCGGCCCGGGAAACCCTGACGACCGCCCTCCGCAGGAAAAAGGGCCGGTCCGCCGAGCTGCTTCGCGCGATCCGCTACGAACGGGCCCTCGTTTACGAGGACCTCGGCCAACACCGGCGGGCCCGCAGCGAGTTCGAGAAGCTCTACGCCGAGGCCCCGGACTACGAGGACGTGGCGGTCCGGTTGGAACTGTAGCTGCAGACCCGAATCAGATTCTACAATGCAAGGCATGATAAAAAGGACCGTCCAAAAGCAGATCAAAGAGCGCCTCGGGGCCTACCCCGCAGTGGCCCTCCCTGGTGGGACCTCGGCAGTGCGGCAAGACCACCCTGGCCCAGCCCATGCGCGGGGTTTACTACGACCTGGAGCAGAAATCCGACCGCCTGCGCCTGGACCTCGAATGGGACAACCTCGTGGCCGGGGCAGCGAGCGGCGCCTGTCCTGTGATCTGCCAACCCTTCTTGAGCATCTGCGGGCGGCCGGGTCGAAAAGTCGGGGCCAGGTCTTGCGTAAACACATTGATTAAGGTCAAATGTACAGCCCAAATGGTAGCCGTTCATCGAATACCGGAATCAGGAGGTCTCCAGTGACCCGGCAAATAGGCTCAAAACGATTGCAGAACATGGCGCGTGCTTACAAACACGCCGGCATCCTGAAGGCGGGCATCAAGCTGGACCTGTTTACCACCGTGGCCAAGGGGGCGAGGGAAGTGTCTCAGGTCGCGGATAAGCTCGGAATCAGCCGCCAGAACGCGCAGAAGATCTTGGACGTGTGCTGCGCCCTGGACCTGATGGAGTATCGGGACGGCAAATATTACAACGCCGAGGACGTGGAACGGTACCTGGTCAAAGGGGAAAAGAGGTACCTGGGGGTCTGGTTGGGAAACGAGAAAGAGGATTTTTTCAATGCGTGGTCGGACATTGCCCCCATTCTCACGGGAGAAAAGCCGCCAGTGTCCACCGGTTGGTACGACCAGGCCTGGAAGGATGTGGAGGCGGCGCATGAGTTCAACCAGGCCACCCATAACGTCGGACTGGGGGGCGGGTTCAAACTGGCCCGCAAATGGGACTTCTCCAATTCCTCGCAGCTCCTGGACCTGGGCGGCGGCTCCGGGGCCTATTGTATCGCCATTGCGGGCCAGCACCCGAACCTGCGGGCGATCGTGATCGACTACCCCACGGTGTGCGCTTCGGCCGAACGGTTCATTGCCGAAGCCGGCCTGTCCGACCGTATTTCTACCCACCCCGGCGACCTCACGGAGGTAGAATTCCCCAGGGGGTCGGACGTGATGCTGCTGTCGAGCAATTTGCCCTTGTTCAGCAACGCCAGTCTCCAGACGATCCTGGGCAAGGCCTTTGACGCGATGGAGGACGGCGGAACCCTGATCATTCTGGCGGAGGCGATCTACGACGACCACAGCGGCCCCCTCCAGGTGGCCCTGTTCTACATGGACGAGACCATCCTCGGCGGCCAGGGGGAGACCCGCACCATATCCGAGACCTGTGATTTTGTGAAGGCGGCGGGATTCACGGACGTCGAGGTGAGCGAGTTCGAACCCGATATCCTCGCCATGGTCACCGCCCGGAAAGCGGGATGAATTTTTCAGGCGACAACCTGCCCGGAGGTCAACCCCGCCTCCAGGGCCTTTACCGTAAGCAGCTTGACTTCCGGTGTGAGTAGCTTTGACGCTACAGAAACGTAAATCACAGAAGCGTAAATCAGCGCAGCGGATCAAGCGCAGACTCAGACTGGGCAGGGGGGTTCCTAAGTGCATAAGTGCATAAGTGGAATAAGTGGAAAATGCAATAATGCAATAAGCCAAGCCTGACCCCGGTTTTTGGGAGGAGACAGAGATGAATTTGGCGGAACTTGCGGAAAAGTCGGCGGAACGACGGGGCGAGCGCCTCACCCTCGACTTCGAGGGCATTCAACTCACCAACGTGCGGATCCTGGAGGACGCCAGAAGGATCCACCGCGCCCTGGCGGAACTCGGCGTGGGCAGGGGCGATGTGGTGCTCACCTGTATGGGCAACCATCCCCTCGTGTTCTCCATCTTTCAAGGGATCTTCCGGACCGGGGCGACGGCCCTGCCCGTGATGTTCATGCTCACGGACCGGGAATTGCGCTTCATCCTCTCCGATGCCCGGGCCAAGGGGGTCATCACGGACACGGCCAACGCGGAAAAGGTGAAGCGGGCGGCGGAAGGGCTCAGCCACGTGCAATGGATCGCCGTTCTGGGCGGGGACGATGAACCCGGCTCGCCCGTACCCGTCCGGAGGCTCGACTCCTTCCTCGAGGCTCCCCAGGAGACCGGCCTCCCCCCCATCGCGGAGGACGATGTCGCCTTGATGCTCTACACATCGGGAACCACGGGAAAGCCGAAGGGCGTGATGCTGACCCACGGGAACCTCTTCGCCTCGGCCTCCGCCTCAACTGCGGCGGGGGAACTCGACACCCTCGGCGCCCCTCACATTCTCATGTCCGCGATGCCCATGGCCCACATCTTCGGCGTGGGGGTCATGAACGGCTCCTACCTCGTGCCGGACGACATCGAGGGCGGCTACTGCGTCCAGATGGCTTGGTTCGAGCCGGAGCGATTCATGCAACTCATCCAGGAACACCGCTGTACGGTCATGGCCGCCGTGCCGACCATGCTGGTCCTGATCCTCAACCACCCGAAGGTCGACGCCTACGATCTCTCCTCCCTCGTGGAGGTGGTCTGCGGGGCCGCCCCTCTACCGGTGGAGGTCGCCCTGGCATTCCGCGATCGCTTCGGGTGCTACATTCGGGAGATCTACGGCCTGACGGAGAGTACCGGGATCGGCTCGGCGAACCGCCGCTCGCTGCCCTACAAGCCCGGTTCCGCCGGCAAGGTCTATCCCGGCGTGGAACTGTCCATCTTCGATCCCGAGGACCGGCCCCTCCCCGCCGGAGAGCGGGGGGAGATCGTGATCCGGGGCCCCGTGGTGATGAAAGGATACTTCAACCGTCCCGAGGAAACGGCCCGGGCACTGCGCAACGGATGGCTCCACACGGGGGACGTGGGGTACCTCGACGAGGAGGGGTATCTCTTCGTAGTAGACCGGATCAAGGACATGATCATCAAGGGCGGCGAAAACATCTACGCCTCCGAGGTGGAGGACATCCTCTTCGCCGTTCCGGGCGTCGTGGAGGCCGCGGTCGTCGGCATGCCCGACCCGGTCTACGGCGAGCACGTGGCGGCCTTCATCGTGGCCGCGCCCGACGCGGGCCTGACCGAGGAGGGGATCGTCGCCGCCGTCAAGGAAAAGACCTCTTCCTTCAAGGCCCCGAGCCGGGTCTATTTCATCGACACCCTTCCCAAGAGCGCGGTCGGCAAGGTCCTGAAGAGGGAACTTAGGCAACGATTCGTCCCACCGCCGCCCGGCGGGGAGTCCTGAGGGCCCAGGGCCGCGGCCACTTCCTCCAGCCCATCTTGCCAATCAGAAAACCAAAATGTTATTATTTAAGGTCTAACCCTATCTCCGCCCGGGGGCCTTCCAGGCCGCCCGCGGGCCGGACAGAGAGGAGAACAACCATGCGGAATCTTCGCTTGCTTCTGGTGCTGTGGATCCTTGCGGGATGCGGAGGCCTCCTGGCTGCTTCTTGCGGCGGGGGCGGGGGCGGAGACGGAACCGACGGCGGATCGGCCGTCACCCCCGGCTCCACGGACACGACCGGCACGGCGGCCGTGCTGATCGCCGACGGCCCGGCGGACGATTACGACGCCATCTGGATCACGATCACCGAGATTTCCCTGATACCGGCGGCGCACGGCGACTCCTCCGCGCCCGTGGTGGTCTATCAGTCCTCGGAAGGCCATGAGATCAACCTGCTCGATTACCGGGACCAGGACTACCTGTTCACCATCAAGGACGGGATTCCCCCCGGCCGCTACGCCAAGGTCAGGCTTCGGGTCTCGCGGGTTCGGACCGAGGGCGGCGACTGCGACCGCATGGAGGTCAAGCTCCCCAGCGGCAAGATCGATCTCAACCCGCGGGGCGGGTTCGAGGTCAAGGCCGGGCAAACCATCACCGTCCGGCTCGACATCGACGCGAACAAGTCGATCAACCTCCACACGGCAGGGCATTCGGGCAAGTGCATCTTCCGCCCCGTTGTCTTCGTGGACATCGACACCATCCACGGCCCCCAACGCTGTCCCCGGATCCTGCAGGGAACCATCCGGAGGCTCATCGACGAGAACGACGACGGGACGCCCGAGGCCTTCGACCTGGCCCTGCCCGGGCGGCGGGGGACGCTGCGGGTTTCCCTCGCGGGCGAGACGGTCGTCTTCGACGAGAACGGGGACTTCGTCGGCCCGGACGCCCTCCAGCCCGGCCAGCCGGTACGGGTCCGCGGCCGCCTCCAGCCGGACGGCTCGCTGCGGGCATCGGTGGTGGTCATCGGAGCGACCCTCGAACTCAGGGGATCGGTGGCCGGGCCGGTGGAGTCGGTCGACGAACGCTTGCAGTTCCCGCTGGACCTGGATCCCAACCAGGCGGTGGTGGATGACCGGATCGACGTGGTGGTCGGCCGGGACACCCTCGTCCTGGCCGGATGCGACGAAGAGGTCGGTCTGGACGCCATCCAGCCCGGCATGCGCGCCCAGGTGGTTGGGAAGCTTTCCCACGGAGACCTCCTGGCCGTGGTCGTCCTGCTGGAGCCCGAGCAGATCCACGGAATGCTGACCGCCATCACCCCCGTCCGGGGCGGCCATACGCTCACCGTCCGGACGGCCCCTTCCCCGATCCCCGAGGGCGACGAAATCTCCATCTTTCTCCCCCGCGGCGTACCGATCCACCTCGAAGGAGACGGGGTCATCGACCTGGGCCTGCTGGACGACCTGGTGGACTGCATGCCGAGAAAGGTCCGCGTCGTGCTGGATCCCGACACGCCTCAGCGCCTGACGGCCACGGAGGTGCGCATCGATCCCGCGGAGCAGGTCGGGCGGATCGCCTCGGTTGACGCAGCGTCCCGCACCCTCGCCCTGGAGGACGGAACGCGGGTCCGGGTGGAGGCCGGCGCCACCATCCTGGCGGAGATCGACGGAAGCGACGAGCTGGTCCCCTTCGACTATCTCCAGCCGGGAGACGACCTGACCCTGTTCGGGCTCCGGGCCTGTGAAGGCGATTCCGTGGACTTCCACGCCTTCATCATCGCCGTGGACGCCCGGGAGTAGGAGGGGCCGCGCCGCCCGGCTCCACCGGCGCGTTGACAGCAGGCAGCGGATGTCTTACCATAAAGTAAGAAATTACTATTCTGGTAAGAACCCCAAAGAAGGGGGAAACCACATGCCGACCGCTACACTTACCAGCAAGGGACAAACGGTCATCCCCAAGGCCATCCGGGATCACTTGGGCCTCAAACCGGGCGATACCCTCGACTTCGTCGTTCAGGAACAGGGGGACGTGCTCATCCGTCCCGTGTCGCGTGATGTCCGAGACCTGAAAGGGCTCTTGCGCCGGCCGGGGCAATCCCCTGTAACGGTAGAGGAGATGAATCGGGCCATACGACAGCGGAAGGGGAAGGTCGAATGAAGGGCTTGGACACCAATGTGCTCGTTCGATACCTTACCCAAGACGATCCGAAACAGGCACGGGCGGCCGCGAAAGAAATCGAAGGGGCCGCGGATCACGGTGAAAAATTGATGATACAGCCCTTCGTATTGTGCGAGCTGGTGTGGGTTCTGGAGAGCGCATATCGGTTTCCCAAGACCGACATCCTTACGGCCCTTGATCAGATCATGCGCACCGCCCAGTTCGAGATTGCGGAAAAGGAAACGGCCTGGTCGGCCCTGGGTGATTACTCCAGGGAGAAGGGGGACTTTGCAGACTACTATATCGGCCGTGCCAATACGAAAGCCGGTGCGGAGACTACTTTGACTTTCGACCAGTCCTTGAAGGGTAGCAAACTTTTCACGGTCATCAAGGAATAGGGGGGGCTTGGTTGCGGCCCTTATTCGCACTCCTTGCCGACATTCAAGTATTGAGGAAGTCTTTGGGGTCAATGCCGGCCTGCCTTAAGATCGCGCGGACCGTACCTTCAGGTAGATCGCCAGGGTGGTTTGGAATCGTGGTGTACCGGTGTGTCTCGGAATTGTACCAGATCTCATGACTCCCGGCCGCATGGCGATCAAACTCAAAGCCGAGAGATCTCAGTTTGCGCACAATCTGTCTGTATCGAAAGCCGGCCAGTCGACCCATGGTAGCTCAGCCGCCAACTACGACCTGATATTCCGAAACACCCTCTGCCTCGGGCAGAGGCAAAGGCTCGTTGCGTTCCTCTCGAGCCTCGATGATCTTCTTCCCAACATCTCTCGCGATGTCGAGTGTTTCCGATATGGTCCGGCCCTGGGCGACCAAACCAGGGATCTCGTCCGACGTGGCCAAATAGACCCCTTCAGGAAGTTTCTCGATTCTTAGTCGAAATAGTACTTCCATCCTTCGATCTCCTCTTGTCGTTTCCGAATAGCCGCCGGATAATCTTTGGTGTCCGTCCTCGATTCAAGTTTGTCCGGCATAATGGCCTATGTCAACTAGAAACCCGCGGACATTGCGAGGGCGCGGCAGCGCATGTGGTTCAAGAAAAGCGGGGCATAGCTCTTGCGCCCTTAGGCACTTCGCAGCCCTTCCGACCTTGCAGGCTCCTACTCACGAAGCCCACTTCAGCAAGGGCCACGCCTTCGGCTCGCAATGTCCGCGGGGGTGGGGGCCTCCATGGAGCGGGGAGATTGCTTCGCTTCGCTCGCAATGTCCTCGGGGGGATGACGCGCTCCCTTGGGCCGGCGTCCCCGGGCTATCCACATTGGTGGACATTGCGAGGAGCCGCAGGCGACGCGGCAATCCCTTGGCGCCGGAGAAGCACTCGCCGTCATGCGAAAGCAGGAAGCCCCTGGCCTCAGCAGGCTGTCTGCGCAGGCGGGCATCCACCGGCATCCTTCCAGTTAAGTCGACGGCTGGTCGCGATTATCCCTCTGACGGTATCGCCTTCTCCAGCAATTCGGCGAGTGGCGGTAGGTCATCAAGCACGGTGCGCCAGACAATCTTTGGATCAATATCGAATCCATCTGTTTCCTATCCTTGACGAAGGACAAAGCTTCCCGACAGGCGTCAAGCATGTGTCGTAACCGAACCAGGTCAGTCTCCAGCATATTGAACCTCTGCGATGCTCATGACCTTGCTTCGAAAGTAGCGGCTCAGATCCTCCGGGGTGCGAATGTCAGCCTTTCGTCCTCCCAGTAGCTCCGACAACTCACGCTCCATGGCCGCCAGGCGGAAGAGACCGACCTCGCGGCCGGGCTCAAATTCGACGAGGACATCCACGTCGCTGTCGCCCCGAAAATCTTCGCGTAGGATGGAACCAAAAAACGATAACCGGCGGATGTGGTGCCGACGGCAAAACGCAGCGATCAAATCCTTCGGAATCTGGATCTTTTGCCGTGGCATAGGGTAGCAGATACAACAGGGGTTAAGAATGTGCTTTACGATTAAGACACTATAGGAAAAGAGCGGTCGCGTGTCAAAAGAAAAGGGCCCCACGAGCCTAGTGAGCGGGGAGATTGCCACGCCTGCGGCTCGCAATGTCCCTCGGGTGTGGGGGGCCTCCTTTGGGCGGGGAGATCGTTTCGCCTGCGGCTTGCAATGTCCGCGGGGGCGGAGGCATCCATGGAGCGGGGAGATTGCTTCGCTTCGCTCGCAATGTCCTCGGG
>WFRX01000297.1 GCA_015486285.1 bacterium
GATTTCTTGAAGTGAGGCCATGCGTTTTTCATACAATGTCGCAAGGTATCTCGTCAAGCGCGTTTTCTTGTCAATATAACGCGGCGCGCGATGCCGGATTCACCCTTTCCCCTGCCCGACGCAGATCCTTCCAGGCCCGTCAGGCCGGTTCCTGGGCGGCCACCTTGGCCTCCGCCGGAACGGTCAGGTGCTTGGCCAGGCGCTTGGCCATGGCCACGACCGTCACCGTGGGAGGCAGGCCCCACGGCTCGGGGATGATCGTCGTATCCATGCAGTAGCAATTCTGTATCGGGGTCTGGCAGTCCTTGTCCAGAAGCTCGCCGATTCGGACCGTGCCCCCCGGGTGGGCCGCCATGACCGCCGTGGTCACCAGGTCGTCCCGCTTGACGCCCGCCTTCTGCAGGATCTCTTCCGCGAGTACCGCGCCCTTGTTCAACCTCCACCAGGTGTCGTAATCGATGGGCTTGGAAAACGTCTCATCCAGGTTGATCCTGCCTTCCAGGCTGTCCCGCACCTTGATCATGATGCTCAGGGTCTTCCTGGCGTGGATGGCCTTCGGCAGGGAGGCCCAGCCCTTCTTGCCGGCAAAGGCCAGGCATGACACGTACATTGTGGGAGGGGTCATCAGGTCGGTCATCATGATCCCGTCTTCTTCCAGATGCATCCCGGCGGTCATCGGGATGTCGTACATGGATCCCTGGATGTCCGAGCGGCCCGCCACGAGCCACAAGGGATCCGCAAAGAAGCCCTGGCCTGCGTCATAGACCCCCGAGCGCTGCAGGATCGGGGGCGTTCCCTGGCCGCCGGCGGAGAGGATCACCGTCTCCGCCAGGATGTCCATCCACCCCTGCGGGCCTTTCGCCCTTACGCCCACGGCCTTGCCGCTCTCGGTGAGCACCTTGTCCACCTTGGTCTTGAGCAGCAATTGGGCTCCGTTTGCTCTCGCCTCTTCGATGTACTCCCGTGCGGTCCACTTTGCTCCCGTGGGGCAGCCCAGGGAGCACTTTCCGCAATTCTGTTTGCATTTTTCCGGCCGGATCCACTTGTCGATCAGGTCCCAGTCGTGCCCCACGTCCCGGGCGGCCTGCATGATCCTCTGGGCCGCCGGCCCGACGAGGTGGTCCGGGAGCTTCTGAATCGGGATCTCTTTGTAAAGTTCATCGACCTCTTCGTCCAGGTCGATCCCGTATTTCTCCTTGAGCCACGGAGGCGGACGGACCGCAGTACCGCAATAGACGACAGAGGCCCCGCCCGCCGTCTTGGGCCGGATGACCCATGTTCCCTCCTTGGAGAAGGTCAGGCCCATGTTGTCCATCATGCCGAGCAGCATGAAGGTGTTCGAGCCGAGGTGCTGATGGTATTTGCCGGCCTCACAGAGGACGACCTTCTTGCCCTTTCGGCTCATCTCGAGGGCCATGGTGGCCCCGCCGGGACCGGATCCCGCGATCACCACATCGGCCTGCAGGGTCTGTGTCGGTTGTGTCATCGCCTGTCCCTCCTTTTGAGGTGAAAGCTACTCCGTCAAGATACTGGAAACAGCGCGCCTGATCAACCATTCGAAGGCCCCTCAGACATAGTCCTCAAGTTTGAACACATTCTCGCCGTCCGCCCGGAGTTCCTCCCTGAGGACCCGGTCGAGGTTCTTCTCGGAGATGGTCTTGGGGATCGCATCCACCACTTGGAGGTAGGAAGGGACCGCGTTCTTCTCCAGGCCCGCCAGGAACTGTTCGAAGACGGACTTCGGGTCGATCGAGCGGCCCGGCGCGGGCACGACCGCGGCCACGAGATCCACCTCGCCCGGCGCGCCCGACGCGGCCGGGATGCCGTACACGCACACGTCCGTCACGTCGGGATGGGTGGCGATCACCGCCTCCACGTGCTCGGGCATGATAAAATCCCCTGCCCGCCTGAGGCCCCCACCCTTTCGGTAATCGAAGTAGAACCAGCCCTCTTCGTCCCTGTGGCACATGTCGCCGGAACGGAGCCAGCCCCCGCGGGTCTTTTCTTCCGATGCCTTCTTCTTCCCGAGGTACTCCACTTCCGTTTCCTGACCCACCGTCCGGCTGATCAGTTCTCCGACCTCGTACGGCGCACACTCCGTGTCGTCCTCGCGAACCACCTTCATCTCGATCAGCCCCTCCGGCGGCTTGCCGAAAGAGCCGACCGGGCCGACGCCGACCGGTTTGTGGGCGAAGCCGCCTTCCACGGCGCCGTACCATTCATGAATCCGTACGTTGAACCGCTTCTCGAAGGCCTCCCAGATCGCCTTGGGCGTGCCCGCGCTGAGGACCATCTTGACCGGGTTGTCCCCGTCGTCCGGCCTCTCCGGCTCGCTGTAGATCCCCATCATCATGCCGCCCAGCAGGGAGAATGTGGTGCACCCGTGTTTTCTGCAAATGTCCCAGATGCGGCTCTTCGTGAATCGCCGGCTGAAAACCGATGGGATGGCGAGCATCAAGGAAGGCATCATCGTAACGCCCTGGGCGTTTCCATGGGTCAGGGAGAGCCCCGTATAGAGTTTATCCTCCTGTGTGTACTGCCAGATCATCTGGGCGATCAAAGTAAACGGCACCATCCGGGAGCCCTTCAGGACGACGCCCTTCGGGTCTCCCGTGGTCCCCGAGGTGTAGATCACCTCGAAGGGGGCGTTCAGGTCGTCGTTCCTCTCATCGGGCGGCGGGGCCTCCGGGCCTGCCAGGATCTCGTTCAGGCTTGGATACTTGTCCGTTACAGGGATGTCCATGCCTTCCTTGTAGGCCACCCCCAGGACCTTGAGGTCGGGCATGCCCGGGATCACCTCGTCAACGCCCTCCATCAGCTCGCTCGTGAAGAGGATTCCCTTTGCCCCGGAATCCCGGAGCATGTACTCCAGCCGCGAGCCCCGGGTGCGGGGATCGATCACAACGGCCGCCGCGCCGGTGACCGAGGCCGCGTAGAAGGCGTACAGGAACTCGGGATGGTTTCGCATCTGCAGCGCGAAGCGGTCGCCCTTGCCGATTCCGGCGCGGGCCAGTTGCCGGGCGAGCTTCCTCCCCGCAGCAACGATGTCCTTGTAGGTGAGTACCTCGTCGGGGAATTTGCCGTTTTCAAAGGTCGTGACCTCGAAGTCCGGCATCTCCTCCGCCTTGGCATCGAGTTCACAGGCAAAGTGTCCGGGCACCTTGGGTTCATGATGGCTCATGGCCTTTCGACGCCTCCTTGGCCGATCCTGGTTCGAACGTCCCTTGCCTTGGGATCTGCATGCAGCGAGAAAGAATTTGATTATACTTCGGTCGTTCCTCCCGCACAACCCGGGCTACAAGCACGGCGAAGGAACTCTTTGGCTTCTCGCCGTGAATCCATTGAATCCGGGCACAGTCCCCTGACGCCCAAAATGCCTTGGGGACGGGGCGCCGCTTCGCAGGGCGGCTTCCGAGGACGCTGAAGAGGCCCCCAAAGAAAACGAGACGAGGCGAGTGGATCGCATAAAAAACGCCCCTGTCTCATCCGGTTTGCCGGAGTCAGACAGGGGCGCCTTAGTCTCAACAGAAAAGCCCACACTACTTGCAGAGTTTCTGGAAACCACCCAGAGAAAAATCGTTCTTGTCGAGATTCGCGAAGTAGCGCGTGGTGTTCTTCGGGTCGAACAGGGCGAGAACGCAGGCATGCTGGCTGCGGTCGTCAAAGGCCATCATGTTGGCCAGGCCGACGAGCAGCACGCTTCCGTCTTCGTTCGAGTCGCCGCCCAAGGCCTGCCATTCCACCTTCCAGTAGGCCCCGGACCGGTCGGAGATCACCTTGTAGGTGGGCGTGTAGCAGCCCGCGTCGATCCAGAGCTGCTGCGGCCCGTAGTTGTAGTACTTGTCCTTGGCCTTGCATTCGAGGATGTATGTGGGTCTCTTGACCAGGACCAGGCCCTCCACCGGCCACCACGGCGCTCCCTGGAAGCCTTTCTTCTGGAATCCGTAAGTGAACTTCTGGCCCGTGTTCGCGGTCTCCCATTCGCCCGCGTCGTTCTTGACGAGCTTGAGGGGCTTGCCCGGGTAGAAGGGCACCAGCTGGTCCACCTTCTTGATCACCTTCCAGGTGAAGGCATTGATCTTGCCCCCATAGCCCCAGGCGTCATCCACGCAGAAATCCGTTCCCAGGAAGGCGTCCGACCGGTTCGCGGGGCTCATCCGCCGGACCCGCCGGATCGCCGGTATGTAAGCGAACGTACTGTCCAGCCTCTTGTCAAGATACCGCCAGAGCAGGATGTTGGTGCCCTTCACATCGAAGGGCGCCAGGATGATGATCAGCGAGTGCAGCTCTACCCCTTCGGGGTTCGGCTCCTCTTTGGCCGGTGGATACCCGGCCAGGACGTAGGTTCGGTAATCAGAGTCGATCTCGCGCTCGTAACCCGTCTTGCGGCCCACCCAGCTGACCTGGAACGGAACATCCACGTTTCCGACGAGGTACGAATAGTAGTGCTTGTTGTACATGATCTTGGAGGCGGCATGCGGGTCCTTGAGGTCGATTTCCGGGAAGGGTAGCCCGTCGATGAATTTCGGGAGCTTTCCGGTCTTTACATCCACCATCAACCCGTTTTCGTCCACGTCGTACCGGCCCTTGTTGGCCTCATTGTACTTTTTCCCCGCCGGAGGCATATAAGCAGTCGGGTCATAGGGCAGTTCGCCAACGGTCATCGTGCCGTCGCCCTTCTTGATCCAGTTCAGGACGGGATCCGGTATAAGGCCCTCGGCCTGATCGGCGTTCGTCTTGTCGATCACCGTGCCGGGCGCCAGATCAGCAAATACCGTCGGCGCCGGCCACACAAAGGCAAGACAGATCAATAGAGCCAGCATGAGGTTTCTTGCTTTCGTCATTCCCTTTTCTCCTCCGTCTCACGGGGTTGATCCTGTTGTACCGGGTCGGTTCCGTCATCCCTTGTTTGCAGGCGCTCGTGAGCCTCAACGGTGGAGTCTACATCATTTGAACGCCGTTCGCAAGGCCCTCGTCAACGCCGGTGTGGATTTATTTCGCGGTTTTCCAAAAAAAATAAAACCCAGTAATACCGGTCCAAAAAAAAGAACTATATATCCCCTACCCGTCGCTTTCTCCCAAGGCATTGACCATGCTGGGCAGGTCGAGCTCGACCTCGCGGGTCTGACCCCCCAGTTCCATGAATTTTTTCATCCTGGCCTGGGCCGGTTCGGTCCGAAGGGATTGCCAAAACAGAACACTTTCTTCCCAGAGTCCCTCCACGATCGACATCTCCCCGGCGTTCTGCACCGATTTCTTGGCCAGGGCGATCGCCTCGGCGGGAAACCCGGCGATCCTGTACGCGAGGTCTTCCACGAAAGGGGTCAGTTCGTCGGGTGGAAGGGCCCGATTGATGTATCCGTATCGTTCGGCGACCTCCGCCGGGAAATCGCCGCACCCGAGTACGACCTCCAGGGCCCTCCCCTGGCCGAGCAGGCGCGGAAGCCGCTGGGTGCCTCCCCCCCCCGGGATGATCCCGACGCCGACTTCGGGTTGGGAAAGAACGGCCTTGCCGATCGCCCCGAACCGCATGTCCAGGCCGAGGACGAATTCGCTTCCTCCCCCGCGGGCCCGCCCTTCGATCTTGGCGATGCTTACCTTGGGCATGCGGCGGAAGGCCTCGACCGCCCGGTCCAGATCATGCAGTTCCGTGGCCGGAGGTATGGGCTGGGACCCGAGCATTGCCAGGACAGAGACATCGAAGTGGGCAATGAAAAAGTCCGGGTCGGCACTGTCGAACACGGTGACCCGGACCGTGTCGTCCGCCAGAATTTCGCCGGCGAGCCGCAAGAGTTCGGCCGCCATCTCGAAGGTCAGGAGGTTGATCGGGGGGTGGTCGATCGTGACGAACGCCACGCCCCGGTTCCGCCGGACCTTCAGAAACTGGTATCCCTCATAAGCCATGGTCAATCTCCTTTTGCGAGACCTTCGACAGTGACCTCCATCAATACCTGCCCGCAGTCGCCGTACGGAAAAGGAGCCCCGTAGCAACTCATCCGGATGTTGATCACCTCGCCGATGAAATCACCTGTTCCGATCGTATCCCCCATATCGTCCGCCATGCGGTCCAGGACCATGATGAGACGAGACCAGGCCCTGTGCAAAAATCGGATGCAGACCGGTTTGTCCGCTTCCTCCACCACCAGCCTGCCCGCCGAGTCGAAGAGGATCCTGTCTCCCACCTGATGACCGGCAAGACATGCCTCCGAGGCAACGACGGTGGCCACGATCCGGGCGTCTCGATATTGTTCAATACCGAGGATCTTGTTGACCCGCTTGGGCGACTGAACGAAAACCCCTCTCTCCTGCTCCGTCAGGGGGTATTCCTCGAGGAAGCGGCTCGCCATTTCCTGCCTCTGGGACGAAGAGAGGGCCCTCCACCTCCGGACCTCCCCTCGATCGCCCTTTTCCGTGGCCTGATCTTTCTTCTTGCTGGCTTTCTTCTTCGTCATGATTCGATCCCTCCCGGATTCGGCCCCCGGGCAGAGGAGGATCGAAACAGTACATGGGATGTCATGGTCTGGCCGCTCGCTGTGAGGAGATACTCGGCCAGCGGCATCCGCTCATAGATGACCTTCATCAGGTTGTTTCCCATTCCCTTGTGATCGAAGCCGGGATCGGTACAGCTGACGTACTCCACCTGCATCTGAGAGGGGTCCGCTCCCCGTCCCATCCGGTCGAGGCATGCGTAGATGACGGGCGAAATCGTTGCGATGGCGTGCGGGCAGATCGTCTTGGGGCATTTTCGTTTCATCAGCATTCCAAGGGGATCGAAGTAGAGACAGTCCCCCTGCTTCCATCCCGCCGTACACCGGTTCGTCTTCACCATCTCGACCCGGAACCAGTAGAAACTCTTTGTGATCTCCGCAACGCGCGGGGCCCACTTCGTTTCGAGAAGCTTGTTGATCTCCTTGTCGGTGTATCCCGCGCGGTTTCGAAGGATCCTCCAGAACATCTTTGCGTAGGTTTTTGCAGGACATCCATGCCTGTGTTCTCCGGAAAGGGGCTGTCGCTTCGTGCCGCACCCGCCTAGTCATCAGCGAACAGGCTGGGCGGTTTCGGGGCTCCCTGGTCGATGGTTCTGAAATACTTCGTGTACCGGTATCCCTTCGTGACCCGGATCGCCCCTTCCGGGCACAGCGCGACGCAGTCCCCGCAGGCGATGCATTCGTTCTGACCGCTGGGCTTCAAAGAGGGCTTCTTGTTTTCGAATAGGATCGAGTCGGCCGGGCAGACCTCTACGCACATCGAACATCCGCTGCATTTTTCATAGTCGAACTCCACCTCGCCGGCCGCGATCTGGGCAGGGTCGTTGTAGGTAGGTATGAGGATCTTTTCCAGAAGGCTGAATTCCGCCATGGTCCTTCCTTTCGTTCACGTCTTGCCTCTTTTGTGCCTTTTGCTTTTGTGTAGTGTTCAGTGAAGTGTATATGTACAGGATCAATATGTACAGGATCAATCCAGGACGATTTTCTTGCCGCCGTTTTCATACCAGTCCACGGGATGGGTCGCCCTCTCCACCATGCCGTCCGGCTCGCCACGGGGCCACCCGAGCGCCAGGCTGTTACCCCACGCATAGGGATACTCGATGTTGAGACGCTTCTTCCATTCGTTTGTGTACTGGAAGGCCATTTTTGCGAATCCGACCCAGCACGTGCCCAGGCCCATGCTGTGGGCCGCGAGCACCATGTTCTGCCCCGCAATGCCGCAGTCCAGCTCCGGGCTGGAGACCCCCCGGACATCCTTGAAGATGAGGATGACCGTGGAGGCCCCGTGCCAGAGGCCGAGGGCCCCCTCGGCGATCATTCGGACGGCGCCGAAGGGAACCGGGTGCAGGTCGTTGTGCCGGACGCGGATAAAGGCCTTGCTCAACGGCCGGCGCCACGAGGTTCCCGGCTTTCGGTACTCCAGCATGGCGTTGAATTTCTTGCAGATGCCTACAACGGTCTCGGTAATCCCGTTGATGATCTCAGGGTCCCGCAGAACCACGAACTTCCACGGCTGGCTGTTTCCGGCCGAAGGGGCGAATCGGCCCGCCTGGAGAACCCTTTTTACCATGAATTCCGGCACTGGTTCCTTCTTGTAAAGCCTCACGCTCCTCCGCCGAAGGATGACCTTTTCGGTTTCGGTGTACTCCGTCTTGAGACGCTCGATCGCCTCGGTCCTTGCATCCTTCTTGGATTGCTGTTTGGCAACCGCTTTCGCTTTTTTTGCCATTGTCTCCTCCTTCGATCATGCGAATGATTCCTACCTTGCAGCTTCTATATACCATTAGGGGCGGAAAGATCAAAGACCCCGGAAGGGCACTCAGGCCGATTCTTCAATTCTCCGTGATGATGATGCCCTCGCCATGGGCCTTTGCCACCGCGTGGGCCTTCGGGGATTCTAAACAAGGCGCTATTCTACTATATTTTCAGTTTCGATCCTAATTGTTTTGCCCTCCGGTCTATCCGCGAAAGGAATGGTCCGATGGAAGATGTTGCTGTCATTGGTGTGGGTATGACCCGCTTCGGCAAGCTCCTCGACAAGGGCATCAAAGAACTGGTGCGGGAGGCCGCGGAAGCGGCGATCCAGGACGCGGGTATCGACAAGAAGGACATTCAGGCCGCCTATGTAGGCAACGCCGTGGCAGGCCTGATGACCGGGCAGGAAATGATCCGGGGCCAGGTCACCCTGACTGCCATGGGAATCGAGGGCATCCCGATATTCAATGTGGAGAGCGCCTGCGCGAGTTCCTCGTCCGCCTTTCACCTGGGTTGGACGGCCGTCGGCGCAGGCATGTACGATACGGTTCTCGTCGTGGGGTTCGAGAAGCTCTACGACCGGGACAAGAAAAAGTCCTTTATGGCCCTCGGGACCGCCGTGGACCTGGAAATGTGTCTGGAATATTTCAAACGTGCGGAAGCGCGGTTTGCAAAGGCGGACAAGATTCTCCATGAAGGGAGCGGCGAGAAGCGCAGCATCTTCATGGATATGTACGCCTGGATGACGAGAAGATACATGGAAAAGTTCGGTCTGACCCAGGGGCACTTTGCCAAGCTTTCCGTAAAGGCCCACAAGAACGGAGCGCTCAATCCCCATGCCCAGTATCAGAAAGCCGTTACCCTCGAGGAGGTACTTCAGTCCGGAGACGTCTCGTATCCCCTGACGCGGATGATGTGTGCCCCCATCGGTGACGGAGCCGCCCCCGCGGGTGGTCCCTCCCCTCAAGCTGAAGATCGAATACGGGGAGGCTGTCGGGGAAGCGGACCTCGCGGTCCTCGAGGAAGAAATCCTCCAGAAGATGCACAGTGACGTGAAGATCCGGCCTGCCGTCACCTGGCTCAAGCCGAACACCCTCGAGCGGGCGACCAAGAAAACGCAGCTGGTGGAAAGGGCATACGAGACGAAATAGACAGGCGGCAATGCGTGCCTCCCGGAAACCGGGACGGATCATGCATGGG
>WFRX01000298.1 GCA_015486285.1 bacterium
GACCTGGTCCACGGAACCCGGACAGCTTCGGCCGGATCCCTCAATGTGACGCTTACCGGAGTCAGGCTCCCTGCGGGTCATCCGGGAGGCACAAACGTTTACACCCTCACATTCCGGGATCGAACCTGGAACTTCAAGGTGACCGGCATAGGCGTGCCTCAGGCGAGTCCATGGGGAGTCAGCGGTTGGGCGATCCTGAACGACATAGGACGTGAAAGACTGCGGCTCGTCGGCAACAAGGCCTTCGTAGACGCACTGGACCGGGCGGACCTGGAATGCAAGCCACTCCGAATCCGGGGCACGCTGTACGTGTCGCATGGGACGCTGGCATTGGGCTCTGCAGTGGAAGAGGCCCCGGGGCAGAACCGGCCCGAGATCTGTGATTGAAACGCCATTAGGTATCGTATGGAAAACTGTACGATGGAGCGGCGCGATGGAGTGTCGAGCTGAGGCGGCCTGGGGTTGACTCTGGAGGCCGAACTCCTGGAGCGTTGATGGTCGTGAGGCCGACCGAGGGGAAGACGTGCGGACGCCTCCGGTCCGTGGGCTGTTCGGGGAGCCCTCTGGCGGGAGACAGGAACACCGGAACCGGGATTGCAAGGAGATACCAGGTGATCAGGGGTGAGAATCCCCCGCGGTCGGCCGACAGGAGACACAGCGGCAACAGAGCGGAATAGAGGAAAAGGACGATCCTGTTTCGTGAGAACAAACGGACCCCCAGGCCCAGGCCAAAGCGGAAGAGATGATCGTGAGCGCGGTTCCGGCCGTAAAGGTAAAGAAAAGCCCGCCGCGGAAGCGACCCGCTATTCCGCCCGGGGGAGATCGCCCTTCACGTACTCTTCGAGCAACAGGATCCGATCGTGGCCCCAGAACATCTTCTTGCCCACAAAGAAGGTCGGCGCACCGAAGGCCCCGCGTTCCACCGCCTCGACGGTGTTCTTCTTGAGGACTTCTTTGACCGCAGGATCTTGCGCCATCCGGGCGAGACTCTCGCCGTCGAGCCCGACGGATCGAGCGATCTCGTTCAGGGTTTCCTGCCGGCCGGGGTCCTTCCCTTCCTGCCAGAGAGCGCGCATGGCGGCAACGGCAAACTCCCTGCCCTTTCCGAGCGTGTCCGCCCCCACGGCGGCCCGCATGGGCAGCAGGCTGTTGATGGGAAACACGGCGGGGAACGTAAAAGGCATCTTGTAGTAGGCGGCCCAGGTCTTCAGGTCGTCGATCACGTAGTTGAATTTCGCAGGGACCTCCAGAGGGGGCCTGTTGCCCGTCTCCCGGAAGACGCCCCCCACCAGGAAGGGTCTCCATCGCACCCGGGCATTGCATGCCCGCTCAAGGTGTTCGATTCGGGTCGAAGCAAGAAACGTGTAAGGGCTTCCCACATCCCAGAAGAATTCGATCGTCTTTAGAGACATGCCTTTCTCCTACGTTGTCGGTGTTCGTGTGCCGCCCCCGGAAAGGGTTCAAGGCATTGGATGATCCGATCCCCATGATCGTTTCCCGACTTGCGCGACCGAAGACTCGGGACCGGTCCTCTCGAAACATCCCGAAGGCCAGGATCGGGCGGCGGACCCTGTTGTGTAACGCTCTGCTTTTACTATAATTCTAAATCGATTCAATCGCACCGATCCGGGGGCGATAGAGAATGCGGCAGGTGGGAAGGGCAAGACCGGGAACGGAAAGGACCGGTGCCTCATGAAGATCCGGTTCCTGCTCGTAGACGCACTGAACCTGATTCGCCGGGTGTATGCGGCCCAGCCGGGCGAGGACGGCCCCGACCGGGTCAAGGGGGCGCTCGCCTCCACGGTGGGGTCCCTCCGGCGTGCCGTCCGTGAATGCGGACCGACCCATTCCGTGGTCGTCTTCGAGGGGGAAGGTCCCGGCTGGCGGCATGAGCGCTACGCAGGCTACAAGGCCGGGCGCGTACCGATGCCGGAGGCGCTGAAGTCCGGCCTGCCCGAATTCAAAGCGGCCTTTCTCGAGGAGGGCATCGCTTCTCTGCATTTCCCGGCCGTGGAAGCGGACGACGTGATCGCCACCCTGGCGAGCAAGGTGGCCGCCCGCGGGGGCCGGGCCGTCATCCTCTCGACAGACAGGGCATTCCTCCAGTTGCTCTCCGATCGGATCAGGGTGCGAGATCACTTTCGGCAACGCGATCTGGACCGCGCCTATGTGATCGAGCAATACGGGGTGGCGCCGGAGCAGTTCGTGGACTTCCTGGCCCTGTGCGGCGAAAGCACCAATAACATCAAGGGGGTGCCGGGTATCGGCGCAAAGACGGCGGCCGCGCTCCTGAGGCAATTCGGCACCCTGGCCGGGGTGATCTCCGCCTCCGGCACCCTGAAGGGAAGGCAGGGGGATGCCCTCAGGAAGCATGCGGAAGAAGCACGTCTCGCAAAGGCCCTGGTGACCCTGCAGACCGACCTGGACCTCGGCCTGAACCTCAAGGATTTCCGTATTCAGTAGATCCGCGGCTCGATCTCCAGTTCAACGTCGAAGGCCTCTCGGACCGAATCCCGGATCTCACGGGCGAGGCGCAGGATCTCCCCGGCAGACGCCCCTCCGTAATTCACGAGCACGAGTGCGTGCCCGGCGTGGACGCCCACCGGGCCCCTTCGGCATCCCTTCCACCCCGTGCGGTCGATCATCCAGCCGGCCGAGAGCCTCACGCGATGGTCCGGACCCGGGTAGCCGATCAGATCCTCGTAACGGGACTTCAAACGCCCGAAGACCTCGGAGGAAACGAGGGGGTTCTTGAAAAAGCTTCCCACATTGGCCAGGACGGCCGGGTCGGGGAGCTTGCGCCGGCGCAGGTTGCAGATCGCCCGGCTGACACGGACCGGGGTGATGTCGGTCTCGCCCATTGCGCGCAGTTCCCGCTCCACGGAACCGTACGTCGTGACCGGCGCCGGGCGCTTGTCCAGGCGAAGGGTCACGGCGGTGATGATGTACCGATCCCGGAATCTCCCCTTGAAGACGCTGGTGCGGTACGAGAAGCCGCACTCCCGGTTGGCGAATCGGACGGTTTCTCCGGTCGCCCGGTCCAGGGCCTCGACCGATTCCAGACGGTCCCGGAGTTCCACGCCGTAGGCCCCGATGTTTTGGATCGGGGCGGCCCCCACCGTGCCGGGGATCAGCGACAGGTTTTCCAAGCCGAAGCAGGCCCCTTGCAGGCAGTGTTCCACAAAGGCATGCCACTCCTCCCCGGCCTTCGCGCGGAGCAGGCAGTGGTCGGCCGTCTCTTCGAGCCTCTCGATACCTTTGAGGGCCATGTGAACCACAAGACCGGGAAAATCCCGGGAGAGCACCACATTGCTTCCTCCGCCGAGGAGGAGGATCGGCAGGTTTTCGGCCTCTGAAAAGGCCAGGGCCTCCCGAAGATCGTCCACGCTTTCGGCGCGGCAGAAATACCGGCCGCGGGCGGGCAGGGCGAATGTGTTCAATGGCTGCAGGGCCTGGTCTTCAAGGATCTTCATTGTGTACAATGATCTCCCATGCATCCTCCTGACAACGAAAGTACTGGGGCCCCTCCGGCGTGTCAATCGCAGCGGGATATCTTTCCGCTTTCCAAGGGTCTATATGTTTGATTCCAAGAATCCCAAGAGCGACTGAGCCGGCACCGGAAGGAGAGACGTGATGACGAGATGGGCAGGATCGATGGTTTTTCTGGGGGCTTTCTTGATCGTCTGCGGCGCGGCCTCTGCGGCCGAACAGGAGGCGGGGCCGCTGAAATCGATCGTAGAAGCGGTCAAAGACGGGGCAAAGGGAATCGGGCACGAGGCCACGGCGGCAGGTGAAGATGTTTTCGCTTCGGTACGCTACGAGGCCGCTTGTACCCACAAATCCGTCCAAGAGGCGCCGACCCGGATCGGGCGGTCCGTCAAACGGTTCTTCCGGTCACCGGAGGACGAGCTGGAATCGCTGGGTGACTGGCTGTTCGAGCCTCTGGGCGCCCTGACCGATGACGGTCTTTTCTGACCTTTCGTCAAGATCCGGTGCGTTGGAGCCGATCTACCCGATAAGCGGCGAAGCCGCAGGCTGAAGGCAAAGGGCTCCCAAGGCGCTCCCTCCCGGGCGGGGGGCGTGGAGTCCCCTGAAACCCGTGCGCCGGAAACAGACCCGAACGATGAAGATCCTACCGCTGGGGCTATCCCGACGGATCCCGGTCCCGATGCTCCTGATCCTCGTGAGTCTTGCCTGCGCCGCCCGAGGGCGTGCGGACGGAGGGGACGGGACCGTTCCACCCGTTCGACCGGATGAGAACGGGTGCGGCTGCCGGGTCGGCCATTCCGAAGACGCCCGCGCGCTCGCCGAACTCCTTTCCGCCGCCGTCAGGGCGAGGGGAGGGAGGAAAAAACTCGGAAGCGTCACAGACGAAACCTCCCTTGCGGAGATCGTGTACGGCGATGCCTACAAGGGCAGGGTCCTCCTCAAGACCTGGAGGATGGGGCCCCATTGCTTCCGCCAGGACATGATCCGGGACGGCGTGATTCTGAAGACCCGTCAATATGACGGAAAGACCTTCCTGGAAGGCTGTGGGCGAAGCGTCCGATTCGGTCTGGAAAAGGATCGGAAGGCGTTTCTGGAGAACCTGGAACTGAACCGGATCTTCTCGCTCCTGTGCATCGACACCGAATCCTACCCTGCCGGCCTCGGCCGGCGGGTGCGGCAGGGGGGCAGGTGGCTGCGGGAGGTCATCGTCGAGGCCCCGTCCGGGCTCACCTACCGCCTCTTCTTCGATGAGGCATCGTGCCTGACCGCCAGGCTGGAGTACATGGAGCGAACGCAATACGCGGAGGGCATGGAGGTCCACCCCATGGCCGCCTTGATCGACTCGTACCGGAACGTGGACGGCGTGCTTGTTGCGGACAGGCTCCGAATCGAATCGCAAGGGGCCCTCAAGGCCGAGCTACACCTGATTGAGTACGCCTTCAACACGGGCCTGAGCGCCGGGTTTTTCAGCATGGAAAGGTTAAGGCGGGATCTGGCGGAAGGGCCGGTGATGCGCGGGAAAGATGCCGCCGGGGCCGGGGCGGCCGAACGGAAATGGAAGGAATCCGCGTACCGGAAGATCAAAGATCGCCTGGAGACCCATGGAAACTGCCGGTTCAGGGAGGTCGCATCTTACGGCGACCCGGGAAAGTATGGGGAACGATTGTTCAAAACGGGCCTCTCGATCGTGGTGGACCCGAAATACCTCCAGGACGATGATACACTCGCATTCTTCACCGAACTTCTCCCCGCTCCGTCCGGTTTCTACCGGGACTGCATCGTCCTGGCCGCCCCTCCGCAAGATCCATCCGTCTCCGGCGCACTCCTTCTGCACGAAGCGACTCACGCCATCCTTTGGCAGGGCCGGGAGAAGGAGCCGCTCAGGGCCGCGGACGAGGAGTATTTCACCTTCTATCAGGCGGGCCTTTTCCGGGTCGGGAGGCTCCTCGAGTCGTTTGAACGAATCGTGTTTCACGGGCAGGGCGCACCGGACCGAGGGACCCTGGAAAGTGCGGCACACACCTGGCGGGCTGCGTTGCGTAATCTCGAGCAAAATCGCAGATACAACCGAATGACACCGGATGCCCTGGCACAATTCCGTGAATGGTGCGGCGTCGATTTCGACCTGAACAGGATCCGGGCCCACTATCTCGGCCTGGGCGCAGCCCCGCAGTGGATGCCCATGGAATCCGGATCCGCCGCCCCTTGAATCGCCGCGCCCTTCCGAGGAGAATGGAAGATCGCACCACCTCTTGCCGTACCCAAGGGCCCTCATCAACTCGAGAAAAGGAATCCCCCATGGCGAAGATCCGTGTTTCCGCGGTCCCGTTCAAGGCAGGACCTGTAAGCTCTTTCGACGACTTTGCCGACCATGTCGCCCGGCTGGTGGAGCGGGCCGCGGCCGAGTCTCCGGACATACTCGTGTTCCCCGAGCTTTTCACCATCGAGCTCATGCATTTCTTCGAGGGGCATGACATCATCGAAAAATTCGCGCGGCTCACGACATACACCGGGGACTACCTCAGCCTGTTTCAGGGCCTCGCCAGGGACAAGGCCCTGTACATCGTGGCCGGCTCGCACCTCCGGGAAAGGGAAGGGAAGTTCTACAACACCGCCCACCTCTTTACCCCGGAAGGGAAGGTCTGGGAACAGGAGAAGTGCCACCTCGTTCCTTTCGAGACGGCCTGGACCTCCCCCGGAGACGAACTGAAGATCTTTGAAACCGAGAAGGTCAAGTTCAGCATCCTGACATGCTATGACCTCGAATTCCCGGAAACGTCCCGTCTCATGACCCTGCGGGGGGCCGACCTGCTGATTTCCCCGTCCGCGACCCTGGATGAGCAGGGCTACTGGCGGGTGCGCCACTGCGGCCATGCGCGCTGCATCGAGGACCAGGTCTACGTGGTACATTGCAGCCTGTTGGGCAATGTGGCGGGGCTCCCCTTCTGGGGGATGGCCTCAGTCTTGACCCCCTGCGACACCGGGTTTCCCCGGAAGGGCATTGCCGCCGAATCCCCGTTGAACGAAGAATCCGTGGCCACCGCCGACCTGGACACCGAGATGCTCTACGAGAACAGAAGGAAGGGCACGGTAACCGCCCTGAAGGATCGGCGCTGGGACGTACTCGACTCCCTGCATGCCTTTGAAAGCCGGAAGCTGACCGGGTCTGCAGAAAAGCCCTGATACGGAGTACAAGAAATCGAAGGAAGGGAATGGTGAGCCTTGGTGAAGATGAGGGGTCAGGGTCCGGGGGACAGGTTGCAGTCCAGGAATTTCGCGTCGAAAACGGAACCGATCAGAAGGCGGTTGCCCAGTACGGCGGCTACGCTCGATCCGGAAATTTGTTCCCCCGTGTCGAGAAAGACCTCCTCCACATCGTATCCTCCTCCTTCGTCGGGGGAAAGGTGCAGCACCTGGGAAGGGGAAACGGCCCAATGGTCCTTCGCGTATGCGATGAAATCAAAGAGCTTTGGGTGCGCACCGATCCACAAGTCTCCGTTCGCCGCCACCTCGACGTTGTCCAACCCCGTATGGAGGTCGATCTCCTCCCTCTGCTTGAGCCGACCCGACGCGGGATCACGGTCATAGACATGAAGGGCCCCTTCCGTAACAGAACACACGAACAGCGTCTTTCCGTCAGGGCTCACGTTGATTCCGTTGGCATAGGCAATCCCGGAGGCGGCCTCGACGAATTCGGAACCGTTGTAGTAAAGGACATTTGAACGACTGAGACGAAAATAATCCTCCAGCTTTTGCATCCACCCGGAACGGTACCGGTGATCGTTCGTTACGTAGAACCGGTCCGGGCCGACCGCCACGATGTCGTTCGGCGACACGAGCAATGGGGAAGTAAGCGTCTGCGCGTGAGACAGCTTTCCGTCCCTCAGTTCAAAGACCTCGATGCGATGCGCTCCGCCCTGATGGTTGACGACGAAGAGGGTGTCACGGCCGTCCGTGCCGACAAACAAGCTGATCCCGTGGGGCCGGAAGCCCGGATCCGCATCCGGGGTCAGGTTGACCGGCTCCCTCGTCACAGCGTTCAGGTCGTACGCGTAGATCGCCCCTCTTGCCGGCCCGCCTTCCTGAACGGCCCTCCGGTCGCATCCAGACACATAGGCGATCCCGGTTCGCGGATGAATCGTGATATCCTCCGGCCCGATCACACCCCCGATCACCCGGCATGTACCCGAGAAATGGGGCCGGATCGTCTTGAACTGGCCGGCCATCCAGTAAAGATAGGCGACCCAGCCCGCAGCAAGGATGACCAGGCCTGCCATCAGGAGTACGATCCGTTTTCTCATGCCGATCCCCCTTTTCTGGAAGGCGCCGCTTCCTTTTGCGGCACAAGCTGTTGGGCTTCACCCGGATGGGTGTCGAGCCGAACATAGCAGGCCTCCCGGAAGGTCTACCATATCGCCTTTGATCCGGGCAAGGTCCTGCGGCAACGAAGGAACGTCCCGCAATCTGCCTGCCGGCCGCCTGTCTAGCCCTCCAGGGACATCTTGACCTGCCTTTCCCCGGTCCCTAGACTAATACAGTATGACCTTCTGATCTTCCCCGATCTCCCGACGGCTTCCGACGGAGGCAATGTGGGGACTCGGAGGAGATCGTATCTGCGAACATGCGGGGAGCCATTGAGGCGAATGTGTAACAGCTGTGGTTGTGCCCAGAAAAGAGACAAGACAGAAAGCCCGGGTGATTCTTCCTCCTTGCCGGCAACGCCGGGCGACACACAGGGGGCCGTAAGCCGCACGGTTCCTCGCCGCCTTACCCCGGATCGCAACCAGCGGAACCGGAACGAATCGCCTTCGCAAAGAGCACGGCGGAAGCGATGGAAAAAATGGCGAAGATCGGTTCGGGGAAGGGCGCTGTATCCCTTGATCCGTGCAACATACTGGATCCTGCACCGTCTGCCCGTACGGCGGCTTTCCCGGATCGGTTCGGCCTGCTGCACGCTTCTGTACGTGGCGTTTCCCAAGGCGCGCAAGCGGACCCTTGCCAACCTGTCCTTCGTGTTCGGAGGGACCCGGACTCCGGAAGAGATCCGGGATATCGCCAGGGCCTCTTATCGGAACTGCGGCACGGCCCTGGGCGAATGCATTGCCTATTCGGTCATGTCCGCCGACGAGCGGCGGGCTTTTGTGCGTGTCAAAGGACTCGACCGCCTCCGGGACGCCTTGGCGGAAGAGCGGGGCGTCATTGCGATTTCGGCTCACTTCGGTAATTTCCTGATCCTTGCGGGCAAGCTGAGCACAGAAGGAATCCCCGTCAACCTGGTGGTCAACCAGATGAAAGATCCGAAGACAGAGCGATTGTTCAACGAGATGCGGGCGAGCGCGGGGATCCGAACGATCCCCCTCTATCCGACGAGGTCCTGTGCCCGGGCGTGTCTGAAGGTGTTGAAAAGGAACGAGGTCCTGGTGCTGTTTATCGACCAGAACTACCGCCCCAGGCGGGGAGGCGTGGCGGTGGATTTCTTCGGACGCCGCGCCTTTACGGCGCCGGGCGCGGCCTCTTTGGCGCTCGCCTGCGGTTCGCCGGTTCTCCCGATGTTCATGTTCCGCGACAAGGACGGCGGCAATACGCTCGTCATCGATCCCCCGGCGCCCGTGATTCGCAGCGGCGGCAAGAAGGCTGAGGACGTGGTGGCGAACATACAGGGCTTTACAAAAATCATCGAGAGAAGGGTAGCGGAAAACCCTGACCTGTGGACGTGGATGTACCGGCGGTGGCGATAGCCTCCTGTCACGGCTATACTTCGGGCCTGGAGAACAGACCGGCATTCTCCATAGCCATGATCCCCTTTATCCCTTGCCGGTTTTCGCTTTCCTTCGCCTCTCCTTGGCCGAAAAAAAACGAGAGAACTGCTCGAGAACATCACCGGCCCAGCGCCCCGGTTCATAGATGATCAGGTTGGTGTCGGGCAGGTAAGCGGAACAGAGAGGCCTTGTCGTGATGAGCACCTCACGCAGTTCCTGCGCCATGGGATGGCTCTCCCCGAGATCCAGAGCGAGATGATCCGGCCGCAGGGAAACGGCGCCCCTTTTCACGAGAACCCTGCACTCTTCGGTCATCGGCAGCTTGTCCCGATAAAAATAGGCCAGGGACGCTATTTCTATCCCCTTCCCGCGCTGCGGGGCGTGGATCTTCCTGGCCCGCATGGCGAGAATTTTCTCCCCCTGGTCTGCGCAGGTGTAAAGAATGTGTTCCCCCTGATCCTCCCACGTGAGATCAGCGGCGAACTTCGGCATGCCGAAAAAGTCATAACCCAGCTTGTAGGAGATGTAGGAATCGTCGGGAATCCTCCAGACGAACCAGTGCTGTTTTCTCCGAATGAGGCCCTGCCGAACGAGCTCGAAGCCGGGGAGGAGATCAAGGGGGGAAAAATAGCCGACGAAGTCGGGGTTCCGGATCGGGATGATGACCAGGATGGAATTGTAGGGGGCGATGTCCGTGTCGAGGCTTTGCAGAGAGAAGATGATCAGGGGAGAAACCCCCGGGAAGAGCTTGACGGGTTTTAAGCCCGGATCCTTTGGAAGCGCCTTTTGCAACGCCCGCGTTCTTGCCGGAAAGATGCCGAGGATACCCGCCTGTTTGCGGTAGAAGACGGGGACCTTGCACGGATACCCCTCATCGGTAAACTCCAGCTGGTTGATCGATGCGAAGAAGTCTTGTTGCGCCTTTTCCTCGGATGCCTTCATCTCCGCAAAGGTGGGCATCTTGGAAAAATTCTTTCGTCTGGCCATGACGTCCACTCCGTCTTGAAGCCCACGAAAATCGAACCGGAACAGCTCTTGGGTGGCGGGCCGGGGTGCCTCGGCTTCGATTTCCTGTCCCGAACGAGGGTTGCGCAGGGCGACTGCAAGAGAGAAGGGGGACGGAGCCCAAGCCACCCGAGACGGGACAGAGAATCGCTGCTTAACCTTCAGGCCTTGGGAGCAATCCGGCATCCTTGACCATCTCCGGGACCTTTTCCTCCCATTCGATGGCCATGATGTGCACGCCGGCAACCCCTTCCATCTCCCGGAGTTCCTGCATCTGCTCCACGCACATCTTGACGCCCTCTTTGGCGGCGTTTCCCTTGCCCGCGTCTTTCAGACGCTGGATGATCTCGTCCGGCACATCCATGCCGGGAACGGATTTCTTCATGTACCGCGCCATACCGACGCTTTTCATCGGGGTGACGCCGGCGAGAATCTTGACCTTTTCGTGCAGGCCCCGGTCCACGATCCCCTTCATCCATTCCCGAAACTTGTCCATATTGTAAATGCACTGGGTCTGGACGAAATCCACCCCCGCGGCCGCCTTCTTGGCCAGCCTGGGGACACGGATCGCGAAGGGATCCGCAAAGGGGTTGGCCGCCGCACCGATAAAGAACTTGGGAGGGGTCTTGATTTCTTCCCCGTTGATGAACTTCCCCTCTTCCCTCATCCGATGTACCGTTTGGATCAGCTGAATGGAATCGATGTCGTAGACATTCTTGGATGTCGGATGATCGCCGAAGCTCTGGTGGTCCCCGGAGAGACAGAGCAGGTTGTTCATGCCCAGGGCGGCGGCCCCCAGAAGGTCGCTCTGAAGGGCGATTCGATTCCGGTCCCGGGTCGTCATCTGCACGATCGGCTCGAAGCCCATCTCCTTCAGGATGACGCATGCGGCGATCGAGGACATACGCACGACCGAGGTCTGGTTGTCCGTCACGTTGATCGCATCCACCGACCCCTTGAGGAGTTCGCCCTTCTCCCGGATCACCTGAGGATCGGCTCCCCGGGGAGGCCCACACTCGGAGGTGACGGCAAAGGTCCCACTTTCCAATATCTTTTCCAAGCGGCTGGCTGTTTTCATTCTCTCATGTCCTCCCTGACGATCTTTCGCGGCCCGCCATCCCGACTCGTCGTCCAGTCTTTGTAAGGCATGATCTGTTCGTACACCTTTTCAAGAAGCCCGAGAGACTCCAGGCGATCCACGATCAGCTGCCAGCCGCAGGCGATCTCCGGGTTGATTTCGCACATCCCCCCCGAGGAACCGCCGCACGGACCGTTGAGCAGGCTTTTCGAGCAGCGCGTGATCGGACAGATCCCACCCGTCAGGTGCAGAACGCAGTTCCCGCACCCCTGGCACTTCTCGACCCAGACTCCCTGCTCCTCGGAGCCGCCCATGAAGTCCGTGTTCAGGCCGGGAAGGGCCGGGATCTCCTTGTAGCGTTCCGCCATATACTGGACGCCCACACCGCAGGCGATCGAAAGGACGGCCTGGTAATCGTGGACAAACCCCTCGATCTCCTCGATGTATTCCGGATCGCACTGTCTCTCCAGGGTCACTTCCTTGATCTCGATCTCCCTGCCGTCCTTCTTGCGCGCCAGGCGAAGCGCGGAAGCAAGAATGCCGACCTCCTTCTCGCCGCCCGCGGCACAAACCGCCACACAGCCCTTGCAGCCGATCAGCGCGATCTTGTCGAAGGGCTCGACCATTTGGAGGATCTCCTCCAGCGGCTTTCGATGTCCGATGATCATTTGAAACCTCCCCTCATACCCCGCCTCCGCGGGAATGACACGAATGCATGCACCCCATTCCGGGCCGGCGGACGGGCATGATCCCGGCCCTCCGATCCCTGATTCCTGTATTGCTCAGGCCGCCGGCTGTGCGGGTTCCCCGCCGGCGGGCCTTTCCTCCTGTTTCGCCGCCTCCCCGCCTTCCGACTCCGGGGCGTGCTCCGGCACTTCTTCCGTGGGCTCACTGCCCTTGCCGGTCTTGACCGGGCTGGGGCCCAGGGCCTTGATCCTCGCGGTAAACTCGCGCGCCACTTGAACGAACCGGGGTCCGTCGGCGGCCGACATGTTGTACATCTCGACCCGCCCCGGATTGATGCCCAGGTCCTTCAAGATCGACTTCACATAGCCCACGCGCTTCTTGGCCCGGATGTTGCCCACGAGAAAGTGGCAATCCCCTTCCTCGCACCCTGCCGCATACACCCCGTCCACCCCGTCCTCCAGGGCCTTGAGCAGGTAGAGGGCATCCACCTTGCCCGTGCAAGGGATCCGGATGATCTTTACGTTCGGCGGATAATCCATTCTCATCGAACCTGCCAGGTCCGCAGCCGTGTATGCTCAGTACGTGCAGCAGTAGGCCAGGATTTCCGGCTCAAAAGACTCAGCCATCCTTCTGCTCTCCTTCTTCGGAACGTGCTTCCGTGGTTGGTTCGGCCCCCGAGGCCGGGACCGCCGGCACGAGCGCCGCGGTCTTCTCCAGGATCTCGTGATCCGTATAATGCTGCAGCTCGATCGCCTTCTGCGGGCATTCGGCCGCGCAGTTTCCGCACCCCTGGCATCGGGAAGGATCGATGTAGGAGTAACCGTCCTCGTGAATATACGGCACATGGTACGGGCAGGCCCGCACGCAGATGAGACAAACGGCGCACTTTTCCGGATCCACCTTGGCAACCACGCCGCCCACCTGCATCCGGTCCTTGCTGATCACGGTGCAGGCACGCGCGACCGCCGCAGCCGCCTGGGAGATGGATTCGTTGATCGGCTTCGGCCCGTGCCCCAGGCCCGCCATGAACATCCCCTCGCTCGCGAAGTCCACGGGCCTGAGCTTCATGTGGGCCTCGAGGTAAAATTTGTCCAGCGTGCGGGACACCTTGAACAGGTCGGCGACATGATCGTTTTCTCTCGGGATGATGGCGGCGCTCAACACGAGCAGATCGGGCGTGAGCCTCAATTTTTTCTGGATGGTGGGATCGAAAACGGTTACGGTGAGCGCACCGCCTTCTTCCCGTACCTCGGGCTTGTGGTCCAGGTCGTAGCGGGTGAACAACACGCCCTCGCGCCGCGCCTTCGTGTAATATTCCTCGAGCATGCCGTATGTGCGTACGTCCCTGCACAGGATGTTCACGCCCGCATCCGGGTTGATCTCCTTGATCTTCAGCGCGTTCTTGACCGCGCTCGAACAACAGACGCGACTGCAGTAAGGCCGCTCCGGGATCCGGGACCCCACGCACTGGATCATGACCACATTGGAGAGCTGCTTCGGATCGATCTCTCCGGCGACGAGCTTCTCCTCGAATTCCTGCTGGGTAACCACCCGGGGGCTCTCGCCGTATAGATATTCGTCCGGCTTCCATTCCTCGCCCCCGGTCGCAAGGATGATGATGCCGTGCTCCAGGGTCCGGACCTCTTTCTGGGGCCCTACGGCGATTTCCGTGGTGAATGTGCCTTTCGAGCCCGAGTGACCCACCAGCTCCGCCTCGGTAAAGAGCTCGATTTGCGGATGGTTCCGAACCCTCTCGACCAGATCCCGGTAAAGGGCCTGCACATCCTTGCCGTCGATCGTGTAGTGGAGATGGCGAAGGTTGCCCCCGAGTTCCGCCTCCCGCTCCACCAGGTACACGCCGAATCCCTGGTCTGCGAGCTGGATGGCCGCACTCATTCCGCTCAGGCCGCCGCCGACCACCAGGCCCTTCTTGTTGATCTCCTTGTACTCGGTGGGCAGGGGCACGAGTTCCCGGGCCTTGGCCACCGCCATCCGGACCAGCTCCTTGGCCTTTTCCGTCGCCGCCGCGTGGTCGTGCATGTGCACCCAGGAACACTGGTCCCGGATGTTCGCCATCTCGAAGAGGAACGGATTCAGGCCCGCTTCCCGGATGCTCTGGCGGAACAGGGGCTCGTGGGTCCGGGGGGAACAGCTGGCTACCACCACGCGGTTCAGGTCGTTTTCCTCCACGGCCTCCTTGATCTTGACCAGGCTGTCCGAAGAGCAGGTAAACAGGAACTCCTCGGCGTATACCACGTTCGGAAGGGAGCCGGCATACTCCTTGACGCCGGGCACATCGACCACAGAGCCGATGTTCACGCCGCAGTGGCAGACGAAGACCCCGACGCGGGGCTCCAGGCCTTCCACGTCCTTCTCCGGCGGAAGCTCCTCTCTGTAGAGCAGGGACCCCCGCGCCTCGGCGATATCCATGGATGCAAAGGCGGCCGCCCCGCTGGCCTGTGCCACCGTCTCCGGGATGTCTTTGGGCGACTCGAAGGCGCCGCACACGTAAACGCCCTTGCGGGACGTGGCCAGGGGCTGAAAGGGATCGGTCTCGCAGAAGCCGTGCCTGTCCAGCTTGACGCCGAGCCGTCCGGCAAGGGCACGGGTCTCGGGCCTCGGGCCCAGGCCCACGGAGAGCACGACCATATCGAACTCTTCGTCCTGCAGGGTTCCGTCCGCTGCTACGTAGCGAAGCAGAAGATTGCGGGTTTTCGGATCCTCCACGACCCGCGAGATCTGGGAACGTATGTACCGGACGCCGTGCTCCTCCTTGGCCCTCTCGTAGTAACCGTCGAAGCCCTTGCCGTGGGCACGGACATCCATGTAGAAGATCGTGGGCTCCACGAAGGGGAGGTGCTCCTTGGTGATGATCGCCTCCTTGGTGGCGTACATGCAGCAGACCGAGGAGCAGTAGTCGTGGTCGCAATCCCGGGACCCCACGCACTGGATCCAGGCGATCTTCTTCGGGATGTCCCCGTCCGAAGGCCGCATCGGCATGCTCGAGAAGGGCCCGGTGGCGGAGAGCATCCGCTCAAACTGGATGCTGGTCACCACGTTGTCATAACGGCCGTAGCCGTATTCGCCCCGTTCCGACGGGTCATACTCTTCAAAGCCAAGGGCCAGCAGAACGCTGCCGACCTCGAGTTCCTCGATGCGTTCCTGCTCTGCATAATCGAGGGCCTTGGCCTCACAGACATCCTCGCAAATTCCGCATCCGAGACACTTGCGGCAGTTGAGACAGCGCTTCGCCTCTTCGACGGCCTGCTCGGGCGTGAACCCGGTCTCCACTTCTTCAAAGCTTCTCGTCCGGTCGGCTACCGGCTTCTGCGGCATTCGCTGCCGCAGCTTGTAGAGGAAGCCCGTTCGGGCATCCTCCACCGGTATACGCTCTTCCACTTCGCGGCCTTCCAGCATGTCCATGCCGCGGAGGAACCGGTGGATGCTCTCCGCGGCTCTGGCTCCTCCCGCGATCGCATCGATTGCGATGAAGGGGCCTTTTTCCGCATCGCCGCCCGCGAATACTCCGGGCACGGCGGTCGCGCCGGTCACCGGATCTACCTTGACCGTCCTCCATCGGGTCATCTTGATCCCGGTCTTGTCCGGGTCGAAGGGCACGCGTACGCCCTGGCCGATGGCCGGAACGATCATGTCGGCGGGAACGGTGAACTCCGAACCGTCCAGCGGGATCGGCCTCCTGCGGCCGGAGGCATCCGGCTCCCCGAGCTTCATGCGGCGCAGCTCGAGGCCGGTCACCTTGCCGTCGGCGGTCACGGCCCGTTGCGGCGCAACGAGAAAATGCATGCGGACACCTTCGTCGATGGCCGCCTGCACCTCCTCGTGGTGGGCCGGCATCTCGTCGCGGGTCCGCCTGTAGTAGAGGCTCACCTCCCGGGCGCCCAGGCGCAAAGCGCTTCGCGCGGCATCGATGGCGACGTTGCCTCCGCCGATCACGGCCACCTTGCCTTTCATCGGAACGTCCTTGCCGGCGTTGATGTCCCGCAGGATTTCCACGCCGGGGACCACCCCTTCCGCGTCCTCGCCCTCGATCTTCAGCTTCATTCCTTCCCAGGCCCCGACTCCGACGAAGACGGCCTTGTAGCCCATGTCGCCCATCAGTGCCTCGAAGGGAATGTCGGTCCCGATTCGCTTACCGCTCTCGACGGTTACCCCGTGATCCAGGATCGCCTGAATCTCGCGGTCCAGGATGTCCCTCGGCAGACGGTATTCCGGAATCCCGTACCGGAGCATGCCTCCGAGCTTCGGCTGATCGTCGTAAAGGGTTACCGGATAGCCTTTCCGGGCCAGGTTGTAAGCGGCGGTCAAGCCGGCCGGCCCGCCGCCCACGATGGCCACGCGCTCCTCGAAGGACGCTTCGGGCTTGGCCACCGGCGCGGGCTTGCCCTGCTCGATCTCCTGGTCGGCCACGAACCGCTTGAGCTGGCAGATGGCGATCGGTTCCTCCATCTTGTTGCCGCGAATGCATTCCTCTTCGCACGGACGGGCACAGATACGCCCGATCGTGGCGGGGAAGGGGAGCTTTTCCCGGATCAGGGCCAGGGACTCCTCGAAATTCCCGGAGGCGATCAGCCCCACGTATTCCCGCACGTCCAGCCGCGCCGGGCAGGTGAGCTGGCAGGGGGCGTTTTTCCGGTCGATCACGTGCGTGTTGGGAACGGCCTGGGGATAATCGATGAAGATGGCCTTCCGCTTCGTCAGCTTCTGGTTGTATTCGCTGGATATCTCCAGGGGGCAGTACTGCTGGCACAGCCCGCACCCCGTGCACTTTTCCGGATCGACACGCCTCGGGTGGTGCAGGATTCTGGCCTTGAAGTTGCCGGGGTCCCCTTCGAGGCCCATCAGTTCGGCAAACGGGATGATCTCGATGTTTTTCTCCCGGCCCACCTCCACCAGCTTCGGTGACATGATGCACATGGCGCAGTCGTTGGTCGGGAAGGTCTTGTCCAGCTGGCTCATCGTGCCGCCGATACCGGCGGCCTTGTCCAGAAGATAGACCTTGAAGCCCGACTCCACCAGGTCCAGGGATGCCTGCATCCCTCCGATACCGGCTCCCAACACCAGTACAGAGCCGATCTTTCCGTTGTTTTCAGCGGCCATGCCGTGCTCTCCCGTCAGGAAGCCCTGTACAAGGGCGTCCGATCATCGATTTTCTCGAGACTCAGCAGATTCTTCCGACGAAGCTCGACCACCTCCCAGAGGATCTCCCTCGGGGATGTACCCAGCAACTCCGCGATCTGCTTCACCGACCGCGCCTCCTCCCGGATCGTGTCCAGGATACGGGTGCGGAGGTATTCTGTGCGGAAAACGGCGTCGAAACAGATCTCGACCTGCCTGTCCGAGTACAGCTCACCGTATACGTTTTTTTCTTTGAGGAAGGATGCCCTGCCCAGCAGCATCTGCAGCTTCTCACCCATGTCCGGTCGCTGCTTCTCAATGGCGGCGAGCATCTCCTCCCAACTGGGCTGTTCGAGTTCGAACTTGTCTGGTGCCATTCGTTTTGCCTTCCCTTTTACCTTTTCCCTTGGAACCTTTTGCCCGGACTTTTCAGGCCAAGGCGTAACGGCTGAGAAGCTCCCTGGGGTCGATGAACCGCTTCCGCCAAAGCTTATTGCCGAAATCCGCGCCGCCGGACAACCCAATCAGATCGGTCAGGTAAAAGACAGGGATCTTGTAGGGTGCGGATTTCTCTTTTCTCAATTTGTCCTGGTTCACGTCCAGGTTGGTCTGGCAAAGCGGGCAGGTAGCCACGATCGCCTCGGCCCCCAGCTCCAGGGCCATGTCGTACATCTTCTCGCAGAGCTGGACCGAGACGGGTGCATCGATCAGCGAAAACCCCGCTCCGCAGCAATCGGTCTTGTACGGCCAGTCCAGGGGCTCGGCCCCGATCATCTGCAACAGCCTTTCCATGGACCGGGGATCCTCCCGGTTGTCGAAGCTGGCGACTCCGGGCGTCCGTGTCAGGTAGCAGCCGTAATAGCAGAGCACCTTCATTCCGCCCAGGTCATGCTTCCGGGCCCGGAGGATGGCGTCCGCGCCCACCTCGGTCCACAGGATCTCCAGGATGTTCCTGACCTGCACCGTCCCCATATACCGCAGGGGGGCGATGATCTCGTTGATCTCGGCCGTCAAGGCGTCGCTCTTGCGTATCTTGTCCGCCGCCGTAAGCATCCGGGTGTAGCAGGCCGAACAGGGCACCAGCAGCGGGTTCAGTCCCTGCTGCTCGGCCAGGGCCAGGTTCCGGGCGGGCAGGGCCAGCCCGAGGAGTTCGTTCGTGGCGTGGGCCGACGAGGCGCCGCAACAGTTCCAGTCCTCGATCGGAACGAGCTGGGTTCCCAGCCTGGAGAAGCACATCTCCAGGGATCGGGCATAGTCGTTCGAGGAGGCGTTGAGGGAGCAGCTCTTGTAATACCCGATGGTCTTCATTTTTTCCCTCCCCGCTCTTCAACCCTGCGGTAGATCTCCCGGAAGGCCTTCTTGTTCGACACGCTTTCCGGCAGCACGCCCAGGCGGCCCTTGAGAAACATGCGCAGGCCCAGCCCGGCGTTCTCGAAGGCCTGGCCGGTCTTGAGCTGGTAGCGGGCAAGCAACTCTCCCTCGAAGGTCCTGCCGCGCTTCTTTACGTTGTCCAGGAAATATTTGTGGAAGAGGGCCACGTTCTCCTTCGCTGGATGCCTGCCTTTCCGAAGCGCCTTTTGCCTGAGGGAATCGATGACCAGGGCGATATCGATGTCGTTCGGACACCGGATGCTGCACGTATTGCAGGTGACGCACACCCAGATCGTCTTGGAGGCGAGCAGGTCTTCCTCCTGACCGAGCTGGATCATCCGCATGACCTGGCTCGGCGGGTAATCCATGGCAAAGGTCATCGGGCAGCCGGCGCTGCATTTCAGGCACTGGTAGCACCGGTACACATCTTCCCCGTGTTCGGCCATGATCTCTTCGGCCAGGCCCCGCTTCGGTTCGAGGGCCGGCCCTTCTTGAGGAGTCTCTTCTTTCAAGACGCTTTCCTCCTAATTGAATGAACACTCATTCAATGCACTATACCCGCCAAGGGCGAAACTGTCAAGAATCGCACGCCCCGCTGAACGGATAAAACTCAAGTAAAACAGTAAGATAGTTGTGAAGATTTTGTTTTATTCACAGGGAGAGTCCGTGGGCAGGCCCAGGAGCTCTTTGCATGCCTCGACGGCCCGTGCGGCATCCGGCGCATATCCGTCCGCCCCTGCCGCAAGCGCCTTGTCCGCATCCAGCACGGCGCCTCCCACAAGTACCTTGACGCGGTCACGGATTCCCTGTCTCTCCAGGGCCTGCATGGTTTTTTCCAGCCAGGGCAGGCTCGTGGTCAAAAGAGCACTCATGGCAACGACCTGATACTCGCCCTCGCCTGCCTCGGCAACAAAGACCTCCGGGTCCACATCGATGCCGAGATCTTTGACCCGGAAACCGGCGCCGCGAAGCATCATGACCACGATGTTCTTGCCGATATCGTGCTGATCGCTCTTGACCGTGCCGATTACCACCGAACCGCGAGGTTCCACGCCCGCCTCGGCCAGCAGGGGCTCCAGAAGGTGCATCCCCTCCTGGATGGCATGGGCGGAGAGCATCACCTCCGGCAAGAACAGGCGCCCGTCGGCAAAATCCTTGCCCACCTTGTCCAGGGATGCAATCAACCCCTGGTTCAGCAGATGGACCGGGTCCATCCCTTCCGTAAGCAGGCCTTCGGCGAGTTCGACGACCGTGCGGTCATCGCCGTCGTAAACGGCCCGATGCAGCTGATCAAAAGAGTTCATGTAGATGCCTGGACGCCCATACGCTCCGGAAGGGGATGTTTGCACGACCCGTCATTCCCTCGCGGAGGCGGGAATTCATGGGCTGTATGTGCCCCGCGATGCCCCTTGCGCGTGCATGAATACGATTGAGCGCTCTCTGCCACGCGCATAACGAACCAAAAGCAAGACGAATATTGTAAGCCATGGGGAGAAAAAAATAAATATGGGTACGCAAACATCCGCATTTCCTTAGATTCTGGACAACCAACTGCCTTTAAGGTATTTAAAAAAGCTCGCCTTTCTTACCGAGGGCCGGGATTGTGGCCGGACGTGACAAAGCAGGACATGGATGGCATCCCGCAGGAACGCATTATCAAGAGGAATCCATGAATGAAAAAGCGTATGCAAAGCCTGGAGAAGGCCTTTTCCCCTCGCTCCGTCGCCTTTATCGGGGCATCCAACAACCTGTCGAAATGGGGAGGGATCGTTTTCCAGAATATTCTCATGGGCGGTTTTGAAGGCAAGCTCTACCCTGTCAATCCCAAAGAGCAGTCGGTTCAAGGGCTGCGATCCTATCCGTCGGTTGCGGACATACCGGATGAGATCGATCTCGCGGTCCTGGTCATTCCTTCGGGCGCCATCCCGGATGCCGTCTCCGCGTGTGCAGCCAAGGGCATTCAAGCGGCCATTGTCATTACGGCCGGCTTCGCCGAACTGGGCGACAAAGGACGCGCCCTCCAGGATGAAATGGTGAGGCGGGCAAGGGCCGGAAATATGGTGCTCATCGGTCCCAACGGACAGGGGATCGCCGTTCCCGGGGCGAAATTTTTCCCGTGGCTGCCGACCTTGAGGCTGAATCCGGGCGTCATCGGCATTGCAAGCCAGAGCGGAGGGATCTCTACCGAAATGGCGGAGCAGCTGGCGGAATTCGGCTTCGGCTGCTCAAAAGTCGTTTCAGCAGGCAATTGCGCCGACCTTTCGTGGCCCGATTACCTGGAGTACTTCCGGAATGATCCGCACACAAAGGTGATCCTGCTGTATATGGAGGGCGCGAGTGACGGACGGAAGTTTTTCGAGGAGGCCCGAAAGACCTCTCTCGAAAAACCCGTCATCATCTTGAAGGGCGGCAGGACCGAAGAGGGGACCCGGGCGGCATCCTCCCACACCGGCTCCATGGCCGGGTCGGACCGCATGTTTGACGCCACCTGCAAACAGGCCGGCATCATCCGTGTAAAGGACATCAAGGAAGCGGCTATCCTGGCGGCCGCCTTTGTCAAGACTCCGCTGCCCAGGGGGCGGCGGGTCTGCGTCTTGACGGGCGGAGGCGGACACGGGGTACTCACCGCCGATCTCGCTTCCGCCAAGGGCCTCGAGCTGGCGCCCCTTTCCGGGGCAACGGTCGAAAGGCTCCGGGGACACCTTCCCCCCTGGTGGGGGCCCAACAATCCGGTCGATATGGTGGCCGGCATGGGCTACAGCGGACCGAAGGCGATCATCCCCATCTTGATGGAAAGCGGCGAATTCGACGGCGTTATTTACAACGGCATTGGCTGGATTTATTCCATGATGGATCCGGTCAACGGACCGCTCGGCCGGAACGCCGACCATGAGCGCGCAGTAAAGGCCCAGATCGATGAAAATCTCGAACTCAGCGAGATCCTCATCGATTATTCCTATCGGTGGGGCCTGCCGTTGCTGGTTCATGCCAAGGCGCTGCATCTTGCCATCCGGAAGAACTACGAGGCCATCCTCCGGTTCCTCGACAAGGGCATCATGCTCTACCCGACGCCGGAAGACGCGGTCAACGCATTTGCCGCCCTGGCCGATCGATATGCATTTCTGCAAAAAGAGGGCGTGGCGTAACAGATTTGGGGTCAAACCTTGATGATTGATTAGCCGGGACACCGGGGTCAGGCTTGGCTTATTGCATTAAAGACTCCCGTTAGCCGCTGGACAGCTGTCGAGGGACATGTACTTTTACCAAGTTAGGGGATGCCAACCTTTACGATTCCTGTCCTTGGATTGCCGAACCTGATGCACCTGCAAGTCACGCTTGATGCGGGCCTAGGGTGTCAGCCCTTTCTTCTCCAGCAGCATTTCCATAAAGGCATCGGCCCGGGTCTGGAATTGGGCCACGGAGAAGTTGTTTGCGTCCATGTGGTCCCCGTCGATGACCACGGACGGGATGCCCAGTTCCTCTTCCAGGGCCCGTTTCATGTCCATCTGGCCCAGGGTGATCGGCACGCAGGACTTGTTGCTGTGCAGCACTGCGCCGTCGATGTGAAAGTCCCGGCAGGCCTTGAGGACCATGTCCCGCCGTTTCTTGATGGAGGTGCAGGAGACCATCGGGTAGGAAACCAGGGACTTGCGCGCCAGGGACTCGATCGGCTTGTCCGGGTCGAGGCGCATGGACCAGGCCGCGGAATAGGTCTCGGCCACCACGACCCCGCCCATCTTTTCGAAGTAATTGAACAGCCCCATATTATACCACATGGGAATATTGTCCCAGAAGAGCCGGAGCTTTTCCTCTTCGATCATGCCGATCCCCTTTTCGGCACGCTCCTTGACCTCGTCGCGGAGCCCGGTCAGGAAGTCCACGGCCACCTGCGTCCCCTGCCGGGTGACCATGACGAACATGACCCCCAGCTCCGCGGCGGAGATGGGCGTGGGGATGAAGCGCCGGTAGCTCATGATTTCGTCCCAGAGTTCGCAGGCCCGGTCCGAAAGCCGGACCACCTCCTTCAGGCGGTCGTAGTCGAGCTTCCGGCCCGTGGTCTCGGTCAGCCACTCGATCAGGCGGTGCGTCTCGCTCACGCAATAGTCCAAGTGGTACGGACGGATCTTCTCGTACCCGACCTGGGGCAATTCGCTCGTGTGGACCTTGGCTTCGGGGAAACGGCGTTCCAGGGTGTGCAGGATCTTCATGGCCGGCACGCATCCGCCGTAGGCCGAGATGATCAGGTCCGGCTCGGGCAGCCCGCCCAGGGGCGTGCCTTCTTCGTTCATCGGTCCGTAGACATAGCCCACGATGTTGCGTAGATAGCCGCACAGGTCCCTGGAAAAGCCCATGCCCGCCGACACCTCGAAGTTCCGGGGAGCGAGACCGAATGCGGCGCACACGGGCGACCAGTTCTCCGGAAACACCGGCTGGAGGTCCATGGCGTAGAAGATCTCGATCACTCCGTTCATAGGCGGCATCCAGCCCACGGGCTTGCCCCGGGCCTTGGCCTCATGGCACTCGAGGTAGAACTCGGCCACGACCCGGTTGAGTTCTTTGGCGGACCGAAGCCGCTTGTATGATTTCTTCGCCTTTTCCATCTCAGTCCCCCAGCATTTCCAGGAAGGATTCCACCCGGGTCCGGAGCTGGCCCTCGTTCAAGCCGGTTTCTTCCATCTCCACGGTCAGCCCGCGCACCCCTGCCGCCTCGAGCGCCTCCATGACCACAGGCAGGTCGGCCAGATGGGGCGTACAAAATTTCTGGATCAGAAAAATGACCCCCTCGGCGCGGGATCCCTTCGCAAGATCCACGAGAAGAGGCGCCCGCTCCTGGGCCTTCATCCGGGCCGGGCAAGGGAATCGCCTGAAGTGCCGGTCCATGAGGCGGTCGGTCGGATCCCCGCCCCGCCCCGTGGGCGGCGAGAAGGCGCGCAACCCGGTGCACAAGTCGTCTCCCACCACGCGTGCGCCTGAGGCCTCGATGACCTCCAGGACCCAAGGCTGGTCGATTACGCTGCCCGAGACCAGGACAGGCACGCCGCGCTCAGATGCCTGCGGTCGGGCCTCCGCCGCCTCCACGAACGCCTCGAGCATGGGCAGATAGTCTTCGGGCGGGGTCACGAGCCCCGCCTGCACCACGGAGAGAAGCTCGGCGGCCGACAGGGCCAGCCGCCCCTGGGACCGCAGCCGGTACAGATCCAGGGACCGCCTTCGGATGTTTCCGTAGAGGTCCAGGGAGGCGGCCAGGGACGCGTCGGTCACGCGTCCCCCGATGTCGGCGAGCCTTTCTCCCAGCTCTCTCAGGGCCTGCCGGAAGTATTTGCGAGCGTCCGGGCTGTCCTGATACGGTAAGGGCACGGTATGGTACAGGTCCCCCGGAACGTTCAGCTCCCAGATGTTGATCAGCCCGCAGGCCACGTCGCACGTGTACCCCTGTACCACGCCCGACAGAAAGCCGTACTCGCCGCGCAGCGCCCTTTCCAGGGCCTGGCGCAGGTAGGGACAGATGAAGGTCGGCGTCAAAGAGGCCGCCTGCTCGATAGGGGTCCCGCCCCCCAGGATGCGAACCGGTACGAACCCGGCGGCGTGGATGAACTCGATCGGTGTGTACGTGCAGAAATACCCCAGGACCTTGCGGCCACGCGAGGCCAGGGCCGCAAGCCGTTCCCTCGAATCGTGGACGGCTTCGATGAAGGGCTGGATCGAAAAAGCGGTCATGCGGGTTCCCCCTTACGGAATTTCTTGCGGCAGGGCCGTTGCACCTTCAAGTCTAACACGTGGAGGCCTCCGAACGCGATTCCCCCGTTGGTCGCCATGCGGACCGGGACTCGTGTCCCTGTACGCATGGGCTTTGGGCCGGTCGGGAATTTGGAGTCCGGTCTTGCATGAACACATTTTGCCTTGCAAACCAGGGGATATGATCTTATCTTCAGGAAAAAATGTGTTCGTGCCAGACGGGACCCCACCATTCCGGCCGCGACGCGTGCGCCGGGGGAGGCAATCATGATCATCGATGTGCATGTTCATCCCTTCTGTAAGGAAGCGACCATCACGCCGAGCCTGGAGGAGGGAATCCGGCGGCAGATGGGAACGGCCCGGGACCCTGCTCGGATCGAGCTGGCAACGGCCATGCTCAGCGAGCTGTTCACCCGCCGCAGCGTTCACGATATCGTCAAGGAAATGGATGCCGCCGGGGTGGACAAGGCCTGCATCGTCGGGATGGACCTGACCACCCGCTATGGCGTGCAGATGGTGACCGACGAAGACCTGCCCGCCCTGACGGCGCTCTACCCGGACCGGTTCATCCCCTTTGTGAGCGTGGACCCTTCCCTCGGGCGCAAGGCCGTGGACCGGCTGGTCCATGCGGTGGAAAACCTGGGTTGCCGGGGCCTGAAGCTCGTCCCGCCGGTGCAGCACTTCGATATTTCAGATCCGAAGCACGACCCCTTGTGGGAGGCGGCTCTCGACTTGGACATTGTCGTCTGGACCCATTGCGCCCATCAGCGCTCCCACCCGGACTCGGACGCCCGCTGGGGCGCCCCCATGCTTGTGGAGCCGGTGGCGCACAAGTATCCGGATTTGAAGATCGTGCTGGGGCACTGCGGGTTCCCCTGGCAGTGGGAGGCCTGGTCGCTGGTCGTGAGGCACCCGAATGTGTACGTGGACATCTCCGCCTTTCCAAAACTTTACAACCACATGCCCTGGGACGCCTATTCCAAGTTCGATGGAGAGCACAAGGTACTTTTCGCCACGGACAACCCCCTTTTCGGCTTCCAGGAGACCCTGGATGCCCTCGATGCGGCGGACCTCTCAGACGGGTTCAAAAAGAAGATCAAGGGGGAAAATGCGGCGGCGCTCCTGGGGTTGTGAGCCGCCGCCAGGCAACGCTTGTCGGCTCAGTGAGTTACCACGACCTTGATGTTGCCGGGGGCGAGGGCCCGTTCAAAGGCCGCAGGCAACTCCGCCGCCGGAAGCGTTTCGGTGACGATCGTTCCGAGGTCGACCCCTTCTCGCAGCAGCCTCTCCATGATGGGCAGGGCCCGGCGGAAATCTCCGCACCTCGACGTGCCGATCCTGATTCCGCGTTCGAGCATGGGAGAGAGCAGCCCGACCTTTGGCTGGCCTACGTCCGCCACCAGGATCGTTCCGCGGGGCCGGATGATCCCCTGCTCCCGGTCGGGCCAGGGGCGAAGAAGCCGGTCCGCCGTTTCGATCGACTCCACCACCGCCAGGGCCGCCTGCGGGCCGACGCCGGTGCGCACCTTCCCGGAAAACGCCTGCAGTTCCTCCTCCCCCGGGACCCGGACGGCACGGTAGCCCGCGGCCTCGATATCCCGGATCACCTCGGTCGAAATGTGGGCGCCGCAGATCAGAGCGGTCTGCTCCGGGTCCGACGGTACGGGAAAGGGGGAGGACGGCCATCTTCCCAGGGGGCCGAGGGCAACCTCGTCCACCACCAGTTCGGTGGCATGCGCGAGGCCCATGGAGGCGAGGCCCGTCGTGCTCTTGAGATGCACCTCCCGCGAGGCGATCGCCAGGGCCGCCTCGAGCCCCTGGGGGCTGCCCGTCGACTCGAAAACCACATCGAAAGGCGGGGAGCCCCGGTCGCCGGACCCGACCGCTTCCGCCCCTTCCCAGACCCGGTCCGCGCCGAGGGCGGCTGCGATTTCCAGCCGTTTCTTCCGCCGGTTGATCGCCTCGATCGAGAAGGCGCCCCCCGTCTTCTCGCGCATGCCGCGCAGGGCCGCCACGATGAGCAGGCCCAGCCGTCCGGCCCCCAGCACGGCCACGCGTTCCAGGCCGGCCGGGTCGATCTGTTCGGTTGCATGGACGGCCGCGGCAAAGGGTTCGATCAACACGGATACGTCCGCATCCAAAGTCGCCGGCATCTCGACAACATTGTGTTCCGGCACCAGGATCCAGGGCGCGAATCCCCCGGGCAGCCGGTCGATCCCGAGGGTCAGACGATCCGGGCAATGGGTGGGCAGGCCCTCACGGCAGAACGGGCAGGCCTCGGCGAGGGGGGAGCCCGTCGCCCGGTGGGAGGCGTTGATCTCCGCGGCCGCCGTTCTGCCGGACTCGTCCTCGGCGATGACCTCGTGGCCTGTGATTTGCGGCAAGGGGTAGGGAAGATGGTGGCGCGCCAGATCGGTTGAGCAGATGCCGCACCGGATCGATTTCAGGAGGCGATAGCCTGCCGGGAGGGCCAGGTGCTCCTTGCCCTCCCGGAAGATGCGCCACCCCGTCCGGGGTTCCCCTTCATAGCGGTAGGAGGCTTGCTGAAAGGACGCATCCCTGGTGTACTCGAAAGCACAAAAGTCCACGACATTCAATGAAATGTCTCCCAAAGAGGCTCCACCCGTTACGGATCCGCTTCTTCTGACGGCCGCAGCACCTCGTTCATGCTTCCGGTGCGGTAGCCTTCCAGGTCCAGGGTGACGTACGCGAATCCCTGCCGCTTGAAGAAACCGGCGACGGTCTCCCGATGCGCCAGGAGTACCGGGACGGCCGCATCTTCCACCTCGATGCGGGCCACGTTTCCGTGGTATCGGACGCGTACCGACCCGCGAACCCGCTCCAGGAGAAAGGCCTCGCAGCAGTCGATACGCCTGAGGGCCTCTTCGGTGATCTCCATGCCGTAAGGGATGCGGGAGGCCAGGCAGGCCAGGGACGGCCGGTCCCAGGTGGGCAGGTCCATTTCCCGCGACAGCGAGCGAATCTCGGCCTTGGTGAGGCCCGCTTCCTGGAGCGGGCTTCGAATCCCCAGTTCCTCCAGTGCCCGGAGCCCGGGCCGGAAATCGGCCGGATCATCCGCGTTCGACCCGTCCAGGACCGCCTGGCAGCCCTCCTGCCTTCGGATCTCTTCCATCTTGAAAAACAGGTGCTTCTTGCAATGGTAGCACCGGTCCGGCGCATTGCTCCGGAACGCCTCCAGGAGAAGCTCGTCCCCCTCGATTTCGCGATGCTCAACCGAGAAGGACCGTGCCAGTTCCCGCGCTTCCTCTTTTTCACGCAGCGGATGGGTGGGCGACAGGGCGGTAACCGCTACCACCTCCCGGGCCGGATCCTTGCGGAGCACCGCGAGGAGGAAGGTGGAGTCCACCCCGCCGGAAAAGGCGAGTACGACCTTCCGGAAGGGCGCAAGGATCCCCTCCAGGCGCTCGAGCTTTCCGGCCGCCTCTGTGGATGGGGCCGGGGCGCTGCGTTCTGTTTCCTGCTCATCCATGGGACCGGCCCCTTTTGAGAAGGTGGTCAGAACCGTCTGCCGCCTATATAATACTTGAATCATTCATTATTTCGAATCGGATTCCGCGTTGCAAGGCGGGCGGGCCTGCCCGCCGCCGTGGAGTGCACGGGAGCAGCTCGAATCCCGCCCGGGCCGGGAGGTTATGCAGAAGATGTCCGCTCTGAGTTTCCGCAACATCGTACTCATCACGCTGGACTGTGTCCGGCCGGATTTCCTCGGTTGCTACGGGTGCCGGGACGTCCGGACCCCCGTCCTGGACCGTTTGGCGTCCAGGGGCGTCGTTTTCGAGCAGGCCGTCACACAGGCCCCGAATACATGGGTCTCCCACGCCGGTCTCCTGACAGGCCTCTATCCCCCCCTGCACGGCCTGCGAAGCCCGTACGACCGCATCGATCCGGAGGTCCCCACCCTTGCCTCCCGTCTCGCGGAGCGGGGATACCGGTGTGCGGGGTTTCCGGGCAACGACCTGGTGGGCAGCCGGATGGGCTTTGGGAAGGGATTCGACCTCTATTTCGAGCAGTATGTCTCTTCGGGCGACGAGGCGGATGCGCAGGAAGCGATGACGGCCAACAACCGAAACCGCTGGAAGGATGTACTCGATGCGGCCGGGGCATGGCTCGGCCGGCAGCGGCATCCGGTGTTCCTCTGGTTTCACTACCTGGACACCCACCATCTTCCGGAGTGCGATCTTCCGGAGTATTACCGGTTCAGCCGGGATCCCCTGTGGCAGTTCTACGAGGGCAAGGTCTCGTACGCGGACGCCTGTTGCATCCGTGCGGTCCTGGACCTCCTCATCCGGAACGGCCGATACGAGGATGCCCTGCTGATTGTCCTCTCCGACCACGGCGAGACGCTCGTCCGGGGCAGGCCGCCGGTCCACAACGGCATGCTCACCGAAGACGTGATCCGGGTTCCCCTGATCCTGTTCGGCGAACAGATTCCCTGGAAGGGCCTGCGGGTGCCGGACCTCGTAAGGACGGCGGATATCGTCCCGACGCTGCTCGAAGGGCCTTTCCGCCCGGACGGGACGGGGGCCGTGCCGACGAAGGATGTCTTCTCCGGCGTTCCGCTGCCGCTGCCGGGTACCGGACGAGCAGACAGCCGCACCGAAGGCAAAGAGTTCGCCTATGCGGAGAACGAGCCCCTCGGTATTGCCTGCATTCGTACCGAGCACTGGAAATATGTGGCCGGGCCCGAAGGAGAGCAACTCTTCCATATCGCCACGGATCCCGGGGAACGGAACAATGGGGTCGATCGTCATCCCGGTACGGCGGCACGCCTCAAGGAGGCCCTGGCGGGCATACGCTCCTCGCGACGGTGGCGGGAAGGGCCGCTCGCGGAGCGCGAGATCGAGGACACGCGGAGGCTGTTGCGGATCTTCGGGTACCTGGAATGATCCGAAACCGGTATGCCTTGCAAACGCCGGCGCCTCAGGATTCAGGAAGGCCGTTCATCTGAACCGTGCGAGATCTGCATGCCCACGAGGTAGGCCACGAGGACGACGAGAAAAATCTGGCCGATAATGGCCTCCAGGACGGACAGATTTTTTGCGAGCCGGGTGGCGCCCGTGATATCGCCGTACCCGAGGGTGGTCAGGGTTGTGAAGCTGAAGTAGACCGCCTGTCCCAAGCCGGCGCCATGGAACGCGCCCGGATCTCCATGGGGGATCATTTGCCCGCCCGCCAGAAACGTACCCGGCTGGAGAAACTCCATCAAGGCGTACACGATCGCAAAGATCAGCCCGAGCAGAAGGTACACGCAGAGGGCGGCGCTGACCTTGTCGAAGCTCACCCGTTCGTCCGTGAGCACGTAACGGAGGATGGCTGCCGCAACCAGCGTAAAGAAAAGCAGCGCGAGGCTGTATCGCGCAAGGGTATACGAGGTGGTTGGATCGAAGTGGTCCAGCCAGACCAGCACCACCGCAGGCACGAGGATGACCAGAGCGGCCACAAGGAAGGTCTTCCGTTGGCTTGCGGAGTAGGCCCCCTGGATCAGTACGATGGTGGACAGGAGGTCGAACAAGGAGAGGTCTATGCCTGAGCGGCCAAGCAACGGACCGAGGAACAGGAGGACCATGAGAAAGATCAACAGAAAGAAGAATCGCCTTTTCCCTGTAAACAGTCGGCCCGGCCGGATCGATCTACCCCGCATGTCTCTCTCCCTTACGAACGACGCCCCCGTTCTGCGACCCCTCCCCTCCCCCCGGGGGGGGATGACATGGCACGATCGACAGGTTTCAGGGGGATCCAGCCGTTCGGTGCTCTTCTGACACTGTTAGCGCAACGGCGCTGAAATCGCAAGTGTTTCCCTTGATCGAAATTCTGTTTGACCACCGTTTCCCTGTTCTTATACTCTTAACGTCCGGTGCAGCAGACAGGAAGGAGAAAAGTATGGGATTCGAGCGGGTGGTACTCGGACGTACGGGGCTGTCGGTCAGCCCCCTCGGGATCGGCTCGAGTTACGGCACGAACGAGGCGATGGTCGAGGAGGCGGTGGACCGCGGCGTGAACTATCTTTACTGGGGAGCCCTGCGGACGAAAAAGATGGCCGAGGGCATCCGGAAAGTTGCCCGCAGGAGGCGGGACGATGTCGTCATCGTTGCGCACATGACGACCCGCAACCCGTCGGCCCTGTCCAAAGCGGTGGACAAGGCCCTCAGGCAACTGGGCGTCGATCATCTCGACGTGCTCCTGCTCGGATGGCACAACAAGAGGCCCGACTCCCGGCTGATCGACCGGATCGCGAGGCTCAAGGACCAGGGGCGCGTTCGCTTTTCCGCCCTGTCGGGCCACAATCGCCGCCTTTTCCCGGAGCTCGAAAGAGAGAAGCTGGTCGACATCTTCCATGTTCGTTACAACGCGGCCCACCGGGGAGCGGAACGTGATATCTTCGATCCACTCCCCCGGCAGGACGGCCCCGGCATCGTTTCCTATACGAACACCCGCTGGGGGTCGCTGCTGAAGGCCTCCAACATGCCGCCCGGCGAGGCGGCGCCGACGGCAGCCGATTGTTATCGCTTTGTGCTCGCTCATCCCAGTGTACACGTGGCCGTGTGCGGTCCCAACAGCATGGCACAGTTGAAGGAGGACCTGGAAGCGCTCGAACGGGGGCCCATGAGCGAGGAGGAACTCGATCGCATGCGCCGGATCGGCGACCATGTCTACAAAAACGTCAATCCCTGGAAGGCGCAACTATCCGGAATGATGACGATCCGATGGAGGTCGTCCCGATAATACGCGGGGCGGATCGGTTGTGCGACGTTTGCCGCCGTGTTCGTGCCGTCAACGCGCCGAATCGGCGAGCGCCGTGTTCATGACCACCGCGATGAGCCGATCTTCCATCCCCCGGTCGATCACTTCGACGCGGGCGAGGGCCGTGTCATCCGTCGTGCGGAGGACCCGGGTCCTCGTTCGGAAGGGCCCTTTCTTCCCCTGAGAGAGATACTGAATCGCCAGATCCCTCGTCGTCATCCGCCTTCCCGCCGCCGCGCCGGCCGCCATCTCGCCGGCCGCTTCCGCCAGAACCGCGATCATCCCGCCTTGAAGCACCCCCACGCTGTTGCGCACGTAGTTCTTGAGCTCGAGTTCCAGAACGCCGGCCCCCTCGTCCAGGACGCAGATCCCCGCCGCATCTCGATACCCCTGCTTCAATCCCGAGCCCCGGATCCCGAAGTCGACCGTCTCGGATGTCTCCATGTCCGGGTGGAATGCAAGGGTGTCGTTTCTCCGGGGAAGCCTCGAAAAGCTCATCATCGCGGTCCCGATCGATCGCGTCGCCCCCGCGCCGGGGCCTCGGTCTGCTTCCCGAATGTCCACATCGATGATCGCCATCGTGCGTCCCGCCCGAATCACCTCGCCTGCCGCCTCGATCCTGTCGGAGGCGGGTCGTCCGGTCATGTGGACGGAAAGGCCGGCTGTGGCCATCCAGTCCGGATAGAAGGTGCGGAAGGTCAATACCCCGCCGAGCACATCGATCATGGTGGCGACGGCGCCGGCCTGCAGGGAACCGTCGCCGGTGCGGATCTCCGGCACGACAGGGGCGCGGATGACGGCCCTGCCCCTGCCTTGAAACTCCACGGAGACGCGCAGGTCCCGTATGATGTGGTTGTCGGGGGGGTACCGGTCCCCGGCGTTGCCGCCTTCTCCGTTATCCTTGATGCCTTGCTTCATCCCCCCCGAGGAGCCTCCGTCGGAATGGGTTGCTCTCTTCGCATCGCGGTCTTCAGTCGTGCCCCCATTGGGCTCGGCCGGGCCCCGGAAGCGAACCGTCCCTGTGTATCATAGACGACACGATCGGGGCAAAGAACGCTCCCGGCGCCGGAGGTGTATCCCGGCCCCGCCGCGATCATCGCCCCGCGCCGTTCCCGCCTTGTCCGATGTCAGCCCAGAGCTTCCAGGCCTCTGTCCTCTCGCCTTGACCCGGTATGGATCGTGCTTACCCTCTCAATGAACGCAAATCCACGAAAGGTCGATGAACTAAAGATGAAAAGCACGGATTATTACAAGGTCCTGGGCGTATCGAAGAGCGCCACCCAGGACGAAATCAAAAAGGCATACAAGCGCCTGGCCAAGCGATACCACCCCGATCGCAACCAGGGGGACAAGGCGGCGGAGAACCGTTTCAAGGAGATCTCCGAGGCCTATCAGTGCCTGTCCGATCCGGAGAAACGAACACAGTACGATCGATTCGGGAGTGCGGGCTTCCAAGGCGATGCCGGCTTCCGGGGCCGCACGCAGAATGCCGGAGCAGGCGGGTATTCCACATGGACGACAGGTTCGGCGGAACACGGCTTCGACCTGAAGGACCTTTTTAGCCAGATCTTCGGCGGCGGGGCCGGGAAGACGCGGGGCCGCACGGAACGGTTTTCCGGTGGAAGCTCTTTTGAAACGGGCTATGACCCCCATGACTTCGGCTTTGATATCGGGCCGGAACGCGGGCGCGATGTGGAGGCGGATGTAACGATCCGGTTCGAAGATGCGATCCGGGGCGGCACACACCGTATATCTTTGCAAAGGAATGGCGCCTGCTCTGCTTGCGGAGGCACCGGGACGAACCAATCCGGGAAATGGACGGCATGCGGGGCCTGTGCCGGAACGGGCAGAATGCGGGTGGCCAATGCCGGGACCGACTTCAAGATCGTGTGTAACGCCTGCGGCGGCCAGGGACGGATCTATACGGATCCGTGTCCGAGCTGCGGCGGAACAGGCAGGTCCGCCGGCACGGAAACCATCAGCGTGAAGATACCGCCGGGAGTCGACAACGGAGGCAGGCTGCGGATTCCCGGCAAGGGGGAGGTCGGGCCGGACGGAAGGGCCGGGGATCTTTTCCTTCGCATCCACGTGACTCCGCACAGGTATTTCCGGCGGGAGGGAAAGGATCTTCACGTGGACTTGCCCGTCACGATCAGTGAAGCGGCGCTGGGGGCCAAGGTGGAAGTGCCCACGCTGAACGGAAAGGCGATGCTTACCATCCCGGCGGGGACGCAATGCGGCTCCAAGCTTCGCATGAAGGGCAAGGGTGTCCCCGACCCGAAGGGGGGGGCGCCGGGCGATATGTATGTGCACACGCAGATCGTCATACCCAAGAGGCCGGATGCAAAGCTGAAGAAGATCTTCGAGGAGTTGAAGCGAATCGAGGGCGAGCCGCGGGCCGGGAAATTCTAGGCGGATGCCCGGAAAGGAGATTTGAAATGAGAATTCCCATCAGAGCAGGCGGGCCGGAGGATCTCTGGAGCCGCGAGGCGGGCCCTTCGTTGCGCGATCATCCTCGTTCTTCGTATCCATACGGGTATCGAAGGACAGGCAGGCCGGTTCCGGGATCTACCCTGCCGGACCGGACGAACCTGGCCGTACAGAGCGCGCCCGACTCCCGGGAGGACGAAGATACCGAGCGTGTCGACGAAGGGGCCGTGCGGGAGGCGGGCCGTGTCCCGATTCGGAACCGGGATACGGCCCGGACAGAAGAGTCGGGCGAAGACTGGAAGGAACGCTACATGCGGCTGCGGGCGGACTTCGACAATTACAAGAGACATGCGGAGGCTGACAGAGAGCGGCTTACAGGCATAGGCAAGGCCCGGGTTCTCGAAGACATCTTTCCTCTGGTCGAGCACATGGAGAGGGCCATCCGGGCGGCAAGGGAGGCAAACGATCGGACCGGGATCCTCGAAGGCATCGAGATGGTGTACCGCGAATTGCTCAAGGTGCTCGAAAAGAACGGTGTCAAGCGAATCGAGGCGGTTGGCGAACCCTTCGATCCGGAGATCCACGAAGCGGTCGCTGTGACCCCCCATGCCGAGTACCCGGCGGGCACCGTGGTCGAAGAGGTCAGGGCCGGTTTCGCGAAGGATGACAAGCTGTTACGGCCTGCGTCTGTCGTGGTATCCAAGTAGCCTGCTGCCGTCGAGGCCGCGAAAACCGATCTTGCTGGATCTCCAAACGATCTATTTATACTTTTTCAAAAGATTCTTCTTGGCCTTCTCGTACTCTTTCTCCGTGATGATACCCTTGTTGTAAGCCCCCTGGAGGTCCGTCAGTTCCTGTCCCAAGGTTGTGCTCGACTGCTCGACCCGCGCACCGCCGCCGCCGCACCCCGCGAAAAGCCCTCCCATGACGATCGTGAAGATAACCAGGGCGATCAAGGCCACTTTGGTAGAACGCATGCTGCTCTCCTCCTTGTCTTCGGGGTTCGCAAAAGCCCGCAGGCCGTTCTGCCGAACCACCCGGTGAAATTTCACAGTGTAATATTTTTCCAGCTTCGGATATGCTTGTAAAGTCGCTCCGCCCATCGGCGGCTTGACAGATATCTGATGCAGCGACAGGGTCATCGGTTTCATGCAGTGCGGCCCCTCTCAATGCTCATCCGATTCTTCCTGGCTCCCCCCCTCCACCTTCTTGGCCTCTTCCGCGGCCTTTTCGGCCTCCTCGGGAGGCGCACCGACCGCCTCCACCTCCTTTGCAGCATTCTCCAGCCTTGCCAGGGCCTCGGCCTCCCGCCGTGCCGCCCTGTTGGCAAGTTCCATGACGTCCAGGGAGGCCGCCTCGATATCCGACCGGGCCTCTTCGTCCACGTCCGCGGCGGCCGCTTCCTCGAGTTCGCTCAGCTTTTCCTCTGCGTACCGGTGGGTCTCGGCCGCCTCTTGTTCCACCTTTGCCGCCTTCTTCTTCGCATCGGAAAAGGCGTCGAGGGCCGCCGCAATCTCGGCGGATTTCCCCTCTTCCGGCTCCGCGTCCAGTGCAATGTCTTCCGCGGCCAGGCCGATCGCCGTTATCGGCAGGGGAGCGAGCATGTCCTCGATGCGCCCGCCGAAGGGGCCTGCCAACTGGTTGCCTCGCAGGCGAAAGGGCAGAAAAACGAGGGCCGCGTTGGCCGACTGCTCCGCCACGGTCTCCACATTCGTGTTCACAACCACCTCCGGTTTCGCCGCGATCCGGAACTCCTCCAGCGTCTTACGCAGGTCCTCCACGGTCGCCGCAGGGTCTACTTCCGCGTTGCCGTCTTCATCGGTTTCCGGGGAGGCCGCCAGCAGCCGAATCCGAGCGCCGCTCCATTCCTCGCTCCGGGTCACGAGATAGGCGAGCAGCAGCATCAACCGGGAGGTTCGGTCCCCCCACCACCAGACATCGATCCGGCGCGTTTCCGGGGGCAGGTCCGCCAGGGATGCCCAGGCATCCTCCTTGGCATTGAGAACAATCACATTGCAGCCCAGCCGGAACACGCCCCGCAAGTTGTACCCGTAAGCCTGTGTGTCCTGCGGCTTTTCCCCGCCCGGCAGCTGTTCCAGCCAGTTGAGAAGGATCGTGTTCGCGCGGACCGGCCCGATCCCGTAAGCCTGCACCAGCGTGTTCGCGCCCACGCTCAGGTTCGGGGCGGCCACAGCGAGAGCAAAGGCGTCCGAGTGAACGCGGGCCAGGTCCTTGCGAAGCTCCGCCTCCGCCTCGTCCCGCCGTTTGATCATCTTCACCCCTTCCCCTTGCAGGATCTTGACGACCGTTGTCAATCCGCTCGGGCCCGCGATCCAGGAGGCAAAACGGAGCAGGGGTTCGCGTCTTTCCGGGTCGTCCGAGAAAACGAGCAGCTCCGGGCGCCAGTCCCTGGGATGCTCCGGCTCCCGGGCCGCCCCGAGGAGGTGTTCCCGGACCCGCTGCAGATGATACGACCGGCGGCTGTCCGCCCAGCGCGCCGGGCCCGCGGTCCGCTTGAGGTACTGGTAGATCGAGAAGAGC
>WFRX01000299.1 GCA_015486285.1 bacterium
GTATCCTCAAGACCGAGGTTGCGCTCCTGCCCCCTTCGCCCCCGGCCATTGCCCTGAAAAGGAAGACCCACCATGACGAATGAGCTGATTATCAATGTCACACCTCACGCGACGCGGGCGGCGCTCATCGAAAACGGGGTTGTGACCGAGTTGTTCATCGAAAGGAACCGGAAACGGGGATTCGTGGGGAATGTTTACAAGGGCCGCGTTCTGCGGGTCCTGCCCGGGATGCAGGCCGCCTTCGTGGATATCGGATTCGAACGGGCCGCGTTTCTCTACGTGTCGGACGTGTACCGCAATGACCTGAAAGATTACAGCTTCTTCCTCGGGGGCGAGGAAGCGGAGGCCAGGGAGGACGAGGCCTTTGCGGAATCACCGGAGGATGAAGAGGAGAACCTGTACGATTACGTCTTTCCGGAGAAGCTCGTTCCGGAGGAGGTGCACATCGAGGATGTTCTCAAGGAAGGGCAGGAGATCCTCGTACAGGTCACGAAGGACCCCCTTGGAACGAAGGGACCCCGCGTAACCATGCACGCGTCTCTGCCGGGGCGCCACCTGGTCTTCATGCCCACCGTCAACCACATTGGAGTATCCCGGCGCATCGAGGAAGAAAAGGAGCGGGAAAGGCTGAAGAAGATCATCGAGAAGATCCGGCCTCCCGATTCCGGGTTCATCGTGAGGACGGTCAGCAAGGGCAAGTGGGAGAAGGAACTGAAGGCGGACATGGACTACCTGATCCGGCTCTGGGAGAATATCCAGGAGCGCGAGAAGCAGGCGAGCGCCACGGCCCTCCTGCATCAGGATCTGGACCTCACCCTCCGGCTCATCCGGGATCTTTTCACCGCCGATATTTCACGGCTCGTCATCGATTCTGCGGAGGAATATGAGAAGGTTCTCTCCTTTGTCGAAACCTTCATGCCCAAGCTCCGCAGCCATGTCGTCCACTACGATCGGGAAGAACCGATCTTCGATGCCTATCGTGTCGAGGTGCAGATCAGCGAGGCCCTCCGGAGAAAGGTATGGCTCAAGTCGGGCGGATACATCGTTATTGACGAAACCGAGGCCCTGACCGCAATCGACGTGAATACGGGGAAGTTCGTCGGGCAGAGAAACCTGGAGGACACCATCCTGAAGACCAACCTCGAGGCGGTCAAGGAGATCGTCTACCAGATCCGGCTTCGGAATATCGGGGGCATCATCATCATCGACTTCATCGACATGGAGAAGAAGGAAAACCGGGAAGACGTCTTCCAGGCCCTGGCGGAGGCATTGAAGTCCGACCGCGCGCAGACCAATATCCTGAAGATCTCCGAGCTGGGCCTGGTGGAAATGACCCGCAAACGGACGAGGGAGAGCATCCTGAGGACCCTCTGCGAGCCATGCGCGTATTGCGAGGGCAAGGGCTATGTGAAATCCCGCCGGACGATCTGCTATGAAATCTTCCGGCAGATCCGCCGCGAGTGTCCCGGCATCCAGGGGCAGAAGATCGTGCTGAACCTCCACCCGGATATCGCCAGCCTCATCTACTCCCAGGAACACGAGGGGCTCGAGGGGCTCGAGCGGACGTGCGACAAGAAGATCCTGATCAAGACCCGCTACGATTTCCATATCGAGCAGTTCGAAATCTCCGCCTATTGAAGCCGCGAAGCTGTGCCGCCGTTCCTTCGGCCGCTATGAACTTTTTAGCGGGCGAGAAAAAATTCGCGCCCCGGCCTCCTGCACGAACAGGCTTTTCCCGTGCCTCGGAAGCCTCAACATGCTGATATGTATACATCTTCCTCCATGATCTCCCCGGCCGGAAAAACAGGCCCGGCTGGTACAGGACTTGCACCTTCTTGTCCGCTGAATTCATACCAGGGAGGATTCGGAGCCTTGAGTACCCTGAACCGCCATATCGAGGTCCTGCGTTTCGAGACGGCAGGCAGGAGTTTTTGTCTTGACGTCGACCAGGTGCTGGGAGTCATCACCTTGCCTGCAAGCCTGAAGGAGCCCCCGCAGGTCGTGCCCTTCCACGACGACGAGGTCCGTGTCTATTCCCTTGACAAGCTCCTGGATTTCGGAGGGAGGCCTGTCCGCTGTCCCCAGGAGATCATCGTCCTGGCGGGCACCACGGAAAACTACGGGATCTCGGTGGACCTGATCGGGCAAATCTACAAGATTCCCATTCAGCGATCGGTCTTCCGCTTCCCTGCATCCCGCCCCTCCGGGATCAAGATGTTCGGCATCTGGGGGATGGCGGTCCTGGGAGGCGACCTGGCCCTGATCCTGGAACCCCAGGAGCTTCTCCGGGAGCAAACCGGGCGCCGGACCGGCGCCGAAGCCCCCGCAGCGGGAGCGCCGACACCTTCCCCGGAGCCCCGTTGCCCTCCCCCTGGTCTGCCGGTCGATGGCCGGACCGATTGAGTTCCCGCCCGTATCCGATTTCGCCCTCCCGCCGATGCCTTTTCGTGTCTGAGTAGGGCTGTATCCCCCTGTCATCCAC
>WFRX01000300.1 GCA_015486285.1 bacterium
GAGAATCCCCGCCGGATCCTTCCGATCGCCCACCAGGACGTAGTTGAGCCCGAGCTTCAAGTCGGGCCAGTACTGTTTTTTCGCCAGCCTCACTGCCTGACGCCTCGAGCGGACAGCGTGAAGCCCGGCCTGAAGTTCCTCCCGGTTACCCCGGACCTTTGCGTACAAATCATCGAGTCGAACATGGGGGACCGGCAGGGCCAGCCCCTCGAAGGTGAGATCCATGTGTCCGAGCGGGCTGCCCACCAGCCTCGCAAGTTCCCTTCGCGCAACATCCCGCTGCCGGAGCAGTACGAGGCGCCGCTCATTGAGCCTGCTGATCTCGCTCTGGACCTTCACCACATTCTGTTGGATCCCTTTTCCCGTTTCGTAGCGGGTCAGGGCAATCGCTTCGTATCTGTGCAGGGTGGAAATGTCCTGGGCGGTGATTTTCAATGCTTCGTTGAGATACACAAGGTCGTAATAGGTCTTCTTGACATTCAGAATCGTTTCCCGCTCGAGGCTGCGCCACATCCATGCCTTCTCCAGGGCCTGTTCCAGGGCGGCTTGCCCCGCGGCGGAGAGCTTTCCAAACCAGGGGAGTTGCTGCGTGAAGGTGAGGACCGCCTCCTGGGGGCCGACACGCGTCTCCACGCTGTTAATGAAGGCTGTTGCGGCCAGGACCGGATCCGGCAAGGAGGAGACTATACGCGCCTTTTTCAAGGACGCCTTCCACGCCGCTTCGGCCTCCTTCAGTTCGGGATTGTTCCGGAGGGCGTTTTTCGCAAGCCCTCTGAGGTCCGGGGTCTCCAGGGAGAAGAACCGCTCCGGCTCTTGGGCCATCTCCATGAACAGGCCGGGGATCCGCTTGTAGTCCCTCCACGATTTCTCGATTTGAAGGCGGGCGACGCCCAGATCGGAGCGTACCGGGGCCTCCATCTCTTTGGGAGTCTTCGAGTCCCATTGACGGCCGGCCTCCCGGATCCCCGGCCGCTCGGTAGAAGAGGAAGATGCGTCCGCCGCATCTGTTTGCGGGAAGAGGAGAGGCAAGATGACCGTCAGGCCGAACAACATCAACAACCATTGTTTTCGCTTCCTTTGCGCTCTGCTCAGCATGTTTCCCGGATCCTCCCTCTCGTCATATGGGAAATTTTCGTAGTCGCCGGTCGAGACATCCATCTACATACCCCATTTCCCGTCATGCCTACAAGAAAAATCGAAAGGGGGCCGGCTATGATCGGCTTGGCTCGGCTAACGCATGGTTCCGCCATGCATGCCGTGGTGTCCCGACCCCATGCCCACGTGGTGTGCGTCCCGACCGTCCATGCGCCCATGCTTCTTTCCGGACTTGGGCGATGGCGAAGACTCCAGGACGACCCCCTCCGTCTCCATGTCCTTCATATATTTGTCAGGGGCTCTCAGGAAGGTTTCTTTGCATCCCGCGCAGCAGAAGTATACGCGTTTCCCTTCGTAGTCCACGTAGGCCGATGGATCGATTTCGCCTCCCAGTACGGGACAAAGCCTTTGCGGATGTCCCGCAGGGTCCGCGAGGGCCGTCCCCCCATAAACGAAGAGCAGCAACAGAAGTGATAAACCGGATCTAACACAGAATCTCGTGGTCTTTTTTGTATTCATCTCCATACCCCTTTCTGGCTTCGTCTGCCTTGTTTTATCCGCCGGGGGCCTCATCCCCGCCGCACCCCGCTCGCCCGCCTTCACCATCTCTTCTGCAGGTAAGGTTAGCACGAGCCGTGCCATTCTTACTTCCGCACAGGGAGGCCACCAACCTGTTGATTCAACAAACAAAAACGTTGAAGGAAAATGGACTGAACGCGGCGGCAACAGAACAGACACAAGCAGTGGAGAATATTCTTCAGCCTGTCTGCGCATTATTCTGCACATGCAATCGGTGTAGCCGGTTCTTTTGAAAAGTCCGTTCCGTTTGGATATGCTGAATCGTTGCAACCATTCCTTCCATGGTCATGAACCGGGCGGTGATGATGGGAAATCGGGGAAAACAGGGCGGGCTGCATCCCGCGCAACCGGGGTTTCGCTCAGCACTGATCGTCCTATCGATCGTGCTCATCAGTCTGGCGCATTATCTTACCGACACCCGGTTTCAACTGTACCACGACATCTACCGAAGGCTGTATTACCTGCCTATCTTCATGGGCGCATTGTGGTTCGGGGTGCGGGGCGGCCTCGGGGCCTCCTTGCTTTCCAGCGTCCTCTATGCCCCTCACATCCTCTACCAATGGAATGTCGGCCCCTTCCTCGGGTTGGAAAAATACCTCGAAATCGTGCTCTTCAACATCGTGGGAGCCGTAACGGGCCTCCTTGCGGAAAGGGTGAACCATGAGAAAAACCGTTATCAAAGGACAGCCGCCGAACTGGAAAGGGCCTATGAGGAGCTCGAGCACCGCGGGGCACGCCTCTCCATCGCGGAGAGACAGCTTCGCCGCGCGGAAAAGGTGGCGGCCCTCGGGGAGTTGAGCGCCACGGTTGCCCATGAATTCATGAATCCCTTGGGCTCCATCAAGGGAGCCGTCGAAATTCTCAAGGACGAGATCGACCCCGGTCATGAAAAATATACCTTTCTGGAGATTCTGATCCGGGAAATCGACCGGCTGGACAGGACCATCCGGAACGTGCTTCGATTCAGGAGCCATGAGAGGCTCTCGCGGCAAATCTGTCACCCGAATGAACTGGTTGAAACCATCCTCACCCTGACGCAGCCGGAGGCGGAACAGGCGGGCATTCGCATTGCACAAGAGCTTTCCCCGAATGTGGAAGACATGCACCTGGATTCGGACAAGATCCAGCAGGCCCTTCTCAACGTAATCATCAATGGCATCCAGGCCATGCCGGACGGCGGGCTGCTTACGGTTACCTCGGAGTGGACGGATATAGCCCGAAACGCATCTGAAGCGGCGGAAGGGGAGAAGCAGGCAGGGGTGATCATCACGGTTGAGGACACGGGAACAGGAATCCCCGCGGACGCCATGGACAAGATCTTCGACTCTTTTTATACGACCAAGGAGGAGGGCAGCGGATTGGGCCTTACGATCGTCCAGAAGATCGTCCGGGCACATGGCGGCGAACTGAGCCTGGAAAGCAGACCGGGAGTTGGAACGCGGGTCACCATCCGGCTGCCGCGCTATGCTTCATAAATGACCTTGGAATGTAGATGTCTAAGCCTTCCTGCTTGCCTACGAGGCACCGTGTGGGACGTGCCTGTATAGATCAAAATGCGAGATGCGGCTCAAGTCTCTTTCTCATCATAGACCGGCAGCGGTGCAGACGGGACTTGACCGCGGCGGGGCTCGCGTTCAATACCCTGCTCGTTTCCCTTGTTGACAGGCCCAGCACCCTCATCTCTAGAACGCTTCTGTAGAATTCGGGGAGACCGTCCACCTCTTTGAGAATCCGTTCACAGCACTCCATGCTCATCAGGATATCTTCTGGGGACCTCTCGTGCTGACGCGGGCCAGTGGCCCCTTCGCTCTCAAGGCGCATCTCAACCGCCTCAACATCTTCCACGAATACGGTGCATTCTCTCCATCGTCTCCGGCCCCTGAGCTTCATCAGGGACGTGTTTACGGTGATTCGATGCAGCCAGGTCCCCAAGGCGGATTTCTCCTGAAACCGATCGATGTTTTTCAGCACGATCATGTATACATCCTGCAGCACTTCCTCCGCATCGGCCGGATCCTTACAGATCCGGGCCGCGATTGAAAACAACCGGTCGCGGTATCTTTTCACCAGGAGACTCGCCGCCCTCGGGTCCCTGCGTTTCAACAGCCCCAGGAGGCCCTCATCCAAAGAGACGGCCCTGCGCGTATTCTTCGCGCGCACTGCCTGCGGACAGATCCCTTGATTCCTCTTGTTCGCATCCAAAGTCATCGCTCGCGCTTCGTTGGTCATTCTTCCACTCCCTTTGGCGTGCATGCAGGAGGATATTGCAAGCACGAGATTCAACTCTTTCAACCTTTCCGACCTGCGGACATGCGGCACTCAAGCCCCTCGGCGGCAACAGATTTCCTATGGAGCATACTCGCTACGAATCGCCTGCCGGTCTTCCGCCTTCAGTCCGGCCTTCCAAAGGCATCGGTTCCTGTTTCCTCTATGCCTTCGTGCCCCATCCCACAGCCCCAAAGGCCGAGAACCAACACGGCTGAGAGCCAAAACCCCTGCATGAACTTTCTGATTTGATCCATCATCGTCAGGTTCCTCCTTTCTTGGCGGCTCACAATGCCTGGGTTCCCATCCGTGATGCGAATTTCAAGAATGCTTACCTTCTCTGTGCAACCTGGAACGGCCAAGGGCCTCGAGCGCCGCATGTCTGAATAGGTCAGAAAGGCTGGGATAGTTGAATATCGCGCTTGCAATATCCCTAGCGGTTGCCTTCATACGAAAATAGGCCTGGCCGGTATGAATGATCTCGCAAGCGTGCGTTCCGACTGCATGCACGCCGAGGAGCCTCATGGATTCCGAATCGAACAGGAGCTTCAGCAACCCACCTGTATCGCCTAGGATCTGCCCACGCGGGTTGAGTGCATATCTCCCACGCCCCACAACATAGCGCTCCCCCTTCTCTTGAAGCGTGTGCTCAGCGTCACCGACATAGCTCACCTCGGGAATCGAATAGATTGCAAACGGGAGCGCCTCCTTGACGGTTGTTAGGCCCGGAAGATCAAAGGCATGTCGCATTGCCCGGCGTCCCTGTTCCATGGAGGTGCTCACCAGTGCCGGGTAGCCAATGACGTCGCCGACTGCATAAATGTGTGGCTGCGCGGTCTGATAAAACTCGTTGACCTCCACCAGACCCCGGCTGTCAGGCTCGATCCCAACCGCCTCCAGCCCCAGGTCCCCCGTATTCCCGTCCCGCCCTACGCAGTAGAGCATGACATCGGCCTCCAGCACGTTCCCTTGGCGAGTCAAGCACCTGACCGCCGGCGGATTGCCCGCGATCCGTTCCACTCGTTCATAGTGATCGTCGTGCAGAAGTACGACCTTGTCTCGACACATTTCCCGCTGTAAGATTTCCGCAATCTCGCGATCCAGGTAGGGCAAGAGATCTTTTCGCGTATCGACCAGGGTGATTTCAATCCCGAGGGCGGCCAGGATGGAGGTGTATTCCACACCGATCACTCCCGCTCCCAAGACCACCGCGGAGTGGGGAATCTTCTTGAGAGACAGGATGCTGTTGCTGTCAAAGACAACCTCGCCGTCGAAGGGCACATCGACGGGCCGGTTTGGGCTGGCACCGGTCGCGATCACGATCGTTTCCGCACAAAGCCGCATACGAATCTGCCCTTCGCTTCCAATAATAGAAACCGTGTTCGGATCAGCGAACCTTGCCTGGCCATGAAATACCTGTATCCGGTACCTGGAAAAAGCCTCGTTCGTCAGTTCCAACTCTCTTTGCACCACAGCCTGCTCGTGGCGCATCAGGTCGGCGATGGTGAGGGGATGTTCAAGACCGCATTGGATTCCGTAAACGCGGCCTCTGGACAGGCCGCGCACCAGCAATGCGCTCTCCCGCAGCGTCTTGCTCGGAATGGTGCCCCAGTTTACCCGCGTGCCGCCAAGTACAGCGTGGCGTTCGATCACGGCTACACGCTTTCCCGCACGGGCAGCATAAATCGCGGCCCGCTCACCTGCCGGCCCACAGCCGATAACGATGACGTCGAAATGAGTCATACGCTCCTCCGGAGAGCCATGATCCGGCGGTAAGCCTCCTGACGCACCAAACTCATATTTCCACCCGCCTCAGCCTGAGGGCGTTGCCGATCACCGAGACCGAACTAAAGCTCATGGCGGCGCTCGCGATCATGGGGCTCAGGAGAAGGCCAAAGAAAGGGTAGAGGACGCCCGCGGCGAGGGGCACGCCGAGGGCATTGTAAAAGAAGGCGAAGAAGAGATTCTGACGGATGTTCCTCATGGTGGCCTTGCTGAGCCTGCGGGCCCGGTCGATGCCCCGCAGGTCCCCCTTCACCAGGGTCACAGCAGCACTCTCCATGGCTATGTCCGTTCCGGTTCCCATGGCGATGCCCACATGGGCCTGGGCAAGGGCCGGCGCGTCATTGACGCCGTCGCCGGCCATAGCGACCACCCGGCCTTCCTCCTGCAACTGTTTTACGACATTCGCCTTCTGATCCGGGAGTACCTCGGCCTCGACGTCCTCAATGCCGAGTTTTCGCGCCACTGCACGGGCTGTCGTTCGGCTGTCGCCGGTCAACATGACGATGTGAATCCCCTCTTGCTCCAATGTCCGAACGGCCTCGGCGGTAGAGGCCTTGATCGGGTCTCCGATCGTCAGCAGTCCGGCGGGAGCCCCATCCACGGCCAGGAACAGGACCGTATGGCCGTCCTGGCGAAAGGCTTCGGCCCGTTCGGCCAATGTCTCGTCTTCCACGCCGATTTCCTTCAGGAGAGCGAGATTTCCAAGGGCGACGGAATGGTCGCCGACGGCTCCGGTTACCCCTTTCCCGGTCAGCGAATGAAAACTCTCTGTTCGCAGGGACAGAGGCATTCCCTCGTCCTTCGCGGCTGAGACGACCGCGGCCGCCAGTGGGTGTTCACTTGCGCTCTCGAGGCTGCCGGCCAGTTGCAGCAGTTTTCTTTCTCCCCAATCTCCAAAAGGGTGGATACCGATCAACCGGGGCTTGCCTTCGGTCAATGTTCCTGTCTTGTCGACAACCAGGGTGTCTACCTTCTCAAAGGTTTCAAGCGCCTCGGCGTTTTTGAAAAGGACCCCGGCGGTGGCGCCACGACCCGTCCCCACCATAATCGACATGGGCGTGGCCAGTCCCAGGGCACAGGGACATGCGATAATGAGAACGGCCACGGCATTCACGAGGGCATACGCCATGGCCGGCCGCGGCCCATAAAGGGCCCAGATGACAAAGGTCACAACAGAGGCGCCGAGAACCGCCGGCACGAAATAGGCCGAAACGACATCGGCCAGCCGCTGGATGGGCGCCCGGCTCCGCTGGGCTTCACTCACCATCCGGACGATCTGCGCGAGGAGCGTCTCGCTGCCCACGCGCTCGGCCCGCATCACCAGGCTGCCTGTGCCGTTGATGGTGGCGCCCGTAAGGGGATCTCCCGGGCCTTTTCCCGCGGGAAGCGGTTCGCCTGTGATCATCGACTCATCGACAGAGCCTTGTCCTTCCAATACAACCCCGTCAACGGGGATCTTCTCCCCCGGACGCACCCGCAGGCGATCTCCGGGAGCGACCTGTTCGAGGGGGATGTCCTCTTCGGTTCCATCTTCCCGAAGAATCCTCGCCGTCTTGGGGGCAAGCCCGAGTAGGGCCTTGATGGCCGTGCTCGTACGGCTGCGGGCCCGGAGTTCCAAGACCTGGCCGAGCAAAACGAGTACGGTAATCACGGCCGCAGCCTCGAAATAGACCGGTACAGAGCCGTCTTGGGCGTGAAACGACTCCGGGAACGCCCAGGGGAAGAGCATCGCTGCGACGCTGTAGAGGTATGCGGATCCGATACCGATTCCGATCAAGGTGAACATGTTGAACCGGCGTGTCAGCAACGACTGCCAGGCCCTCTCAAAGAATGGCCTTCCACACCAGATGACCACGGGTGTGGCGAGTGCAAGCTGCATCCAGGGGAAAAAGGGCTGCGCAAAGA
>WFRX01000301.1 GCA_015486285.1 bacterium
CCTGGCAAAGCCCCCGTGGGGGTCTCCACAGGAGAGATAGCGGACCATGACCTCCTTGAGATACGGCCGCCAGAAACCGTAACGCTTCTCGAACCGCTCGGACCAGAACGGTTCCAGTGCCTCGTAGTGATCCTGCACACACTGGTAGAAGGGGGTCAGATGCGGTTTTCGGGGCCGGTAGACCGGGCACGGGTCGGCCATGGCTCCGGGGTAGCAGGAAAAGGGTGAACGGGGGTGAAACGGCCTTTGGGGACAGACCCCGGGCAAACGGCGTGCCAGGGGAAGGGGGCAGGGTTACGGCACACGGTCGGACGGCCCTCCCGACGGGGTGTTTGTGCCGGAGGCAAGTTGATGCGGGAGGACGGACCGGGGAGAGGACCGGCGGCCTCGAATGTGAACAACCGTTCACACAGCCTTTGCCCTCGGACGTACCTCAGGAGATGCCTTGACCAGCCCTTTTCGGGCCTCCAACAGGGTTCTTGATTTACCCATGGAACATTATACAATTCACTCATTCCAATAAGGGGGGGCGATTTTCATGAATAAGCAGATACGCAATCTACTCATCATTGGCTTGCTTACAGGGTTGATCAGCTGCGGCAATCATGAAAATCCCGATAGAAAGACCGCGGATACGGAAGAATCTGAAACAGCACAGGCGGCTCTTCCCAACTCCATATTGACTATGGGAGATGAAACGGTCGATGTCTCCGGCTTCATACCTAAAGAAACAAAGACCGGCCTTCCAAAGCCCAATCCTTTACGACAGGCCTATTTCGGCGATATGCATGTTCATACGACCTATTCCTTTGACGCCTTTATCTTTGGCACATTGGCCACGCCTTATGACGCATATCGTTATGCCAAGGGCGAAGCCATCAGGCATCCGGCCGGATTTTACGTTCAACTGAAGGAACCGCTTGATTTTTTCGCCGTCACGGATCATGCCATGTTCCTCGGCATGGTTCCGGCGGCGGCTGACACTTCCACAAATATTTCAAAGCTCGCGCCCTATAAGCCTCTCCACAACCTGAATGCCCCGAAAAATTCCCTTTTAGGGTATCTCCCAAGAATCGTTCAGGACATTTTTGGAAGTTACGATGTTTTCAAACGCGTTAAGATTTTTCATACAATTATCCCAGAAACCGTTCAGGGTATCCGGGCGGGTACCATTGACAGGAAAATGGTGCTGGATATTACCCGTTCCGCGTGGCTGGATATCATCAAGGCGGCTGAAAAATACAATGCCCCCGGTACATTTACTACATTCATCGCTTTCGAATACACCTCCTCTTCAAATGATCAGGGGAATCTTCACCGTAATGTCTTCTTCAAGGGAGGGGACAAGATCCCGGCGGTCCCCTTTTCCCGATTTCATTCCCAAAACCCGGAGGGGCTCTGGGACTGGATGGATGGTCTGCGTGAGCAGGGCATTGAGAGCCTGGCTATCCCTCATAATGCCAATGGTTCCAACGGACAGATGTTCAAGCTGGTTGATTGGGCCGGCAATCCCATGGATGATAAATACGCGGATCAAAGGATGCGAAATGAACCCCTGGTTGAAATAACGCAAATCAAGGGGTGCTCCGAAACCTGTCCCGTGCTGTCGCCGAATGATGAGTGGGCCGATTTTGAAATCATGCCATATCGAATAGGGACTCAGCTTCCCAGTGCGCCCCTGGGAAGCTATGTCCGCAACGCGCTTCAGCGCGGTCTGGCAATGGAGGAGAAGATCGGCATCAACCCATACAAATTCGGTTTTATCGGTTCCAGCGACACCCACACGGGTGCGACTTCCGATGACGAATCCAACTATTTTGGAAAGTTGGGCCTTTTGGACAGCACAGGTGAGCTGCGGGGCTCCGTACCCATACCTAAAGCACGAGCCTGGCTGTTCCGAAAGGTGGGCGACGGCGCCTACCTGGCCAGACTGAATGGCGTGGACTATACCAAAGGCGCCAGCGAAACCTTCGGCTCCGCCGGTCTTGCCGGTGTCTGGGCGGAGGAAAATACGAGGGATGCAATCTACAATGCTTTGCGCAGAAAAGAAACCTTTGCCACTTCCGGGCCAAGGATTCGGGTTCGGTTTTTCGCCGGTTTTGATTTCGACGACAACATCATCGACAACGTAGATATGGTGGCAAAAGCGTACGCGGGCGGTGTGCCCATGGGAAGTGATCTGCTCGCCCAGGAGGGCAAGACACCGAAGTTTCTTGTCTCGGCCTTGCGCGACCCCCGCAGTGCGCCCCTGCAGCGACTGCAGATCGTCAAAGGCTGGATCGACCATGGGACCCCAAGGGAGGCGGTCTACGATGTTGTCTGTTCCGATGGCCTTGCAGTGGATCCGGCGACCCATCGCTGCCCTGATAACGGCGCAAGGGTGAATCTCGCGGACTGCTCCATCACCGCCGATGTGGGGGATACGCAGATGAAAGCCCTGTGGACCGATCCGGATTTTGATGCCGCCCGCCGGGCCTTCTACTATGTCCGTGTGCTGGAAAATCCGACCTGTAGATGGTCCACCTGGGATGCCGTGAGGGCAGGCGTCGAGCCCAGGCCCGATCTGAAGAAAACCATACAGGAACGCGCCTGGTCCTCGCCCATATGGTATATCCCGTGAGGAAGACGGCATGATCCGGCGGCTTCCTAATATCGTCTATGAGGAAGATCAAGGACTCTGAAGGAGACCAACACATGCCGGGCCTCTTCGACCCGATTCGTATCGGTTCCATGGAAATCAAAAATCGGTTTGTCCGTTCGTCAACACACGAAGCGATGGCGGACGAAAACGGGCGGCCGGGGCCGGCCCTGAAGAAGTGCTACGAGAAGCTGGCAAGAGGTGAAGTCGGCCTGATCATTACCGGCATGGCCTTCGTCTCGCAGGAAGGCCGAAGCAGCGTAAGCGGTATGCTGGGCATTCATCACGATGGGCTCATCCCGCAGTACCGGGAGCTGGTGTCCCATGTACACGACCACGGCGCAAAGATCGCCATGCAAATCACCCATGCAGGCAGACAGACACGTGAAGAGACGACAGGCATGAAGCCTGTGGCGCCGTCCGCGGTCTACGACCGCGCTCTGCTCTCTAAGCCCCGGGAGATGACCGAAGAAGACATCGATCGGGCCCTCGGTGCCTATGCCCAGGCGTGTGGAAGAGTCAGGGAGAGCGGATTCGATGCCGTACAGATACAGCTCGGGCACGGATATCTTCCCAATCAGTTCCAAAGCCCGTTCCTGAACCGGAGGAGGGACCGGTGGGGAGGGTCTCTCGAGAACCGGATGCGTTTCATCAAAGAGCTGTACGGGCGATGCCGCCGTGTGGTCGGGGACGATTACCCGATCCTGGCTAAGGTGAGCGCTGAGGACAGCCTGAGGAAAGGGCTGAAGCCGGACGAAGGCATCCTCATGGCGCGAAAAATGGGAAAAATGGGGTTCGATTCCCTCGAGGTGAGCTGCGGCGTCTATGCGGACGGGTTCTCAATGATCAGAGGGGAGCTTCCGATGGACGTTTTCCTCGAATGGGCCGTCTACAAAAACAACATGAATCGTGCCATGCGTTTTCTGATGAGGCGCTGGGGGAACAGGATGTTCGGTGTGCTACCTTTTACAGAGCTGTTCAACCTGGAAAATACAAAGGCGGTCAAGCAAGCGGTAGACATCCCCATCATGCTCGTTGGAGGGTTGAGGAATCCTGAGGATATGGAAAGAATCATCCGAAACGGTGACGCGGATCTGATTTCCCTGTGTCGTCCCCTGATCGCCGAGCCATTCTTCCCGAAAAGGATTCGGGAAAACCGTCGCCACCCTTCGAAATGCATATCCTGCAATCTCTGCCTTACCTACCTGGAATGGCATCCGTTGCGGTGTTATGGAGGAAGGCGACTGAATGGGCATGGAAGCAAAAGGGGCACGAGCACTTCTTCCGATTTTCGTTGCCTGAGCCAAGCACAGGACTCATGATCCGTAAAGCCGCCGGCACACAAGGGCCGGATGTCGTCATGAAAAGGGAGAGATCGCGATGAGCATAACGAAGCGCTTTGGAATCGGGATTTGTGGGCTGATCGCGGCAGGGGTTGCGGTCTCGGTATCCCTGTCTTTTGCAGGGGAGCCATGTAAGGCCATCTATGGAAAAGGGCCGCATCGCTTCACCGTGGCTACGGGAAGTCCGGGCGAACTGGGGCTTCTTCGGGTGCTGGCCGATCAATTCAACGCAAGGCACCCTACCTCGATATGCTGGCAAAAGGCGGGATCGGGGAAATCCTTGAGGCTGCTGCAGCGCAAAGAGGCCGATGTGATCATGGTGCATGCCCCGTCTGCTGAACGAAAAGCGGTGGCTGCGGGTTGGGCGGGAAAGCGGACCCTGATCGGATCGAATGAATTCTTTATCGTCGGTCCGAAAGATGATCCGGCGGGAATCGCAAAGGCAAAATCCGCCGTGGAAGCGTACTCAAAAATCGCGAAAAGCAGGTCTCTGTTTCTGTCTCGAGGCGACAATTCGGGCACACACAAGAAAGAGATGTCCATCTGGAGCAAGGCTGGGATTCGGCCTTCCGGAAAATGGTACATGATTACCCGGGATTTTATGCTGGCTACCCTGAAAAAGGCGAACCAGGAGAGGGGGTATTTCATGGTGGACAGCAGCACCTGGGTTGCAGCCGGAGGCGCCCTTCATAACATCGCAGTATTGTTTAAAGGGGATCCTGCTCTTGTCAATGTTTATCATGCACTTTGCCAGCCGGAGGCCTCTACGGACGGAGAACCGTATGCTTCGAGATTCATCGATTTCCTGGCATCGGAAGGGGCGCAGAAAACGATTCGCGAATATGGAATGTCCCTTTACGGCCAGCCGCTGTATCACGACGCGATTTACGCGAGCCGATACGAGCCTCCACGAAAAGCCCTTCCCCCGGGACAGCCCTGAACCGGTCCCTGCCGGGCCCCGTTCGCACGTGGCCGACACAACAACCCCATTGCTCTGCACCTCGGGCTACCAAACGCAAAAGCCAAACGACTACAAGAGCTGTCAGTGAAAAAAGGATAAGCAGCGCCCTGGATATAATTTCAGAATTATGATATTCTGAAATCAGAAATAACTGATTCCGGAGGCATTTCATGGGCTCTGCAAAGGTGTCCGTTGCGGAAATCAAGGCCCGCGGGCAGTTGACCATCCCGAAAAAGATCAGAGAGATGAGCCAACTGGATGAAGGACAAGTGGTTTCCATTATCCCCGTGGGGGACTCTCTGATTATCACTCCCAAGAGGCTCAAGCTGGACGAAGCGAGAAGGGAGATCAAGAAGGTGTTGAAAGCGTCCGGCCTTTCCATTGAAGAGCTGCTTGCGGGTCTCAAGGAAGAGAGGGCAGCCCTCACCAAGGAATCCTATGGAAGAAAGAAAGGTTAGGATCTTCCTTGACTCGAACGTGGTCCTGTCCGGACTCTTTTCGGATCGGGGCTCGCCTCGCATCATCCTTGATCTGCTCAGCCTCGACCTGCCCGTGCTCACCGGCGTGACCGGGGAATTCAACATCATGGAAATCGAACGGAACCTCGAGAAGAAGATGCCGGAGGTCCTTCCCCGATATCGTCAGTACCTTCCCCTCCTCAATCTCGAAATCACTCCGCTTCCCTCTTCGAAGGAAGTCAAATCTCTGGAAGGGCACATCGCGGCGAAAGACGTCCCCGTTCTTGCCTCGGCGTTGAAGGCCAATGTGGATTTCCTGGTCACCGGCGACAAGAAGGACTTTGGAAGACCTCGGAGAAGGGGCGGTTATGCGTTCAGGATCGTTGGCCCATCCGAGTTCCTCGAGATGATTCTCCCCGAGATCCTTCACCTGCTCGAAGGAAAATGAGACAAGCGCCTCCTGGCGCGTCAGTGCCAGGAAGTCCACCTCGTCGATGATAATCCGGGGGGCCTCTTCGCTGTCCAGGATCTTCTGCCGGTGTTCCACGGCGGCCTCCACCGGAATGACCCGGGTCAAGGGCGTCCCCTTCTCCGAGCTTTCGTAATACTTGTAGAAGCCGTCCCTGATGAAGAACTGCTGGTAGAGCCGGGCCGCCTCGATGTCCTCGGGCTCGGTCTTCAGCCGGAACTGGTGGATGTTGACCAGCAGGGGGATCTCCGGAAGGGCATAGACCCTGCCCAGCCCGGCGAGGCGGCTCCTCGCGAGCAGGTCGTCCAGGCCTCGCTTGACCTCGCCTTCGTCCCTGCCCGCGGCGCAGGCCGGCACTTGAAATTACCTTTCCCCTGTTTCTTCCCGGTCAATCAGCGTTCGCTGAGCACCGATGAGCACGAGAACCAGGACGATCTCCAGCAAAAGCGGCCCTGCGCCGGGCCCGGGCGCGCCCTCGGCGAAAAGATTGACCATGCGCCCCAGGATGACGGCCGCAAGGAACACCGTGGGAACCAGGAGCCAGCGGCTCTTTGACGGCAGGGCGCCCAGTAGAGTAAAGGCGGCCATGCCGAGGAAGAGTCCGCCCAGATCGCCTCTCAGGGTCGCGATCCCCCCGAGGGAGGACGGCTGGATCGCGAACGGAACGGTCAGCCGGCCCGGAGCGACAAGAAATCCGAGGCCGATCAACGAAAACAGGATCCCCATCAGCCCTACGAGCCCTCGAAACAGGGTGTGCATAACGGTTCTCCTCCTTCCCGGATCATCCCTGCCTGCCGCCCGCGGCCTGCATCATCTTCTCCGCCGCCTCCACGCCGGCATTCTGGTTCTGGCCCGTCACCAGCCGACCGTCCACGACGACGTGATCGGCGAACATGTCCTGAAATGCGGTTTCGCTCTCGTAGAGGGCGCCGGCGGCCCGAAGTTCGCGCTCCGGGTGCTGCGGGGTCATGGTGATTCCCAGCTCTTTGACCTGCTTGTTCGTCACCGCTGTCAGGCGCCGTCCCTTGACGAGAGGCTCCCCCGTTTCGTCTTTCGCCGGCAGCAAGCCCAACGGGCCATGGCAGACGCCGCCGACGACCTTTCCAGCAGCCCAGGCCTCGGTGATCTTCCGGCCGAGGGTCGCGGAAGTGCCCAGGTCGTAGGCCGCGCCCCAACCGCCGGACAAGAAGATGATGTCGTACTTCGTGAAGTCGATGTCATCGATCTTCTTGGAGTGCTTCACCTTTTCCTGAAGCACGGGATCGGCGTGGTATCGCTTGTCCGAGGGCGCTTCCAGGAACCAGAGGAACGAACTCGGGTCGATCGGGATTTCGCCGCCCTGGATGCTGGCCACATCGACGGTCATACCGCCGTCAAGGAATGCGTAATACGGGGCGGTCAACTCGGAGCCGAAGACCCCGGTCTTCTTGCCGCCGTCGCCCAACTCGTCGTGGCTCGTCGTGACGATGAGGGCCTTGCCGCCCGGAAGCCGGTACAGGGGCCCCGCATAGTGCGGGTGAAAGCCGAGCGCCCTGAACAGGGGAGGCAGACCGAGCCAGGCCGTGATACCGAGCACGATGATCACGATCAGGGTGATTTTCAGGATCTTCATAATTTCCTCCGGGGGCACCTGATATTTTTACGTATGTTAAAACACTAGCCTGCGCCTGCATGGTTGTCAAGAAATTTCGGAAAACGGTTTTTAACGATCGTTAAGAATCCTTGACACAACACAAGGGGCACACTATACTGCCTCCATGAAAGGACGGAGCAAGAGGAAAAAGGCCGGGAGGAGCAGCCGAACGGCTCGAGACACCGGCGGCACAGCCAACCCGAAGAGGGACACCCGGGACAAGATCCTGGCAGCGGCCAAGGAGGTCTTTGCCGAGTACCCGTATTCCGCCGCAAGCATACGCATGGTGGGCGCCGCAGCGGGAATCGATCATCCCCTCATAAGCTACTACTTCCCCACCAAGGCGGATCTCTTCGAGGCCGTACTCGAAGACATTGCCGACGAATACTACCAGGCCAATACCGCTTGGTTCGAAGGCCTCGGGGAGTTGAGCGCTTACCGCGGCCTCTCCCTCTACATCGATCGCCTTCTCGCGTTCACCTCCAGACATCCGGAGGCGCTCAGGATCGTTGCCCTCAACCTGGTGCAGCCCGACGGGGCGGCGATCATCCCCGGTTACGAGAAGATTCAGGGGCTGCTCGCCGGGACCCGGGAGACCTTCCGACGTGTCGCGGACTTGCGAGGCCCTGCCGCCGAGGTCAGGAGGTTCACCGAAAGCTTCAACACAATGGTCATCAACTATATCGGCGCTGCTACCTACTATGCAGGCATTCTGGGACTGGATCCCCGGGGCCCCCGCTATCTGCAGTGGGTCAAGGAGACGCTGCTGTTCCTGTTCCTCCCCCCGCTCAGGCGGTTGATCCATGGGGAAGACCGGACCGGACCGGAAAGCAAGCGGTCCTAGGCCACGACCGCAACGTCCCCCGGATTCAGCCGGGACCGGTCTCCATAACCTCTCCGCTGAGCTGATGGCCGGGGATAAGACGTTTATCGATTCCATCCCCCGCCTTGCGGACGGCAGCTCGCCTGCACGTCTTCGATCAACCGCAGGGCGGTCGTCAGAGTCGACACATCGGGATTGATCTTGCCGTCGGCTCC
>WFRX01000302.1 GCA_015486285.1 bacterium
GGGCGAGGAGGACAAGGAGCGGCTGGGCGATACGACGACCCTGGCGGACCCGGGCGTGGTGGATTACCTGCTGGCGACTAAGCCTTCGCAGGCCGCTGAAAAACACCCATCTGCTGCGTTACGCTCATCCTGCGGCACTGCGACGTACTGGTAAGTACGCCTCGTGCCACAGGATTTCGCAAGCCTTGCATCTGGGTATTTTTGAGCGGCCTGCGAGAGAAACACTTTTCCAACAGCCCCCTGAGGGCGATTCCCTGTCACGTCTCGATTGGCTCGGGCTCCGTCTCCCCCGCCCCTGATCCCTCAGTAAAATGGTTCCAGCCGGCGGGCTCGATCTCGCGGGTGGTGCCGTCCCGGGCACGGAGGCGGATGCCGGGTTCGTGAACGATCTCCCCGATCCGGTGGAACGCACACCCCCCTTCCTGGAGCGCCTTTCCCAGAGCGGCGGCGGCCTTCGCAGGGGCCGTTGCGAGAAGGACGTAGTCCTCCCCCACATGGATCGCGAGACGCAGGGCGTCGACCCCGAATCGCTCGCAGTAGGCGCGGAAAAGGTCGGTGGTGGGGATCCTGGCCTCTTCGATGACGGCCCCGACCCTTGATTCGGCGCAGATGTGGCCCAGATCGCCGGCCAGGCCGTCCGATATGTCCACCATCGCGTGAGCGGCCCTGAGGCCCGCGATGATCCGGCCTGCCCGGACATGGGGATAGGGGTCGAAGTGGGCATCCAGCAGTGCATCTCGCCCGGCAAAGGAGCGCCCGGCCAGCAGGCAGTCAAGCCCTGCCGCCGAGGCGCCGACCGGTCCCGTCAGGAAGATGACGTCTCCGGGTTCAGCCCCCGACCGATACAGGACCTCTTCCTCCCGGGCCTCGCCCACGAGTACGGCATTGATCACCAGGTGTTGTCGGGAGGCGGTCGTATCGCCTCCCAGCAGGTTCACCCCAAATTCCCGGGTCATGGATTTCATGCCTTCATAGATAGCATCCAGGGCCTCGACCGGAACCGTGTCCGGGATGGCAATCGAAATGAGGGCCTCCTGGGGGGTACCGCCCATGGCCGCGATGTCGGACAGGTTGACCGCGATGGACTTGCGTCCAAGCTTGTAAGGGGGCATGTCTTTGAGCTGAAAGTGTACACCCCCTACGAGCATATCGGTTGTGAGCAGGGTGACCCGGTCGGAGGCGGAACGCACTACCGCGCAATCGTCTCCTATGCCTTTGATGACGGTTTCGGGCCTGACCAGCGTTCCCGCCTTGATCCGCTCGATGAACCCGAACTCACCGATATCCTTCCATTCCATTTCGGCTCCTTCGCGGAACGCGAGCCCGCTCCACGACCGCTGCAATCTGTGCGGCCGTGATGGCGCCCTCGCGCAGAATGACCGGGGTCTCCCCTGCCGCATCCACCACGGTCGAGATCGGACCGCCGGCCAGCGGTCCGGCGTCGAGGATGCAGTCGACCCCTTCCGGGAAATACGAAAGGACGCGTCCCGCATCCCGGGCCTCCGGCCTTCCGGTGGGGTTGGCGCTCGTTGTGGTGATCGGAGAGGGATAACAGGCAAAGAGATGTCCGGCCAGGGGATGGGAGGAAATCCTCACCCCGATTTTTCCCGTCCCGGCCGTCAGGCCCGGGGGCAGGCCGGGCCGGGCGGCAAGGACAAGGGTCAGGGGCCCGGGCAGGAAGGCTTCGATGAGGAGCCTGGCCGGTTCGAGAAGATCCTGCGCCAGTGCTTCGAGCATGGTTGTATCCCTGACGAGGAGGGATACCGGCATGGCGGCGGGCCGTCCCTTCAGCGCATAAAGCCGCGCAAGGGCTTCTTCCCGAAATGGATCCACTCCGAGCCCGTAAACCGTTTCCGTCGGGTAGGCGACGACGCCCCCCTGACGGAGGATCGAAGCGACGCGGTTCAACGCTTCCGGATCCGGGTCGCGTGGGTCGATGGGAAGGAGCCCCGACACAGGTTGGCACCCCGCTCATGTGCTGGAGGGCGGATATGGGCTACGTTTCCAGATCCTTCTGCAAGGCCCGGTCTTTGCTGTCGATATCCCGGGCCAGCTTTTTCTTGAACTGGAGCAGCTTCCGCCGGATCCGGGGGTGTTTCAGGGCGAGAATCTGTGCGGCCAGGACCCCCGCGTTCCGCGCACCTCCCTTGCCGATGGCCACCGTGGCAACGGGTACGCCGGGAGGCATCTGCACCGTCGAGAGCAGGGCGTCGAGCCCCTGGAGGGCCGAGGAATCGATGGGAACGCCGATGACGGGCAGCGGGGTGGCGGCCGCTACGAGGCCGGCCAGGTGGGCCGCCCACCCGGCGCCGGCGATCATGACCTCGATGCCCCGCTTGTCCGCCCCCTGCACATAGGCCAGGGTCTTCGCCAGGCTCCTGTGGGCGGAGGAGATCCGCATTTCCCATGGAACGCCCAGTTGATCGAGCGCCCGGCCCGTTTCCTCCATGACGGGCCTGTCCGAGTCGCTTCCCATCAGGATGCCTACGAGGGGCTTTTCCGTTGCCATGGCGGTTCCTCTTGATGGATGTTCACAGGCTGAGGCGGTCGTACGGGCGTGGCCTCACTCGCTCGTTCGGGGACGATGTTCCAATGCCTTCATCCCGATGTCCTTGCGGTAGTGAACGCCCTCCCATTGAATCAATTCCACTGTGCTGTAAGCCCGATCGATCGCCTCGGCAATCGTATCGCCCGCGCTGGTCACGCCGAGTACGCGACCTCCGTTCGTCACGATCTTTCCGCCGGAGCTTTTCGTTCCTGCGTGAAAGACGACCGTGTCCGGTATCTCAGCGGCCTTTTCGAGTCCGGAGATCTCCAGGCCCTTCTTGTAGCTCTTCGGGTATCCCCTGGCGGCCATGACCACGCAAACCGCGGCCCGCGGATCCCATTCCAGCTCGATGCCCGAGAGATCGCCATCCGCGATGGCCTCGAGAACAGGTACGATATCGCTTTTCAGACGCATCAGAAGAGGCTGTGCCTCCGGGTCGCCGAAGCGGCAGTTGAATTCCAGCACCTTGGCCGTATCGTCCTCGATCATCAGGCCGGCGTACAGGAGACCGCGGTACGGATGTCCCTGCTCGGCCATTGCCCGTATGGTGGGTCTCATGATGGTCTCGAGGATCTGCTCCTCCAGCGCCTTCGTAACGACAGGGGCCGGCGAATAGGCGCCCATGCCCCCCGTGTTCGGTCCCTTGTCTCCGTCGAAGACCGCCTTGTGGTCTTGGGAGGAGGGCATGGGCAGGATGCGTTGCCCGTCCGTGAAGACCAGGACGGAGGCCTCTTCCCCCTGAAGGCATTCCTCCACAACGATCTTGCGGCCCGCGTCCCCGAAGGCTTCGTTGATCATGATCAGGTTCACCGCGTCCAGGGCCTCTTCCACCGTGTTGCAGACGATGACACCCTTGCCGCCGCACAGGCCGTCCGCCTTCACCACGATCGGCGCACCCACCTCCTGGATGTAGCGCGTTGCATCTTCGGCATCCGTAAAGGTGGAAAAAAAGGCGGAGGGGATGCCGTTCTGTTTCATGAGTTCCTTGGTGAACGCCTTGCTGCCCTCCAGCCTGGCGGCGTCCCTGCTCGGCCCGAAAATCCGCAGGCCCTCCTCCTGGAAGGCGTCAACGATTCCGAGGGTGAGGGGGAGCTCGGGTCCCACGACCGTGAGGTCGATCTTTTCCTTCTTGGCGAAGCGGGCAAGCTCGTCAATGTCGTCCGCGGGGACCTTGACGCATTGGGCGATTTGTTCGATGCCCGCGTTGCCCGGCGCGCAATAGATCCGATCCACCTTGGGGCTCTGCCGGATCTTCCAGGCGAGGCTGTGCTCCCGGCCCCCCCCTCCTATCACCAATATATTCATTGTTTCTCCTTGATTCCTTGAAATTAGAACATGGCCGCTCCGCCCACGGCGATGAAGGCGGAGATGGGGGCCTGTTCCCGCATATCTTCGATCAGGTTCCTCATTTCTCTCAGGGTGCTCTCGGCCTCTACGTAGAGGGCGTCGTCCTGGACGAGCTTGCCGAGGGTGCCTTCCCCCTCTCGGATCCGCCCCGACACCTGTTCCATCGCCTTCAGGGACGCCTCCAGCTGCAGCGAGGCCGTCCGGAGGTTGCTCAGGGTCTCGGAGATGTCCTCGTAGTGTTCGTCGAAGAGCCGGCGCGCATCCGCGGTGATCCGGCGCGTGTTCTCCAGCGTCTCCGGCATGGCGGAAAGGGTTCTGTGGATCGCGTCGCGGTTCTCGGCGACCATGGCGTTCATCTGAGCGGTCAAGGAGGCAACCTGTTTCGTGATCCTTCGGAAGTCGTCCTGGTTCTGGCGAACCGTCTGCACCAGTTCCTTGCTCAGGTCCCTGGAGTTTTCCAGGATTGCGCGAAGAGCCGTTTCGCCCTCTTCCCCGCCGAGTACCTTGCGCAGGGTCGTTGTAACCACCTTGATGTCGGCGGCCACTTCATTCAGCTTGGCGAACAGGGCATCGAGCGCCTCCGGCGAGACGGCGGAATGGATCTTGCCGCCCGGCTCCACACGAGGCATGTTCGAGTGCCCCGGATCGATGCTGACGTAGCGATCCCCCAGCAGCCCGTATGTCTCCACTTGGGCGGTTGCGTCCTCGTACAGGGCCACCTGCTGATTGATCGTGAGGACGACCCGCCCCACACCGCCGGTCAGGCCGATCGACTCCACCTTGCCCACCTCCACCCCGGCCACCCGGACCGTGTCCCCCAGGTCCAGGCCCGCCACGTCCGGAAAATCCACCACGACCCTGTATCCGGGATGCCGATCCAGGCGGAGATCGCCCGTCCGGAAGACCATGTACAGGGCGATCAGGAGCGATATCAGGGTGAACAAGCCGACCCAGAATTCGGTAGTGTACTTACGCAACCGTTGTTCCCTTTCCTGATGCGGTTCGTGCCGCAAGGCCGACAGTGAAACAGGAAAAGCCCTGTTTGTTCCCGCACCTCGTTCCCTTGACCCGCGGCCTCCCGGATCAGATCACGTGAATCGGGCCTTCCGAGCTTCCGGACAGGAATTGCCGCACCAACGGGTTGCTGCTGGATGCGATCTCCTCGGGGGTCCCTTCTTCCACGATCCTCCCCTCGTACAGCATGGCGATCCGATGCGCGATTTTCAAGGCGCCCTTTACGTCGTGGCTGATGATGAAGAAGGTGATCCCGAACTTTTTCTGTGTGTTCAGGATCAGCTCGTTGATCACATCGCTCATGATCGGATCCAGACCGGTGGTCGGTTCGTCGAACAGGACGATCTGAGGCTCCAGGGCCATCGCCCTGGCCAGGCCGACCCGTTTGCGCATCCCGCCGCTCAACTCGGAGGGATACTTGTCTTCGATCCCGTGAAGTCCCACCTCCGCCAGCAAGGTTTGTACGCGGTCCATGATCTCCGCATCGCTGAACCGTGTATGTTCCCGTATCGGGAAGGCCACATTCTCGGCGGCCGTCAGGGAATCGAAGAGGGCGGCGTCTTGGAAGAGCATGCCGAATTTTTTCCTCGTTTCCTTCAATTCCCAGCGCCGAAGCCGGCAGATGTCCACGCCTTCGACGAAGATGCGGCCTTGATCCGGCCTCACCAAGCCGATCAGGTGCTTGAGCAGAACGGTCTTGCCGGCGCCGCTGCCGCCGATGATCACCATGATCTCGCCCCGCGGCACGTTCAGGGAAACGCCCCTGAGAACCTCTTGTTCCCCGAAGCGTTTGTGGATATCGAGAATCTGGATCAAGGTGTTCCCCCGGGCTGCCTGCCCGGCCCTCCACCGGAGCGGGGAACCCGGAGAGGCATCCCCTCGACTCAGAAGAGCCAGTCGGTCAGAAAATAATCGCCGGTCAGGATCAGTACGGAAGAGAGCACGACCGCCTGCATGGTAGCCTGCCCCACACCCTCCGCCCCTTCACCCGCAGTATAGCCTTTATAGCAACTGATAAAAGAAAGTATTAAACCGAAAAAACCCGATTTTATCAATCCATTTGTCAGGTCCTGGTAGTCCGTAAGGTTGACGATCGAGTTGATGAAGGGGCCCGGCGCGATGCCGAGGTAGTTCACTCCGACGAAATAGCCTCCCACGATTCCGAGGAAATTGAAATAGACGGTCAGCACGGGGACCATGATCAAGGCCGCCGTGATGCGGGGTACGAAAAGATACTCGATCGGGTCCACCGCCATGGTCTGGAGGGCGTCGATCTGTTCCGTGACCCGCATGGTCCCCAGCTTGGCGGCCATGGCCGACCCGGCGCGCGCGGTCACCATGAGCCCGCTCAACACCGGCCCCAGCTCCCGCGTCAGGCTCAGGGCCAGCGTCGCCCCGACCAGGCTTTCCGCGTTGAAGGACACGAAGGCATGGAAGGTCTGAAGGGCGAGGACCATGCCGGTGAAGATTCCGGTCAGCGAGATGACGAAAAAAGATCCCACCCCGACATATTCCATCTGCAGGAAGGTTTCGTGGATGCGGTACGGGGGGCGCAGAAACCAGTACAGGGTGGCCAGCAGGACGACAAAAAGACGTCCCATGTGCTCCACCTGCAGGAAGATCCAACGTCCGAACCGAGTTATGGGGCCCACCAGGACCTCCTCCTGATCCGAATGGGTTGGTTTGCCGTTCGCCCGGCCATGGACTCAACGCTTGCCCGGGTCGGCTGCTTCCGGCGCGGCCGAGAACCACCGATACCACAGGATTTTTCGTTCTCTGAGCCCGTCCGGCCAGCGCCTGTACTGATACAATTTCCAGAAATCGGAATAGTTTCTCTCGAAGCTCCCCTCCGGGCGCCAGAACCAGAGGGGCGAAAGGGCGCGAAATTGCCTTTCTTCCCCGGCCCGCCGGGTCCAGTCGAAGAAGGGCCATCCCTTGATGCGACCCTCTGAAAATTCACCGTCGTGGGTTACCCGCCAGTCCCAGTACAGGGGAAGAACATATCTCCGCCTGGTCAAGCGGGCAGGCTCCCCGTACAGCAAAGAGCGGTAGATCGGGTAGAAGAGAAAGCGGTTCCGGTAGTCGGGCTTCCTGTGCTCCCCCCAGAAGGGCCAGAAGGAATTCCTCCACTCTCGATCGCCGCGGGTGATCTGCACAAAGGGCCAGGGCAGGGTCCATTCCTGGAATCGATTCCCGGCCCGCTCGTTTCGCTGGTAGCTGAAGAAAGGGTACAGGAAATAATCGATCTTGCCAAAGGGGGTCCGCTGCTTTGCATAGAAGGGGAGAAAGTACCAGGAGTCGGTAGGCCGATCCGTGTCGAGATACAGCCGGACGCGGGCGAAAAAGGGCCACAAGATGAAGACCTTCCGGTACCAGTTGTCTCTGGTCTTCCAGCCGAAGAGGGGCCAGAAGCGGAAGGAGGATCGCCCGCCCCCTTTGCTGTACCGGATGAAGGGCCACAGGAAGTGCCAGGAGCGGTTTTCTCCCTTCTGCGTGTCCGCGTAAAGGGGGAAGAGGGCGAACCGGATTCGATCCCGGCCGAAAAAGCCGCGAAGGGTTCCGCCGAAGGGGAAGAAGGCGAAATAGCCTCCCTCCTCGGGCGAATGACCGGTCAGGAAAAAGGGCAGCAGCTTGGTGTCGACCTCCTCGGGGCCGTTCGGGTGCTGGAATCGTTCGTGGAAAAAGACGGGCAGCAGGCGGATTCTCAACCGCGTGGGCCCTTCCGTCCTCCGGTACAGGAAGAGAGGCCAGAGCGCCTGCACCTCGTACATATGGCCCCGGAGGTCCCGCCCCGTATCTTCCCGCCGAACGTTGAACAGGGGCCTGAAGGCGAACTGGCTGATCCGCGGGCTCTGGTACGTCTGGAAGAAGGGCCAGAGCACGGCCGATTCGGTAGCCTCCGGGCGGGGCAGTTCCCGGTGGTAGTAGAAGGGGCCGAGTTCGGTCCTCTGCCGGGTCGCCATGCAGCCCTGGAACAGGAAGGCCATGTTAAGGAACAGGAAGACGAGAAAGGCGCTCGATGTCCGGGATGCGTTCTTCATGGCCGTTCCACGATCTGTCCGCCGCGGAGGTAGACGCGGGGCACCCGGCCGCTGACCGCGCAAAGAAGCTCGTAGGAGATCGTTCCGATCGCTGCGGCCAGGTCCTCCACGGGGAGGCAGTCTCCTTCCGCGGCGCCGAACAGGATCGCCTCGTCCTCCTCGACGACGTCCGGGATGTCGGTTACGTCGACCATGGTCAGGTCCATGGTGACATTGCCGACGACCGGCGCCTTCCGCCGCCGGATGAGCACCCATCCCCTGTTGGACAGGTCGCGCCGATAGCCGTCCGCATAGCCGACCGCAAGGGTGGCTATGCGGGATGGGCGCTTCGTATGAAAGGTGCGTCCATAGCTCACCGGGCTCCCCTTGGGCAGCGATTTCACGTACAGAACGCGGGTCTTGAACGTCATAGCGGGCCTGACCGTGACCTTGGCCCGGAGGCCGGGGTCCGGGTAGGCGCCGTAGAGGAGCAGGCCGGGCCGCACCATGGTGAACACGCTTTCGGGCAGGTTGAGAAGCCCCGCGCTGTTGGCGGCATGAATCCGCCCCGCCGAGGGGTTCCCCAGATTCCCGGACCGCCGGACGGCCTCCTCGAACCGGGTGAGCTGGGCGCGGGTGAAGGCCTCATCCGACTCCGCGGATGAAAAATGGGTGGCGATTCCCGCCAGGTCGATCCATGGATTTTCAGCAAGGTCCCGGAGGATGTCCTGCCACTCGTCCATCAGCAGCCCGAGCCGGCCCATACCGGTGTCGATCTTCAGATGGATAGACAAAGGCTTCTTCATGCGGCGTGCGGCGTGCGAGACCCTTTCCGCCATGGCCGGGGAGTAGACCACCGGCGCGAGCCGGTGTTCCTGCGCCGCCTCGATCCCGGCGGGGCCGGCGCCCAGGACGAGGATCGGTCTCTCGATGCCGGCCCGGCGCAGCTCCAGGCCCTCCTCGATGGTGGCCACGCCGAAGGCTTCGACACCCCGGGCTTCGAGTTCCCGGCTGACCGGCACGGCCCCGTGTCCGTACGCATTCGCCTTGACGATCGCGCAGACGGCCGCGGAAGGGGGCAACAGTCTGCGCAGGGCTCGAAGGTTGTCGGCGACGGCATCCAGATCGATGAGCGCAAGGGTCGATCGATAGATTCCAGAGGGTACGGAAACAGGCGTGTTCATGCTCCCAGCTTAGTATCATGGCGCCTGCGTATTGTAAAGAACGATCGGCCCTGTTCATTGACACGGTATTGCATCCCATGTATACGCTGGTGCCTGGATCATTGCGTTTCAATCCTGTTTGGGCAAAGGCAGACCGTCCGGGTGCTGCCCACGTTCCCTGACGCGGCGGAAGGGGGATTCCATGGATTCAAAAACGACTATTTTCACGGCAAAAAAGGTGATCACCATGAGCCCGCCTCGACCGGAAGGGACGGCCGTGGCGGTGCGTGACGGAAGGATTCTTGCGGTCGGCGGCCTCGAGGAGCTGAAAGGCTGGGGGGAATGCGATGTGGACAACCGTTTCAGGGACAAGGTGCTGATGCCCGGGTTGATCGAAGCCCATTGCCACATCATGGAAGGGGTTGTGTGGCAGTATCCCTACATCGGCTATTTCGACCGTTTCGGACCGGACGGCAGGAGGTGGAAGGGGTGCCGGAGCTTTGAAGCCATTATTGCCTCCCTGAGAGAGATCGATGCCGGCATGTCCGATCCGGAGGAGCCCTTGATCGCCTGGGGGCTGGATCCCATCTACTTCGCCGGGGAACGCCTGACAGCGGTCGATCTGGATCAGGTCTCCACAACCCGGCCGATCTTCATCATACACGCCAGTTTGCACCTGGCCACGGTGAATACGGCCTTGATGAAAAAGGCGGGGATCACCCGCGATACGGATGTAGAGGGCGTTCCCAAAGGCGGGGACGGCGAGCCGCTGGGCGAGCTTCAGGAACCGCCGGCCATGGCGCTGGCCGGAGACATCCTGCTGAAGCTGTTCGGCGCTCTCGGTTCGAGGCAGGCCTGGCAGAATTTCGGACGGCAGGCGGTCAATGCCGGGTGCACCACCCTGGCCGAGCTCGGCACGGCCAGCCCTGCCACGCAGGAGGCCATTGACGGAATGAAATCGATTGTCGATGAGGAGGACTTCCCGGCGCGGGTCGTGGCCGCCTACATGGCCTTCGAGGGGACCCCGTCGGACCCTGTCAAGGCCGCCCAAATCGTAAAAGACGCGCAAAGACAAAGCAGCGACAAATTGCGATTCGGTATTGTCAAGCTCATATTGGACGGATCCATCCAGGGGTTCACCGCCCGGATGAAGGCGCCGGGGTATTACAACGGAAAGCCGAACGGCATCTGGCTTTTTCCTCCGGAAAAGATGCGGGAAGCCGTGCTCAAGTACCATCAGGCCGGACTGACGGTCTATTGCCACTGCAACGGCACCGAGGCCGTGGATGTGTTTCTGGATGCCGTGGAGCACGCCCAGGCCGCCGCTCCCTGGCCCGACCACCGTCATACGGTCCAGCACTGTCAGACGGCGACACGAGACCAGTACCAGCGGATGGCCAACCTGGGGGTTTGCGCGAACCTGTTCAGCAACCATATCTACTACTGGGGCGACCAGCATTACGCCATCACCATGGGACCGGAACGGGCCGAACGGATGGAGGCCTGCGCCACGGCCCGGGAAATGGGGGTCCACTTCACCCTCCACAGCGATGCGGCGGTCACGCCGCTCGGCCAGCTGCACACGGCCTGGTGCGCCGTCAATCGCATGACCGCTTCCGGGAGGGTTCTGGGAGAGTTCGAAAAGATCTCGGCGTACGATGCCCTGCATGCGGTGACGCTGGATGCGGCGTACCAGCTCAAGATGGATCATGAGATCGGCAGTATCGAACCCGGGAAATGGGCCGACTTTACCGTACTGGAAGACGATCCTCTGGCCGTGGATCCGGTGAAACTCAAGGATATCCGGGTGTGGGGGACCGTATTGGCCGGCAAGCCCTTCCCTGCCGCCGCCCGGCCCGATCTACACAGCCCCGGCTAGGAAGGCCGTTTCCATGCGGCCTCAGGGGGCGTTCTTTACCTCGGGAGGCGTAGCGGCGTCCAGGCCGCGGGACATCTCCCGGATCACCCCGAAGAGACTCAGCTTCTTGAACAGCCGGTATCGCAGAAGACCGACGGCATAGCCCGCCCCATAGGCGAGGGCGTTGATGACTTGCGTGCCGAATTTCTCCAGGGCGGAGAGCTGAACGAGGGGAATCGGGTCCCCCTTGAAGACCGGGTCGTTCATGATTTCCTCCTTTGACAGGGACTTTCCGGCCTGCCGCGCGAAACCGCCGTAGCCGATGTCGGAGAGATGCTCCCGGTAGAGCACCGGGGCGATGTCGAAAAGCGGGATGATCTTGGCAAAATCCATCACCGGACCTTTCAACAGCAACTCCCTTCTCGCCACCGCGACCCCGGGCTTCTTCCGGTCCAGGAAGACATCGTGCATGATGTCTCCCTGGATGGCCGCGGAGACATTGGCGCCCGATGCCCCGTTGTCGACCGATACCCGTGCAGGCGATTTGCTGAAGTCCATGAGCACCTTCTTCTCCGGCGTTCCCCGGAAGGTAAACAGGACGCTCATGGGATAATGGGACATGACGATTCTGACGATCTCCTCCAGGCCTTCGAGGCGCTTGAGGAAAGACGCAAGGATTTCCGTGGTTTCTGGCGTGGCCGGACCGGTCATGGGCGCTTGCTCCTCCTTTTGATCACGATGTCGCGCAGGCTGTCGCACACCGGCTTTTCGTCACAGGTCTCGCAGTTGAGTTCCTCGCACTCCACCTCGCCGTCCACACCGAGGACGAGCTTTTTGTGGCGCCCGGCAAGGATGTTCGCCTCTGTCGAGATCTGCGACAAGGCATTCACATCGTCTGAACTGGATGTGACAAACACCACCTCCACCCCCTCCACCTCCTCGAAATCGTTTTTATAGGCGGCCATCAAGGCCGAGCCCAGGGTCTTGAGCGTCAGGCCCGCGGCCCTGCCCGCCCTGCTGATTCGCACCCACAGCCTTCCGGGCACGGAGCGTACCATGTATCCGGAGAGCCGGTGCATCAGGTACTGGGTATTGTCGACCTCAAAGGGATCCGGCGTCCGGCCCGGCCGTACGGCAAGCATCACTACCTGGGCAAAGGGATGACGTTCCCCCTTCGGCATTTCGTCGAGGTCCGGCCCTACGATGGAGATCCGTCCCGGATGAATCAGCTCGGGTTCGTGGCTGAGCAGAACGATCGCCATCGAGGCGGTCGAGGGGTGACCCAGCTCGAGGGCCACATCCTCGCCGAGGATGACCTCGGGGCGTCCCTTGCGCCTTTCGGAGAATCCGAACCGTTGGGCAAGTACGGACGGATCGTAGGGCGCGTCGCAGGACGTGGCGGCGGCCGCCCGCTCTGCCAGAAATGCGTGCACCCGGCCGACCAGAGGCGCCATGTCGGCCACCACGGTCTGTTTCCGCGCCGCGAGATCTTCGCTCGCCTGTTTTGTTTCCACCTCGCCGGACATCGTTTTCCTCAGCCTTTATCGGGCACCCCCCCTGCCTGCGCCCTGGCCCGTTTCAGCTTCTTTCCACTCCCAACTCCGTTCCCTCGGCGAAATCGGCGGCGATCAGGGCCGCTCCCAGGGCGCCGGCGAGCTGGGGATCCGCCCCGTTGAAACGCTTCATGGCGATTTTCAATTTCTTCTCGATGGCGTCCAGGACGCCCCGGTTCTTGGCTACCCCGCCGGTCATGACGATGTCTTCCACCACGCCCAGTCGTTGGGTGAGGGAGGAGACGCGCACGGCCAGGGACAGAAGAAGCCCCTTCATGATCCGGGGAAGCGGTACTCCGTCATTGATGAGGTTGATTACCTCGCTCTCGGCAAAGACGCTGCACATGGACGTGATGGTGCAGGGGTCGCCCTCTTCGAAATAGTAGGTCTCCATGTCCTCGATGGACACTTCCATCGAGCGGGACATGGCCTCCAGGAATCTGCCGGTGCCGGCGGCGCACTTGTCGTTCATCGCGAAGTCGAGCAGGTTGCCCTTCGAGTCCACGCAGATCGCCTTGGTGTCCTGCCCGCCCACGTCGATCACGGTCCGGACGGAAGGAACGAGGAAGTGGGCCCCCCGGCCGTGGCAGGTGATCTCCGAGATGTTCTTGACGGCGAATTCCACCTGGGTTCTGCCATAACCGGTGCCCACGATGTAGGCAACGTCTCCGGCCTTGACGCCCGCCGCGGCCAGGGCCTTTTCGTAGATCTCCCGGGCGGTGCGCTTCGGGTTGGTGGAACTCGGCCCGATGATCTGCGCGGCCGGCTCCCGGTCGATGAGAAGGACCGCCTTCGAGGCGGTCGACCCGATATCCACTCCGGCTGTAATGGCCATGATGCTTCTCCGTTGATCAGGCAATGATGGCTCACCCGCGTTGCTTGCGGGGCCAGACGATCTCGTTCACAAACCGCTCCACCTCGAAGTAGACATCCTCATAGGAGGTGACCCGCGGGTCGAACATGTCGAATTCGAACACCAGCAGCGGAATGTCGGCGCGCCGGCAGGCCTCCTTGAACAGGCCGATTCCGCCCCAAGCGTGTTTGCAGGCGATATGGCCCGCGAATATGCAGCAGTCCGCGTTGAAGGCCTCGAGCATGTGCATGAAGTCCTTCACGTAGAAGTCGATGTCGCCGCGGAACTGGCGCGCCATGGGGTGGCAGTTGACCAGCTTGCGGGCCAGGCCGTAGAGCATGGTGTCGGGCGTACTCGTGTCGATGACGCCCTCGTTCGCGTAATACCCGAAGACGTCCACCGGAACGGTCAGGCCGAGCTCCCGCTCGAACCAGTCGTAGATCTGCAGGTCGGTCCAGACCGCATCCTGGTACCAGATCGCGCGCACTCGCTCCTCGAAGAACCGTTCCCCCCTCCCGGTCCGCTCCCTCGCCTCGCGCAGCAGTCCCTCGGTGATATCCACGCCCTTCTGCGAACCGATGAACAGGATCTGGAGGAGCAGGGTGAAGGCCACGAGCTTGCTCGACTGGGTCAGGGGCACCTGCTTGCGCCAGTCCAGCCACTCCCAGATGTTCTCGGCGGTCCGGTTGGACAGCTCGCAGGCCTCCCTCAGCCGGTCGATATCCATTTTCCGACCGGTGTTTTCCTCGAGAAAGGGGATCAGCTCCTTGAGCTGGCCCGCCACGTGGAGAATCGTCTCCTCGTTGTGGTAGTAAGGCACGTCGATCGGGAAGAAGGGGGCCTCGCCGAGCTCGGCCATGACCTGGGTGCTCAAGACCTGCGCATCGCACGGCGTGTTGATGCCCACGGTGCAGGCGGGCGGAGGGTACAGCCCTTTGTGGATCGCCCCGATCGCAAGCTTGTCGGCCGAACAGCAGTCGGCCGGGACGCCCGCCGCCTGGGCGCGGTCGATGAAATCCAGGGTATTGCGGCTGTTGCAGATGAGGCTGTGCAAGGCGCCGAGCAGCTCGATGGTAATCGGCTGCACCCCCTCCAGGGCATAGATCAATTCGGAATTGAACCCGAGGTTGTACCAGACAAAGGGCTTGCCGTCGTCCACATGGGCGAGCAGTTCCTCCAGGTACACGGCAATATTGCGGAGCAGCTCGTTGATCCCGTGGCTGTCCGGGTCACCGCCGAAGAAACCCTGCACGACCGGCAAGGCTTCGAATATCTCCCGCCATTCCCGCTTGTTGATGATATCGTTTCGGTTCATCTCTCACCTCCGGAAGCGGCCTGTTGCGCCCTGGCGATCTCGAGCTTCTCAAGAAAGGCCTGGATACGGGTCTTCACCTGGCCCGTGGGCACGATGTTGTATTCGCGGGTCAGGGAAAGCACGGGGAAGGTCTTCTCTTGCTCGATCCGGTGCAGGATGTTGTGCAGATCGGCCCCCCAGGGGTCGCAGAAGACGATCCGCTCGAAGATCACCCCGTCGCCCCGGACCTTCTCGTACAGATCCTTGAGTTCCTGCCACCGCCTCGGGAAATCGCCGATCATGCGCGCACAGGAGCTGCTGAAGAAATAGGCGCGGCCGATCTCGTCCAGGGGGTCGGCGGCATTTTCGTCCAGGGGGCCGAGCACCGAGCGTGCTCCGAAGCACAGCAGGTCGGCTACCACGAGCGCCCCCTGGCTTTCGATCGCCTCCAGGTATGCCGGCTCATCGAGTTCGGCGCCGACCATGACCAGCCTTCCGCGCGACGTGTCGAGGCCCGGCCGCGCCTTCAGCGCCTCGATCAGCCGGTCCGCCAGGTCGACGAAGGCGGCCGGCGGCATCACCTGCGAGGCGATGTGGATCGACAGGGCCTCCGCGCCGGTCAGCTTCGGGCGGTCGTCGGCGCGCATCTCATTGATCGTGCGGAGGCGGTCCCTGTTCGCATTGATCTGTCGAATCGCCCCCCGGAGTTCGTCCGGGCCGACCTTCACGCCGAAATGTTCCTCCATCCCGGCCAGCAGCTTCCGGAGTTCCTCCAGGTAGTAGCCGTACAGGCTCGCCCGCGGGTGTCGCGGAACCGAGAGGAAGCCGTGGAAGGGGATCGCTGTTTTCTTTCGGAACACGTCGGCCGACCGCCGGACGTGGTCGCAGGAATTCAAGGAGATCTCCCCGTCCAGGAAATCGTAGCCGCCGTCGATCGCCAGGCTCATCACATGGCGGACAAAGGTGCAGAGGCGGCCGCTCAGGTAGGCGTCGCCGGACGAGGAGTCCTCCGAACCGGCGCCGCGCAGCCGCAGGGGCAGGGCCCCGGCCGCCAATATGACCTCGCGGGGGGCGTAGTGACAGAAATAACCGATTACCGGTTTGCCCGCGGCCTTCCATTCATCCACGTGCCGGTTGCTTATGCCGCGGATGAGTCTGCCGACTTCACGTAGAATTTCTTCAGCCATCTTCCCTCCCATGCTGCCGCTCGGTACTCGGCTCCCGCCCTGTGGTCAGTCCCCGGCACAGTATCCGGGTCGTTTTCCGCGCGAGCGATTCCAGGGCCTCCCTCGAGAAAATGACCTGGACGCCCTGGAAGAGCTGGATGATGCCCGTCGCCGATCCGAGGAAGGTGAAGGCCACCTCCCAGGGATCGCTCTCCGGGATGATCCCCTCTCGCATGGCGCGCCCCGCCAGGTCGACCAGCACCCCCAGACAGTCCCTCTCCACGGCCTCGATCCTCGTTCGGAGCGCATCGGAGCAATGGGCGATCATCTCCGGCGTGGTTTCCGTGAAGATCATTCGGTAGTATTGGGGGTGTTGGCGCGAGAAGGCGATATACGCCTTCAGGTACAGGTCGATTCCCTCTTCAAACCGGGGCTCTTTTCGTCGGCTCTGATCCAGCTTCTGAAAGAGCAGGTTCCCTCCCTCCGCGCAGATCGTAATGAACAACTCATCCTTGTTTGCGAAATCGAGGTACACCGTACGCTTGCTGTACCCGGCTCGCCTTGCGATCTGCTCGACCGTGGTGCCTCGATACCCGTTGGCAAAGAACAACCCGCGGGCCGCGTTCAGGATCTCGTTACGGCGGTTCTTGCCCGCGTTTTTCCGGTGATTCGCCTGAGCCGTGCCTGCTGTTCTCATAGGAACGGGAGCCCGGTTTGAGGGGAATGCATATGGGCCTTGTATGAATTACAAATAAAAGCAGCAAGATCATCAGATTACAAAAGTAACCGATGGTTAGTAACCAAAGGTTACGGGCTGGGCGTTCTTTTGTCAAGCCCGTTCCCGGGCGATCTTTCGCCCCCCTGCACAATTGACAACGCGGAAGAAATACCCGTACCCTGGACACGGTTCTATCCCCCTGGAGCACTCTTGCCCGCTTTGTGGGCAAAGGGTGCTCCGGCACAAAGGAGGCCCGGCCGTGTCTGCCCCACCCCCTGAGCCGACTTTGCCCGACGCGATGGCCGTGATCGCGAATCCCGCATTCATCGAGGCCCTCTACGAGCAGTGGAAGGCGGCCCCTTCCTCCGTGGGCCGGGAATGGCAGATGTTTTTCCAGGGATTCGATCTGGCCATGTGTCCCCGCAGCTGCGTCGCCTCCGCCCAGGCCGGCGACCAGTCCCAGGTCGCCAGCCTGATCTACAATTACCGCGACCAGGGTCATGTGATTGCCAGGCTCGACCCTCTCGGGGACGAACCGACCCGTCATCCCGAACTCGAACTCGCGGCCTTCGGCTTCACCGAATCCGACCTGGACCGGGTCTTCGACACCGGGCACCTGGGAGGCCCCAAGCGGGCCACGCTGCGGGAAATCCTGGCGATCCTGCGGGATACGTACTGCCGGTCGATCGGGGTCGAGTACCTGCACATCCAGGACGTTCGGATCCGCAGGTGGCTGCAGGCCCGGATGGAACCCGTGCGGAACCGGCCCCGGCTCGGCCGGGAAAGGAAGCTGGCGATCCTGCGATGCCTTAACGATGCCGAACTGTTCGAACACTTTTCTCACACCCGGTATCTGGGACAGAAACGATTCTCCCTCGAGGGGGGCGAGTCGATGATCGCCGGCCTTCACGAGACGATCGAACTCGCCCCGGAACTCGGTGTGGAAGAGATCGTCATGGGCATGGCCCACCGGGGTCGGCTCAACGTGCTCGTCAATATCCTGGACAAGTCCTACGCCGAGATCTTCTCCGAGTTCGAGGGCAATTTCCTGCCTGACACGGTGGCCGGCGATGGGGACGTCAAGTATCACAAGGGGTACACCTCGGACCATGTGAACAGGGACGGCAAGAGCGTTCACATCACCCTCACCTCGAATCCGAGTCATCTCGAGGCGGTCGATCCGGTGGTGGAGGGAAGGACGCGGGCGAAGCAGAGGCACCGCCGGGATCTGGCCGAGAGAATCAAGGTGCTTCCCCTCCTCATCCACGGCGAGGCCGCCTTCGCCGGCCAGGGCCTCGTGGCCGAGACCCTGAACCTCTCCCAGCTCGAGGGGTACACGACAGGCGGCACCCTGCACTTGATCGTCAACAACCAGATCGGGTTCACAACCCTGCCCGAGGAGGCCCGTTCCACGCGGTATGCGAGTGACGTGGCCAAGATGGTCGGGGCGCCCATTTTTCACGTGAACGGGGACGACCCGGAGGCCGTAGTCCACGCCATGGAACTGGCGCTTCGATTCCGGCAGGCGTTCCACAGGGACGTGGTGGTGGACCTGTTCTGCTACCGGAGGCACGGGCACAACGAGGCGGATGAGCCGATGTACACCCAGCCGGTCCTGTACAGAAAGATCAAGGACCGCCCGTCCGTGCGTAAGCTGTACACGAGGCAGCTGATCGACAACGGCGACCTGACCCGGCAGGAAGCGGACGCAATCGCCCGGGACTTCCAGTCCAGACTCGATCAGGCCTATCGATACGTCAAGGCAACGCAGCCGGACCTCGGCGTGCAGGCCTTTGAAGATCTCTGGAAGGGGTTGAACAACCCCTACTGTTACGACTGCGTCGCCACGGGCGTACCCCACGGCGTGCTCGTCCGCGTCGCCAGGGCGCTCACGACGATACCCGACGGATTCTCCCTCAACCCGAAAGTCGCACGCAGGCTCCCGGGGATTTTTGCAAACGTGAAGGAGGGCGGTGCCGTCGATTGGGCCACTGCGGAGCTGCTCGCCTTCGGTACGCTGCTCCTCGAGGGAACGCCGGTGAGGTTGAGCGGTCAGGACAGCGCCCGGGGTACGTTCTCGCACCGCCACGCAGTCTGGCACGACATGAATTCCCAGGAAGCCTATGTTCCTCTCAATCATCTCGCCGCCGAACAGCCGAAGTTCGGCGCTTATAACAGCATGCTTTCCGAGGCGGCCGTCCTGGGCTTCGAGTACGGCTATTCCCTGTCCGACCCGATGAAGCTTGTCATCTGGGAGGCCCAGTTCGGGGATTTTGCGAACGGGGCGCAGGTCATCATCGATCAGTTCGTCGTCAGCTCCGCATCCAAGTGGCAGCGTACGAGCGGCCTTGTCATGCTGCTTCCCCACGGCTACGAGGGACAAGGGCCGGAACACTCGAACGCTTACCTGGAGCGGTACCTGGCTGCCTGTGCCGAGGACAACATCCAGGTTTGCAACTTCACCACCCCGGCGCAGTACTTCCATGCCCTTCGCAGACAGATGAAGCAGGCCTTCCGCCGTCCTCTGATCATCATGTCGCCCAAGAGCCTGCTGCGCCACCCTCTATGCACATCGCCGGTGGGGGAACTCATAGGGGGAGGATTCCACGCGATCCTCGACGATCCCCGCCCGCCTGTGAAGGCGCGCCGCCTGGTGCTCTGCACGGGGAAGGTGTACTACGATCTCCAGGCGCAGCGGGAGGCGGGGGGTGTGGACGACGTGGCGCTGGTGCGTATTGAACAGTTGTATCCTTTCCATGAGAGTGCCATGGACAAGGTCCAGGACAGATACGGGACCATCGACCAGGTGATCTGGGCGCAGGAAGAACCCAGGAACCGGGGCGCCTGGACCTTCATGTTCCCCCGCCTGCTCGACCGGTTTCCGAACATCCCGGTCCGTTACGTGGGGCGGGAGGAGAGCGCGAGTCCGGCCACGGGATCTCTCCGGATCCACAGGGAGGAACAGGAGGAAATCGCGCGCATGGCCCTTCAGGACGGAAAGGGACATGTCACCGTGGCGAGGGCGAGAGGGTAAGGGAAACGGAGGAGGCGTGCAACATGTTGGTCGAAGTCAGAGTGCCGGAGGTAGGCGAGTCCATCACCGAGGGAACGTTGGTGCAGTGGTTCAAGGAAGAAGGCGACATGGTCCGGATCGATGATCCCCTGTTCGAGCTGGAAACGGACAAGGTGACCCTGGAGGTTCCTTCCGAATATGCGGGGAGGATCCGACCGATGGTGCCGGCGGGGGAGACGGTCAAGAT
>WFRX01000303.1 GCA_015486285.1 bacterium
ATCTCGGATGCCGAACTCCTCGTGGAACTCCAGGGCACGATCCGATCCGATAAGGCCCGGCTGGCGGAATTGAAGGCGGACCTCAAGAAACAGGAAAAGGCCTTCGAAGGCACAAATCAGTACTTGAAAAAGGCCAAGAAACGACTCGAGAAGAAAAGAGAAGAACTCCAGGCGCTCGATGCGGAAACGCCGGCCGCCCGCAGGGATGCGTTGAAAGCGGAGATCAAAACCCTGGAAAAGGACCTGGCTCTGCTCAAGGAGCGGACGGATCTGATCTACCAGTCCGTCAAGACGACCAAGGAACAAATCGAGACGCTTACGGAGAAGATCGGAAAGAACAGCCAGGCCGTGGCCCGTCTCAGCGGCAAGGAAACGCAACCGAAAAAGGCTCCGACACCCCCGAAAGCAACTGGAACAGCCCCCGCCGGGATACCCGCCGTGCCTCTCGGGGCGGTTCCGGGCATGCCCTCCGCATCCCCGGAGAAACAGGAACCTTTTGTCGAGGAAGGGGTATCCCTCGAAACACCGGAACAGATCGAGGCGAGAAAGCAGGCGGAAAAGAAGGAAGAGGAAGCGCGCGAGGCGGCGAATGCCATTGTCGAGTACGTTGACAGGAAGGCGGTTCTGCAGGAACAAATCGCTCTCGCGAAACAATCGCTCAAAACCGCAAAGCAAAGTCTCAAGAATCTCGAAGGGCTTCTTGCCACGCGCGACAAATTGATGGACGAGAAGATCGCCGCGGGGGCCGGGAAGGCGGAACTGGGGAAACTACAGAAAGAAATCAAGTATCTTCAAGGGGAAATCAAGAAGCTTCATACTGAAATCGACCAGCGAAACGACCATCTCGGAGATCTTTACGACCAATTGGAAAGGATCCGCGAAGAGCAGATCCACATCATGAGGGAAGCGGAGCGCAAGCGCGCGGAAGCGGGAAAGGCCCGGAAGAGGAGCCTGTGGCTGGAAAGCCCTTTGTATCCGAAGAACATCGCTCGGTGGTTCGTGACGCGCGCGCCGAGGATGCTGGCCATTCTTGTAGCGACTTTCCTGATCCTTCTCGTCGTTCGGTTCGTACTGAAGAAGGTGTCCAAAGCCATCATCATGAGCGGTTTCGGGGATACCGAACAGCGGGAAAAACGGGCAACCACACTCGGTTCGACCTTGACCAGCGCGGCAACGGGAATCATCCTCATCGCCGGGCTTCTGCTGGCCTTCGAGGAAGCGGGGGTGGACATCAAGGCGGTGCTCGGCGGGGCCGCCGTCCTCGGTCTTGCCGTCGCCTTCGGCGCTCAGAATCTGATGAGAGACTATTTCAATGGATTCATGATCCTGATGGAGGGCCAATTCGAACTGAACGACATTATCACGATCGGCGACATTACCGGGAGAGTGGAACGGATGAGCATGCGAATGACCCTGTTGCGCGACCTGGAGGGACGCGCGCACTTTGTCCCCAACGGCCAGATCAAACAGGTGACGAACTTCACCCATGCATGGTCCCAGGCCCTTTTCAGCATCTCCGTTTCGTACCGGGAAAACGTCGATGAAGTCATGCAGGTTCTCATGGACGTTGCCGGGGAGTTCTGCCGGGATCCAGAATTCGGGCCGTACACGACTGGGGAGCCCCAGATGCTCGGCGTGGACGATCTGGGGGATGCGGCCTTCCGCGTCAAGTTCTTCATCCGGACCAAGGCGGGCAAGATGCCGCCTGTCAGACGCGAAATGCTCCGGCGGATCAAAAACAAATTCGATGAGCGGGGAATCCGGATTGCAATGCCCCACCGTGTCATCCTTCAAGGGGGGGACACGTTCGAGAGGAGCCAGGAATCATGAAACAGAAACACTTCTTCCCGCGAGCCGTCCTGATCGCGGCGGCCCTGGGCATTGTCGGCGCCGGCTGTGCCGCAAAACGCGCGGAGATCGCCATGAACACCCAACGGATGCTTCATGTGGCCGGGTTCCGGATGAAGACCGCCGATACGCCGGAGAAGCTGGCGATGCTCAAGAAGATGACCCAGCTAAAAATCTTTCCCTACCCGCGGGACGGCAAGATGTTTTACCTGTACGCGGACGCCAAGACATGCCGGTGCCTGTATGTAGGCACGGCCGAGGCGTACCAGAAATATATCAACTTCCAGGTCCAGCAGGGGATCGCGGAGGACAACCGCAAGGCCGCACAGGCGAACGCCGCCGCCACAACACCGGTCAATCTGGGCGTATGGAGCGTCTGGGGCCCTTGGGATCCCTGGTGGTAGAGGGAACCCGGGGGGGACGCGCGGGTCGACCGGCCATTTCCGAGGAGTTCCCTTCGGCCTTTTTTGTCTTCTTGCCGAGGATCGTTGTCACGTAATCGCCTCTGCGCCTCGCCTCGTGTATGAATTCGGGCCGCATCAGGGCGAACAGCCCCCATCCCCACCAGAACTCCGGATACCGGCGGATCACCTTCTCCAACTCCGCGACGACCCTTTGCTGGTCTTCCGCCAGCTTGCCGCTGAAGCTCAATTCCGGTTCTATGCAAAGGGTCTGCTTTTCCCACTCCGCCGGATCTCTTACGATATACGTCACGTGGAAGGCGGCCTGCGTCAGGTACTTCACGAGGATCAGGCCCCAGGGGAAAAGCACTTCCCGGCCGAACAACTTGACGGGCCGCAAGTCGCGCATCTCCGGGAGGGCGATATCGAAGAGGATGAACAGCACCTTGTTGTCGCTCAACACGCCTTCCATCGCCCCTTTCGGATGGCGTCCCGCCGCAAGGAAGCCGGCGCCCGTTTTCCATTTCCCCAGCCGGATGAGAAGCCGGTGATGGAGCTTCACGAAAAGATTCACCTTTCTCAAGTCGCCGGGCCAGACCCCGTAGCCCACCACGGGAAACCGTTGCCCCAGGATTCCGAGAGGGAAGAAATAGTGATTGAAATGCATGGAACAGGCGATGGCGCCCTTTCCTTTTTTCAAGGACGCTTCGATGTGTTCCATCCCTTCGAGCTTGATGAATTTGTCGGTCCAGGTCTTGATCCTGTACTTCGCAAACAGGCAACTCTCGTACAGGAAGGTGGCCTGCATCCGAAAGGCGCGGCGGGCGATTTCCCGCCTCTCCTCTACCGTTCGTTCCGGGAGGCACTCTCCAATCTCTCGGATCATGTCCTCCCGGAGCTGATGCATGATCCGAAAGTTTCGGTCGCCCCGCCGGCGGACGATCCTGTATCCCCAGCGGGCGGGCAAGAGGCAGAGGAGCGGGTAGTAAACCAGGATGTAAAAGCCCTCCAGGGCCGTCCTGGCGTACCTCTTGACCGTTGCCCGTGCCTTCCCCATCATGCCCGTCTTCCTCTTCCCGCCCCTTTCCGACTCCTCTTAACGCCGAGATGTCGAAACGCCTGAGGCATTTCAACGCCGCGATCCAGGCCCCATTGTGAATCGAATCGCACATCGTGTGTCAGCCATGCGGGTTCGCACAATAATCGCACCGCCCGCCGGCGTCAAGCCTGTCCGTTTTGCCCGTCGGGACGGAAGAGCGCACCCCAAACCCTATACAATCAATATGAATCAAGGCGACAACCGCCCCCGTGTACCTTGATTTTATCGGTTGCCTATCCTATGATTCCGGAGCATCGAAGAGGAGTACCCGGTTCGAGTCTCCCATCACCGGAGCAGAATGGACAGACACGATCACGTCGGAGGAGCGATCATGAAAACACGAGCGTTTTTTCTTTCCGTCTTCTCCCTCCTACTGCTGCTTGCGGCCGCGCCGGCTGGAGCCGCGGACAAATGCATCGAGTGCCACACCACCGTCTCTCCCGGGCAGGTTCAGGACTGGCAGGCCTCCATGCATGCCGATAATGATGTCACCTGTTCCATCTGTCATGGAACCAAGCACACAACCGCCGAGGATTACCGGAAGGCGGAACTCCCTTCCGAGCGGGTTTGCGCTTCCTGCCATGAGGAACAGTTCAACTCCTTCCAAAAGGGCAAGCACAACTTCGGCTGGACCAGCCTGAACGCCATCCCGGCAACCCACATGGCGCCCGACGAGCTGATCGAGGGCGGCCGCGGATGCGGCGGTTGCCATAACATGGGGATCAAGACGGAACAGCAGAAAACGGCGCAGAGGGAAAAGGGCTACCGATACCAGACCAACTCCTGTGATGAGTGTCACACACGCCACACCTTCTCCAAGAAAGAGGCGAGCAATCCCCGTGCATGTCAGCAATGTCACATGGGATACGACCACCCGCAGTGGGAAATGTGGTCCAGCTCCAAACACGGCGAACGCTACTTCGCCAAGCTGGCCGGCGATCTGCCCAAGGATGCCGTTGCTCCGACCTGTCAGACATGCCATCTGCCCGACGGAACCCACGAGAACAGCACGGCCTGGGGCTTTCTCGGTGTCCGCCTGCCGCTGCCCGCAGACAAACAGCAGGCCGCGGACCGCGTCACTATCCTGAAGGCGCTCGGAGTCCTCGACCCCGAGACGGGCAAACCCACTGCCATTCTCGATGCGGTCAAGGCGGTAAAGATGGCCAAGCTCGATCAGGCTTCCTGGCAGAAAGAGCGCGACAAGATGCTGAAGACCTGCACGCAATGCCACGCAGAGGATTATGCCAGAAAGCAGCTCGAGATGGGAGACGCCATTCTCGCGAAGGCGGATCGCCTCATGGCCGAGGCCATTGAAACCGTCGCCGCCCTGTACAAAGACGGGATTATCCGGAAGCCCGCCGGCTATCCCCACAACTATCCCTTCCTCCTCACCTTCATGCACACCAACGGCGCTGCATGGGATCAAGACCTGGACAAGCTCTCCTACATCGATCAGCTCCTCGTGCAGATGTACATGAAACACCGCATGCGCGCCTACCAGGCATTCTTCCATGTCAATCCCGACTATGCCTACTGGTACGGGTGGAACATGATGACCGAGGATCTCGGCGAGATTAAAGCCCTGGCAAAAACCATGAGGGCCGAACAAAAGAAGTAGGCGAGGCGGGTCCGGACTACCATCGGAAGCACCGCTGGAAGAACCAAGGGCACCGACCCGGCGCGGGACGCAACGGCCCCGTGGGCGCCTGGAAGATCAGCCCGGCAGACCGCCGAGGGCGCCCACGTTTCAGGCGCAGGCATAGCTGCACAGATATTCCGCATAAAGGCTCAGGCCGCGCACGACCCTGGCCTTTGCCTGTTCCAGCAGTGCCTCCGTATCCGGCCGCAAACGGACGCCCGGTTCCAGCCAGAAGGCCGGCACACGCCGGGTTGCCGCCTCCCGTATCTCTTTCTCATCCAGATCGCCACGCTCCGCGAAACAGGCGATCAGATGGACCGGCTCCCGAATCTCTGCAAATCCCGATACGCATGAAATCGGCGGACGGGACGGCACGTCCGGGGAAATCACATAGACCTTGACGCCGTTCGCATGCAGGAGGAATGCGGTGCGCCAGCCCGGCGAGGCCGCCTGTGACCCCACACCGAGAATTCCGGCGGTCTTCACCGTATCGAAGAAGGGGACCCAGTCCCTGGTCGTAGCAGGCCTCGAGACAGATGGCCGGCTCGTCATGACGTTACAACCTCTCCGTCTGGAGACCCTGCAGCCGCAATAGCGCCTGCACCACCCTGAGGCGGTCCTCTTCGAGGTTCCGAAGTACATTGGCTGCCTTTATGGGAAACTCGGGGCCCATCAGGATGCCGGGGCTGAGCAACGAGGGGCCGCGGAGCATCGCCTTCTCGAGGGCCCCGCGAAACCAGTCGGTCGACTCCCGGGTCACATCGTTCCATGCCTCGATCCGGAACCCGGCGGCCTGCAGCAGCTCCCGCGCCCTATCCGGGGAAATCAGATGGCTGAGTTCCGGGCCGCCGGCCCATGGGAGAGGGAAATGGGGCGCCGCCACAGGCCCGGCGAAAACCTCGTACAGGGCGAGCGTTCCCCCGGGGCGCAACACCCGCGCGGCCTCTCCCCAGAGATCCGTCTTCTGCTGAATATTCATCCCCACATGCTGCATCCACACAACGTCGACGGAGCCGTCCTCGAGGGGGAGGTCCAGGGCGCTTCCATGGCGAATGCGCACCCTGTGCGCCATCCCCGTACGTTCATTCAGCATCATAGCGGCGTCGCAGAACGCTTCGGTCAGGTCCACCCCAACCACGTCACAGCCGAAATAATGGGCCAGCGCCCTCGCAGGCCCCCCGATCCCGCAGCCCACATCGACGACCCGCATCCCGGCCGACAACCCGGCAAGACGGCCGAGGGCGAGGGTCGGCTTCCTCCCGCCGATGTGAAATTCCTCGATCGGAGCGAGGTCCTCAACCGTCAGGGCGTTCGCGTCCTTGCCCGCCTTTTCCAGGGCTTCCAGGATACATCTGCCCAGGTCCTCCCGCCTGTAATGGGCGTCCAAAGTCTCTTCATAGGTACTCACAGCCATCTCACCTTCATCGGTTTCCGATCGACGGTCCGGAGAAATTTCAGCCTCGGGTAGCCCAGTACGAGGATGCTGAACACCTTGTGCCCCACCGGCAGGTTCAGTTCTTCGACCACCGGTCCATACCGGTTGGCCACGAATTCGAAAAGCCCGATGTAGCAGGTCTCCAGGGAGAGGGCCCTGGCGGCCAGGGTGACGATCGTTGAGGCGATCACACAGTCGTCCTTCGGAGTACTCGTCTCCACAGGCGAATGGAAAAGCATGACCACGGGGGCCCTGTGGAAGATCACCTCCATGCCGAACTTTCTGGCCGCTACCACCCTCTTCAAGGTGTCGATCAGGGTCAAGGCGGACCTCGTTGTTTGAGGCAAATCCCTGCCGGCGGCTTCGTTCTCCCGAGCCTTTCTTTCGAGTTCGTCTATATGGCGCTCGAAGAAGTCTACCGTGTGGTCCGAAAGTCTCCGAATCCTGTCCCGGTCCCGGAGGAACGTGATCTGGACCGTCTGCCGGTTACTCCCCGTAGGGGAATAGCGGCAAAGATCCGCCAGCTTCTCCAGGTGCTCTCCGGGTACCTCCCGGTCCTCGAAAATACGGTGACTTCGCCTTTCCCGGACGAAACGCTTGAACCCCTCGAAGTCAACAGGCATTCCCCCCGGGATATCGACAAAATTTTCCATGTCCATCTCGTGATGGGTAATCGCCCCGGTGGGGCAAAGGGCCACACAATGCCCGCATAGATTGCAGGTCGCCCCACTTGCACAAGACTCGATCGCCCCCTCCACTTCCCTGTAATTCATCGGGCACCGGGTCACGCAGATACCACACTGCGTACACAGTTCCCGGTCGATGGTCGTCCAGCTCATCGCTGACTCCCGGGCATGCTGTCATGTGTTTTCGCACCAGGCCGGACATCCGGTTTGTGCGCAAAATGCTATCGCCTCCCCCCGCCCTGTGTCAAACAAAGCCGTATTGCAGCCCGGCGGGAATCGGATGCCCTGGACCGGCCGTTTATCGAAATCCCATGTCATGATAGAATGACAATCCTCACGCAGGAGGCGGACAAAAATGGAAACAGAACGAGAGAGCTCTTCCGAAACGGCTGCATTCAGCAAGAACGTCATCCTGGGGGCCACCGGCCTCACCACGCGGCGCATGGGTATCGGCGCCGATTCGCACGTTCCCTGCGAGGCCCTGGAGTGGGCCTTCGACCGGGGAATCAATTACTTTTACTGGGGCTCCCGGCGGACCCGGGGGATGAAGGATGCGATTCGGAGGCTCGCCCCCCGCTGGCGGGAGAAGATGATCATCGTCCTGCAGACCTACGACTACACGGGCCTCGCCCTGGAACACACCTTTCTGCGGGGCCTCAAGCAGCTCGGAATCGATTACGCCGACGTATTCATCCTCGGCATGCGGAACAAGCCGATCCCGCAAAGGATCCTGGACAAGGCACTCGCCTTGAAGGACAAGGGCCTCGCCAGGCATTTGTGCGTGAGCGCCCACGATCGGTCCACGTACCGGCACCACCTGGGCCGCAACGCCTTCGACCTGATCATGGTCCGGTACAACGCAGCCCACCGGGGCGCGGAAAGCGACGTATTCCCTCTTCTCCCTCCGGAGAATCCCCCGGGGGTCATCTGCTACAACTCCACGCGATGGGGGAACCTGTTCGATCCGAAGTGGATGCCGCCCGGAGAAAGGACCCCCGCCCCGGTGGACCTGTACCGCTACGTCCTGTCCAATCCGCACATCCAGATGGTACTCACCGCGCCGGAAACCTTCGAGCAACTCAAAGAAAACCTCGAGGCCTTGGAATCAGGGCCGGTCACCGAGGAGGAGAGGCGGTGGCTCGAACGAATCGGGGATCACGTCCACCGGCTGAACCCCAACACGAATTTCGACTTCCTCGTTCCCGGGCGCGGCCTCAAGAAGAGGAGATGATCCGGAGGAAGAGGGAGACGCGGGGCCTCACGGTTCAATCCAGTGCGGCGGCACGAATCCGTTCGGCGAGGCCCTCTACCAGCTCGCTCGAAGCCAAATCCTCGAGATCGATCACCCAGCCGATTCGCGTAAACACCACATCCGTGTTCGGATCGACGAAGATAATCTGATTGAAGGCTCCGCTTGCCCGGAAAACATTCTCGGGCAGGCCGGGCATGGGCTTGCCGTCCCCCTCCACATGGCCCGGGGCGGAGGGGGTCACCCAATGGCCGTCCCGGTTCAGCCACCACATATAGCCATAGGCGGAGTTGAGGGGCGTAGAGGGTTGTGTCGACTCTTTCACCCATTCTTCCGTAACGATCTGCCGGTCGTTGCTCCAGCGCCCCCCGCGGAGGTACAAATACCCGAATCGCGCCAGGTCCCGGCAGGAGGCGCTGAGATCGGCAAAGGTCAGCGGATTACCGGCACGATCGCGCCCGTAGCTCGAAGACATGTCCAAGGGATCGAAAAGAACCTGTTCCGCGTAATCGGCCACGTCCATGCCGGTCGCCTCACGCAGCACGCGCTCGAGGGTCTGGATGGCGCTGTTGTTGTATCGCCAGACACTGCCCGGCGGGGCATCCTGGCCCAAGCTGATCGCATAG
>WFRX01000304.1 GCA_015486285.1 bacterium
CGTCAGCTCCGAAATCTCCCTGAGCATCTCCCCGGCCATCATCAGCTCGGGCAGGAAATACTTCCCTTCCGCGAAACGGGCGCCCACAAGCTCCATCGCCTCCCGGGACTGTTCCAGGATCGCCATTGGGTCGGTGCCGCCCTCCAGCATCTCCCTTGCGATCGAGAGGGCCTCCTCTTCCCGCATTCCGGCCATCGCCTCCACCAGGCTACCCGCCATCGTTTCCTCCCTGTCACTCATGCTTCCGTGCTCGCATCCGTCGCGGGTTCGGAATAGAAGAAGGGGTCGCAGGCCGTGTTCGGATCCAGGGCCTTCTTGATCCTCGCAAGCCACAGGTGGTAGTTGTGGCAGGCAGGACCCAGCTTCGCGTTCGCCTCCACCCCGAAGCCCGCGATGGGAATCCCCAGGCAATTCTCGATAGAGCCTTCCACCCCTCTCTGTACCAGGCGGTCCGTGGCCTGCAGGGAGGCCGGATTCTTCGGATCGTACAGGATGATCCCTTCCAAATACCCCATGTGCCCGCCTTCAAAGGTGCCGCCGCATCCCAGGTCTCCCCCGTCGTCCACGATCAACCCCTTGGCTATAGCGTCTTGCTTTTCCTCCGCCATCCAGTCCGCCTGCCGGACGCCCAGGTCCCAGGTGTCCATGGAACCCAGCGTCGTGGCCAGGGCCTGCGAAACCCGCAGGGTGCCCTGGCAGTTGACCGCATGCCGCAGGAGGAGCCAATACATCCTCGAAAAGGCCCGCGCCTTCGCCTTCCCGCTGCCGGGCATTCTGTCGAGGACCGCAAGGATCACGGTCTGCAGAAAGGGAAAACGCCTTAATAGATCCAGAGGATCCTTCATGTCATTCTGCTCCCGAAAAGGCGTGGGCCTCAGACCTTGACCGGAAGAAGCGCCCGGACACGTTTCATCAGCCTTCTTATAGGGCCCATAATGTTCACCGTAGAGAGCCCCGCCACGACAGGGAGCATCACGCCGCCCGTCTCGGCCAGGATCTGCCTGAGCACCCTCATCTTCCACTTGAATTCACGGTCCGAATAGCCGATGACCGCATTGTTCACCACAAACCGGCCGATTCGCTGGACGACTCCGCTTTCCAGGATCTGTTTCAGCGTGCGGTTGTTCCTGCTCATACCCAGGGCCACGAAGAACATGGGGGTGCGGAACTGGGCGTACTCGATATCCGCCTCCCCGAGCTTGTAACCCGCGTCCCGCATCGCCTGCGAAGAAGGAAATGCGATGGCGTTCAGGGCCATGCGAGGGGGAACCTCCTTGAGGGAGTAACTTGGGGAGCACCCCTCCACCTCGAACTCCGCGGGGCCGTCCCACCGGTAGAGCTTGAGCGCACACTTGGTAAAGACCCCGAGGCCGCCGAAGGCCCCCTGATAGCCCCGCAGAATGCCCCGCAGGGACGGGCCGGGCCCGTCCGCGGTGAACCAGCCTGCGCCGTTCCCGGCGCTCCCCAGGGTCAGCACTTCGCCCGTGGGCAAAACCCACTCCACCCCCAGAAGGTTCCGGCCGCTGTAGCCCATGGTGGGGCCGTTCACGCCCGTGCCCCAGGCCGAGGTCGCGGATGCCAGCACCGAATGATGCCCCCCCGCCGAGACGACATGGCAATTCAGCCCGTGCTTGAAGAGCCGCGTCTGCAGGTCGATCGCCCGCACATAGGGCTCGACAACGGCGATCTGGTTTCGCACGTCGATCTCGATGATCCGGTTCATCCTCTTCAGGTCGAGTGTAATCACCCGGTCCCGAGAAGGGGACCCCATGGCGCAGAAGCCCGTCGAAAACGGCTTGACCATGAGATCCGTCCGGTTGCAGAACCGGACGATCTCCTGCACTTCCCGTGTCGTCGCCGGAAGCACCACGGCCGCCGGCCGCGGCGTAAAGCGCCCGCCTTCCTTGTTGAGCGCTTCGGGGTTCATATAGAACGAATAGGCGTCCAGGGTACAGGGGTCCGCGGATACCCATCGCTCGCCCACGATATCCTCTAAGGCCTTTTTTTCCTGGTCGCTGATCATACCGACAGGCTCTCCCGCTCTTTTCCCGTCGTCCGACGATCGAACCGCTCGCCACCGATCCCATCCGATCGCACGGTACGTCCTCCCCAGCTACGCTGTCTTGCCTCGATGCTGCTGACGAACCTTCTCCCGAAGCATCTTTCCGACCGGCGATCGGGGCAGTTCCTCCACGAAAACCACCGAACGGGGAATCTTGTAGCCGGCCAGTTCGTCCCGGCAGAAGTCAACAATCTCCTTGGCATCCGCCTGCTCACCCTCCTTCAACTCAACGACGGCCCGCACGGTGCTGCCCCATTCCTCGTCCGGTACGCCGATGACGCAGACATCCTCCACCTTGGGGTGCCGGGCAATCACCTCTTCCACCTCGAGGGGAAATACCTTTTCCCCGCCCGTATTGATGCACTCCTTCTTTCGGTCCGCCACCCGGATCTCGCCGTTTTCGTCCAGGTAGCCCAGATCACCACTCCGGAACCAGCCGTCCTGGATCACCTCGCGGGTCTTTTCCTCGTCCTTGTAGTACCCCTTCATGATGGTGCTCGACCGGTAAAGGATCTCCCCCACCTGGCCGGCAGGCAGGTCGTTTCCATTTTCGTCCACCACCCGGACGTCGACGATGGACTTGCCCACCGAGCGATCCTTGAGCCCCTCCCCGTCGACGTCCACCCGCAGAGAGGTGGCCGGCGTCATCTCGGTCTGACCGAAAACGTCGATGAGCACGGCATTCGGGAAGAGTTGCAGGATCTCTTTCTTGAGCGCCGCCGAAGTCACTCCACCGCCGGTAGTGACCATGTGGATCGAAGAGAGATCGTAGCGGCCCGCGTCCGGATGGCTGACCAGTTTCTTCCAGCCGGTGGGCACGTTGGACATGTTCGAGACCTTCTCCCTTTCCACCAGGCCGAGGATCAGGGCCGGATCGAATTTCAGCGAGTCGGGCAGTACGAGAATCATGCCGCCGCTGAAGGCGCCCAGCATGATGTTGGAGTAGGAGGCATCGTGGAAAAAAGGCATGGAAGGGTACATGTATTTCCGCGCCCGCCTGTATCCCTTTCGGGCCTCCTTCGGGTCGGAGAACACCTGGTAGAACTTCTTCTTCAGCCTCTCTTCGGCGCCCGGGCCCTTGAGCCAGTTCCTGACGATGCGGGTGCGCAGGACCGGGCCCAGAATTCCGGGCGCGGGCAGGGGCAGGGCCTCCACCATCCGCTGGTGCTTCTCAACGGGAATGTCCATGGTCAGCGCCCGGACGAGGAGGGCGGAAGAAAGCATGACAAACATCTCGAGGTGGGCCTTGTAGCTGAGCATCACGCCCTTGGGAAACCCGGTCGTCCCGCCCGTGTAGATCATGACTGCCAGATCATCCCACTCGTTCGCCACCCGGGGGTCGGTCGCCGCCGAACCGTCCAGGAGCGCCTCATAGTCCAGGGCCTCCTTCAGTCCGCCGTCGCCCCTGCGAATGAAATGCCGGACTTGCTTCAACTCCGGCGCGGCCGCCTCCACGCCCTCGGCCCAGATGGAATCGTAAAGAAAAATTCCAGCGTCGCAGTGGTTGCCCTGGTATTCGATCTCACGGGGCGTAAACCGGTAATTCATGGGCACCGGCACCGCGCCTGCGGCCTGGATGCCGAAATTGATCTCCAGGAACTCAGGCGTGTTGTGGAACATGACAGCGACCTTGTCGCCCCTCTTCACGCCGAGCCCGATCAGGGCGTTCGCCACCCTCATAACGCGGGGAACATACTCGCGCCATCGGATCCGCCGCCCACCGAAGATGACCGCCTCCCCGTCGCCGTTGTACTCGGCGCAGGAGAGGAAGCTGTTTGCAATAATGTTCGGAGAGGCCATTCCCATCACATCCTCCTTGCGATCGAAGTCAGAAATTCCACTTTCCCCGGTTGAGTACCCGCCTCGGGTCGAAGATCCCCTTCACCTTTTTCAGCACCTCCAGATTCAAGGGATTCCCCGCGAATGCGACTTCCCCGGCGGCACCGTAAGGTCGGCTGAAAAAGGCGCCGGCATCGGCCAGCCCCCTGACCGCCTCCCGCTCGAGGGCCCGAACGGTTTCCGCTTCTCCCTCGTTCTCCGGGTCGAAGGGAACCATGAACTCCACGTGACAGGCGTGATTCTGAACCACCGGCTGAATGTAAACGCCGACGGCTCTTTCATCCATCCCGTGCTTGCGCGCCAGTTCGATCATGAGCTTCTCGTACGCAAGCACCCGGTCCAGGGTGGTCAGAAAAAACACGGAAAGACACCGCCCCTTCAGACCATCCCGCCAGTCCTCCTCGCCGCAGGGCCGGGTCGCCGCAGCCAGCAGATCACCGGCCGAGACCGGCCCCTGGGACGAAGTCATGGCAAGGCCATGCCGCCGTGCTATGTCTCGAATGTCCTTCCGCTGGTATTTCACCCGGGCCTTGGGAAACCGATCGAAACCGGCGATGTTCTGCAGGCAGACGTATCGGGGAAGCCCATTCCACAGGGAATCGAAAACCCCTCCCCGGGTGGCGCTCAGCAGCAGGGATACGGCCGTTCGATCCATCACAAAGGCGTGTTCTCCCAGCCAGGGGCGCTGCACGTCATACACGAAGGGAATCAAGGCGCCCAAACTGTCGGCGCCCAGGAGAAAGGGCTTCTGGACCGAAGGCTTCACCTCGGTTCGGATGGTGATCCAGGTCACAACGCCCATCGTCCCCTGCGCGCCCTGAAGGACGCGATGAAAATCGGCTTGCGACGGTCCCAGGGGCCCCTTCTGCGCTCCCCCGGCGGCACGCTGCTCTTCGAGGGTCCCGGGCCCTCCGGCGGCCCCGGTGCGGAACATCTCTCCGTTTCCGAAGATGAATTCCGTGCTCGCCACCGGATCGCTCATGTCCCACTGCCGGTTCGGCCACGTGGTCGGCTCACGGTCCATCACGGCCGCTACCACGCTCTTGCCCTCCCGAGGGGCCAGGGGCATGGGCACCGTCATCCCGTGCGGTTCCAGGGCCGCCAGCAAGGCGCCGTAAGTCACTCCGGCCTGAATCATGCACACCCGGTTCCGGCGGTCGACCCTTTCGATTTCCTGCCAGCCGGACAGATCGATCCGGATGCTCGGCTCCACCCCCCGGGCGCCGTCTCTGCGGTGGCCGCCCCGTGAGGAGAGCACCGTGAGATTCAGACCGGACGCATTCGCCAGCCGAATCAGCGCCTGGAGTTCTGCCGCGTCCCGGGGCCGCACCACGTGACTCGGCACGGCATCTCCATCGACATCAGGATGCCCGGTCCGCAGGGCTCCCTCGTCGCTCGGGTGCCGGTCTATGCATTCAGTCGGCAACACCGATTCCAGATGCCGTTCAATCTCTGCGATATTCATCAACGCCTCACTCTGGAATACCCGCCGATTCGTATACGAGATCGACAATATCCAGGACCGGCATGGTGGGGCCTTGCTCACCAGCGTTCCCGGCGCTTTTGAGGGTGATCCGGCACTGGTGGCACGCGGTCACCAGTTGCTCCGCCCCCACATCGCGGGCCTCTTCCAGCCGGTGCGAAGCGGCCGATCCCGCAAGCCCGGGATAGGCCTTCGGAACACCGCCGCCTCCGCCGCAGCAGAACGAATACTCCCGGATGCGGTAGAGTTCCACGAACTCGATCCCCTTCAAAGCGCCGAGAATCTTGCGAGGTGCCTCGTAGACGCCATTGCACCCCCGGTTCACAGGCCTGTCCGGAACCTCATAGGCGATACACCCGTGGGTCACCTTCCGCTCCCCCTGCCACTCCACCGGCGGCTCGCTCTGCCTGCCCAGATAACAGGGATCGTGATACGTGACCTTGCGTCGGACGGACCGGGGCAGAACCAGCCTGCCCGCATCGATGAGCCGACACAGAAACTCCGTGGCATGGAGAACCTCGACGGCGGGAGCCTTGGCATATTCCGCATACTTGGACCGGAACGCGCCCAGGCATGAGCCGGAAGCGACGACAATGGTCTTCACGCCGAGACGGTCCAGAAGCGCGGTCGTATCCGCGGCAATCCCGGCAAAGGCGTCGCGATGACCGGTCCAGTAGGCGGGCAGACCGCAGGTGGGCTCCCTTTCGCCCAAAATGCCCACGTCCACCCCGGCATGGAGCAGCAGGCGGGCCAGTTTGCGGACCACCGCGGCAGAGGAGGAATCTCCCCGCTCCAGGCACCCTGCGAACAGAAGCACCTCGGCGCTTTCGCCGGGCAGGACCTTCAGCCCAAGTCCTTCGGCCCAGCGCCCGGCCGCGTTCTCCGGGTCCCCGTCAGGATGGCCGTACCGCCGAAGGTTTTGAATCGTTTCCTCGTGGACCGGCAGCCCCAGCCCCTCGTCGACCATGTACTCCCGCAGCGCCATGTTGACCTGATGGCGTTCCGCGTCCATGTTGAACTTGCAGGAAACGTCGCAGAGCCCGCACGTGGTGCAGGCATAGGTAATCGCAGAGAGCCTCTCGTCGGCCCCGATCCGTCCCTGGACCAGGGCGAGGGCCATGATCTGC
>WFRX01000305.1 GCA_015486285.1 bacterium
ATCATGATGAACATGCCCCCCGGTTTCAGGATGCGGGCGGTTTCCTTGAGGACCCTCTCCCGAGCGGCACCGGACAACTCGTACATGGCATAGGCGCAGGTCACGCGGTCCACGGAGGACGAGGCGATGGGAAGAGCGGTTGCATCGGCCTGTATCCAGACGCAACGGACTGCCTGCGCGGACGATTTTCTGCGCGCCCGGCGAAGCATTCCCTCGGAGAAATCGATGCCGATTACGCGCGCTCCCGCCTCTCCGGCCATTTGGAGGGCCGAAGATCCTGTGCCGGTACAGAGATCGACTGCCGTGCACTGTGGGGCCAGCCCGGCCGTTTTCGCCAGGAAGGATCGCATGGATTCCGCCGTGTCGCCGGAGTGGAGGCGGATGAATCCGTCATAGAAAGAGGAAAAGAGATTGTAATAGCGTCTGCGCAAGGTCACGGGTTTTCTCCGAAGATTCCGGCCCTCCCGGGAGGCCGGTTGTTGAGGCTACGATCTATTGCCTTCCTGTCAATATGCACCTCGGGGGAGGGTTTGCCAAGGCAGGCGCGTGCCCGCGGGCGGAGGGCCCGCCTGTCGACATAGATGGCCGTGGATGGTGTGTTGAAACTCTATTGAGCGTGCCGATCCGAAAACCATTGATGGCGTGGGATTCTTGCCTTATACTGTTCTTACCGGGGTCGAGGTCCTGAAGGGGCTCCCTATGTCTGAGATTCAGCGTCCTGCAGAGGAAAGAGAATCGGCTGCGGATCGAGCCGGAGCTTCCGTTCAAGCGGACGTGCCGATTACATCGGATGCCCTCGATATCAACCTGCAGCGGACAGCCTTCCCGGGATACATCCCGCGCGAGCAGGAGCTTCTACTCGAGATCGTCGGAGACAAGGTCGGCATCCGCAAGCAGACCGAGTCCCTGCTCCACGAAGCCAACCATCCTTACGCCAACTGGGATGAAATTGTCGAGCCCCTTCGCGCCCGGGCCCTCGGCGACTTCTACTACTACAACGTGCACGAAAAAGGGGGGGAGGCTTTTTCGATTTTTTTCGATCTCTTGTTCCAGTGTCTCGACAACTGCGAGCTCGAGGGCAAGAAGACGAGAGCCTTTTCGACCCTCCTGGATTTTCTGGAGCTGGTCCTCTTGGAAAGCGGATCCGCTGCGGACCGGAATGATCGGGTGGCCGGCCGGGCCGTCTCTCGTCTCGAGGAATGGCTGGCGGCCCGGCCCTGGTTTGCCGCGAAGGGGAGTTCAAAGATCAAAAGAATGGCCGCAAGGCTTTTGTCGGCGGAGCTTCCCATCGACCTTCGGAAAATCGCCCTGCTTTTGCTGCACTGCCTGAAAAAGAATTACGAGATCTGGCTTTCCGAGGGCGACCTCGAGGCGTGGTTCCTCCGTGAGAAAGAGCGGATCTTCGGGGGCAGGGAGTACAGCCATCTTTTCCGTCCCCTTTCCAGGGAGCGTATCCAGGGTTTTCTGGACGAGCTGCCTGCTCTCCGGGAAGAGGCTTCCAGGGATCCGGCATCCGTGCTTCGGCGATCCCTCTCCTTTGCGGATTTTTCAGAGCTGGAATATGCGCACTTGAAGATCGTCCATCAAATGGAGGACCGGGCCGATCCGATCTCCTTTATCGACAAGACCCATATCCTCCTTCACCTCCTGGAGATTCCCGCCCTTGCAGAGCAGAACGAGACGATTCTGAGGGAGCTGGGGCACTCTCTGGAGAAGATCCGTGACCAGGAAGAGTCTGTCTGGGTCGCTTTTCTGAAGGATGTTTTCCGTATTCTTCGTGAAAAATCGGGCCGGTACAGACACGCCGTCCTGGACACCGTACACACCATCGGCCGGGAGATCTACCGGACCGGGAACCGGCATCTCGTCGAAATTTTCATCGACGAAGTGATCGAGCTTGGGTTCGAGACCCCGAACGTCCAGGGGATCAACCGCGATTGGCAGGTGATCGTAAATCCCCTGCACCTGAAGAATGTCCGGGTCTGGTTGTCTCTGATCGAAATGCAGCCGTCCTGGAGCCGCAAATTGATCTCCGCCCTCATCATCAATCTCAGGCTGGGCGGTTTCTTCGTCAGCGATACGGATCTTTTCCAGAAGGACATCAGCCGCCTGCTGTCCGCGAACATACGGGCGGTTTACCTGCTCATCAAGGCGCTCGGCAGGCTTTTCCCGGTGTATTTTCATGAAATCGGCGCCGAAGGGGAGTTGCGGGAGATTTCTACGGCCGTGGATGAATTGTACGGCCGACAGGACCTTCTGATCCATTTTCTCCGCAAGCAAAGTCATGTGGAGAGCAACAACCAGATCGTGCCGTTCATACAGACGATCGTGGAATACTGGCACGGCGGGGACAAGGAAATCCTGAGAAGGTTTCTTCCCCGGGAGGTGTATGAGCAGATTCGGGACAAGGATCCCTATCGGCAGGAGATGGCCCCGATTTTCCAGCGGATCCTCGACAAGGGCCGTCTCAAGCCGCATGCGCTGCACGAGCAAGCGGCACGAGAGATTCTTGACCGTCTCCGGGGCCTGGAGGGGGTTCCCGAACGCCCCCGCCGTAAAGCGGAACTATTGATTCGGCTCTATCGGCTCCTCGTAAAGAAATACACGATCCAACATCACGGCATTCTGGAGGACTTGCGTGCGTCCAACTTCTTCGATGCCCGGGTGTTGAACAGCTTGGAGGAGGCCCTGGAGCGATCGGATCCGGAGCGTTCACTGGAGCTGGTACATTCCCTTCTCTCCATCCTGCGGGACAATATTCTTTCTTCGGAGGCATCACCCGCCCAGGAGGAGATTTATCGGAAGCGTCACATCGCCGCCGGGATCCCCTCCATGTACGGCCGGTACAAGGAGAAGAAGTTCGACAGCCTGGGATTGACCTTCCGCCTGGAAAGCCTCGCAAACGTCCTTTTCGAAGAAATCACCCGAACGTTGAATCTCGAATACGTGACCCGGAGCACCCTGGAAAGGGTTCACAAGATCCTGGCGTACTACGCGGAGGCCTTGCGGCTGGACGGGATCGCCGTGGAGGCCCTCTCTTCCAACCTCGACCTGCTGGCGCACGCCCTGCAAAGCCGAAGGCTTACGGTGGACCAGTACTTGAATATCTTCCAGTTCATTGCGCGCACTGTGAAAGAGATCATCCAGACACAGTATATCGGCATCCATGAAGGCAACCTCCGCACCGTGATTTCCCGTCTGCTCCAGAGAGGAAATCCTCTGCCTTTTCGCGTCGCCGAAGAGGCTGCGATGGAGCAGATCTATCACCAGGCCTCCGAATGGTTCATCCGGGATTATCTGGCCGGCAGTTTCTGTATTCAGGGCCTGGACAACTTCATCGGAAGGGTGATCGCCAGTATCGCCCAGGAGAGCCAGAGCCTGGACCGGAAGACCCGCACCCTTCTGCTCAGCTACAACCCGGAAAGGTGCTTCTACTCCTTCGATTCAACAGATAAGAGCCTGGATACCCAGATCTATCTGGGGAGCAAAGGCTATTTCCTGAAGACCCTGCGCTCCTTCGGCTATCCGGTCCCGCCGGGCTTCGTCGTAACAACGGAGTTTTTCCGTTGCAGGTCCGCCATCCTGGCATACGATGCGGCGGCGGAGGATTTGAAAAGGCGTCTTCGGTATGAAGTCCATCGCCTGGAACAGAAGAGCGGCAGGTGGTTTGGGGATCCTCGGCGCCCCCTGCTCCTTTCGGTCCGCAGCGGCTCGACGATTACCATGCCCGGCATGATGAATACCTTCCTGAATATCGGGATCAACGATGAAATCGTCGAGAGCATAGCGGCTCGGCCCGGATTCGCCTGGGCGGCATGGGACAATTACCGCAGGTTTCTGCAATGCTGGGGCATGTCGTACGGAATCCCCCGAGACCGTTTCGATGAGGTCATGTCCACAACGAAGCGGATCTACAGTGCAACCTACAAGAGAGAGCTTCTCCCCGCGCAGATGAAAGAGGTGGCCTGCGCGTACAAGAGGCTGCTGCAGGAGGCCTCCGTCCCATACCCGCTGGACCCCTGGGAACAACTGGAGACCGCGATTTTCCGGGTGTTGGATTCGTGGAAGTCGGAGACGGCCACCCTGTATCGTCATG
>WFRX01000306.1 GCA_015486285.1 bacterium
CAAGAAGAGTCCTCATCGGCTTCAAAGGAAAGGGCTCGCGACGCAAGGGCCGAGCCCCCGGGTCCGAGCCGTATAGGAAATCCATAATCATCGTCCATTTTTCGGTCAAGGCCGGCGAAAAGAATTTTTCCGGGGGGAGCGGGCGGGGACGGAGTCCGGGAAAGGGCTCAACGATGACCACGCGCGCGGCCTTTTCGTCACGCGGGCCTCTGTTTGACAGTGACGTCTCCTCCCTCGTATTGTACATTTTTTCGCAGGGGATCGAGTCAGCGGAATCGGGGGTGCGATGCAGATTGATGTAAAGCGGGTCGAGGGTTCGGCAAGCCGGTATTTCAAGGATTTCTATCTCCTTCCGTCCGTGGTGAATGCGGGAAACGACAAGTGGGTGCCCTGGTTTCTCGGAGATGTGAAAGAGTTGGTGGACAAGCGCCACCCGCTGTTCGAACACACGGAGGGTGAATTTCTGGTGGCCCTCCGGGGCGACAAGGTGGTGGGGCGGATTTTCGTATTCGAGAACGTGCGTTACAACCAGACCCACGATATGCGGAGCGCGCATTTCTACTTCTTCGATTCGGTCGACGACCGGGATGTCTCCGACCGCTTGCTCCAGTCGGCCGTGGATTGGGCGAAGGGAAGGGGACTGGAGCTCTTGTTGGGTCCCATGGGGCTGGGAGGGGTCACCGGCGGCGGGTTGCTCATCGAAGGCTATGGGTACCGGGCCGCCATGACCATGATGATGTACAACCCGCCCTATTATCGAGGGCTGATCGAATCGTTCGGGTTGGAGAAGTACATCGACAACTTCTCGTTCTACCTCCCTACGACGGCCCGACTCCCGCCCGCCCTCAGGGAAACGGCGGATGATCTCCTGCGGCAAGGCAAGTACCGGGTGCTGGAGTTCCGTTCAAGGAAAGAGGTGGCCGCGATCGCCGATGAGGTGGGGGAGGTTTTCCTCGCGACCCTGGGGCGCCATACGGGCAACTACTTCCTCTCCGAAAATGAGCTGACCCGATTGAAGAACAGCCTGATTCGAATCGCCAAACCGGAGATGATCAAGGTCATCGCCTGTGAGGAAAAGATTGTCGGCTTCTTGTTTTGTTTTCATGATCTGTCGGCGGCGATCCAGAAGAGCAAGGGGAGATTGAATCCCCTGACGATGATGCGATTGTTGAGGGAATACGGGAAAACGGACTGGCTTCTTATCAACGGCATGGGGATTCTTCCGGAGCACCAGGGCACCGGCGCCAACATGCTGCTGTATGCCGAGGTGGAGAAGGTCATTCGGAAGTACTCGCAGTTCCGGTATCTCGAAATGGTGCAGATCCAGGAGACGACCGCCAAGATGCTGAGCAACGTCGAGACACTGCAGGGCCGAACCCATAAGATCCACAGGATCTATCAGATGCAATTATAGGGAATGAAGCGGCCGGATCGTCGGAACCCTCCTGCGGTCACGGGCCTTCCGAACCGCTCGGATTCTTGACAAATTCGGCCTCCAGGAGCGATAATCATCATTTCTACAACATGGATTTTCTGCAGAGGGCGAGAGAGATGAACTACGAAGATGTTTCCGATGTTGGGGACAGGGAGGCCGTCCGGGAGATGCTCCTCGGCTCCGGGTATTCCGAGAAGGCGATCGACTATTACCTCGAGCGGGCGAACATGGGCAGCCTGAGCGATGCGGACCAGGTCACGGAGCTGACGGGGCCGTGCGGCGACACGATGAAGATCTATCTCAAGGTGGAAGAGGGGCGCATCCAAGACGCCAGGATCCAGGTCCTCGGATGTCCCGGTGCCGTGGCGGCCGCTATGGCGGCCATGGATCTGGCAAAGGGAAAGACGCTGGAGGAGGCCCTGGAGATCACGGATCGAGACATCTTTCGCGTCCTGGAAGAACTACCTGAGCAGAAGATCCATTGTATCCGGCTTGCCGTGAAGACCCTGGAGAAGGCCGTCAACGAGTACCTTTCTGAAGGCGGCGTCAAAGAGACGGAGGACCATCATGCCACTGTTTGAATACCTCTGCCGGGACTGTGGGCAGAAGAGCGAAATTCTTGTTTCCTCCCCGGCGGTTCAGCCTGCATGTCAGGCCTGCGGCAGCGCCAACCTGAAGAAACTGCTTTCGGCCCACGCCTCCCCCTCCGTGGGATCGCAAGACCGCCTCCCCGGACCGGGGGATACCGGCTGTTGTGGATCCGCGCCGGGGCAGGCCGCCGGTTGCGCGGGGCCCGGGAGTTGCTGCGGCAAACGTTAGAGGATCATTGTCTCGAGCGATTATTCCGGGGGGCTCTCCCGGCTGCATTCGAAGATTACGGGTTCAGCACCGTCGTAGCGAAACCATACACGCTTGAAGCCCTGGGTGGGATATTGCGTAGCGTACTCGATGGGGGCTAGTCACATTCGCCGATTCGCCTCCCCTTGAGCTTGTTCTTGATCTCCATGCCCGCGCCTTCCATCATCATGTTCATGCTCCCTTCCATGGCGTCGCCCTTGTAGGTGACCTTCCCTGCTCCCTTCATGGGGCCGTTCTTGCCGGAGCAAGTGAGCTTCCACGAGACCGTATCCCCGGAGACCTTGACATCGGAGATCGCGCAGTCCCCCACCGTCGTGTTGCCCTGGGGTACGAGATCTCCTTCCTTCAGGCACTGGGTGTGCGTGAGAGCCGGGATACTCATGGGCATGCCGGTCATTTCCGTTTCCGTAGTGATTTCCCATTTTCCGGGCTTCATGTTCGGGCCTCCGAAGGCGGTACCGCAAAACATTGCGACCGAAAGCACAGGAATGACCCAGAAGATTTTCCTGCCCATCTCGCTCTCCTTTGTACGGGTGGTGGGAAGGCCGCGAGGACCCTCATCGAGGTAGGAATTTTGTTCGGGCGGGAGAAGGATAGCGGGAAGCGTAATCGCGTGTCAAGGAGCAGGCCCGGTTGCAGTCACACACGAAAACGCCTATTTTTGTTTCCACCGTTGTGTGTGTCGAGAGGAGATCCCCCTCATGGCCGGCCGGGGTTCACGACAGCGTGATGACCGTCTTCGCCTGCTCGAGTACGTGCTGCCGGGCGGATGGAAGGTGCTGGTGGGCCGGACGGACGCGGACAATGACCGGCTGAGCCTCAAGGTGGCGAAGCCGGATGACTGGTGGTTTCACGTTCGCGGCATGCCCGGCAGTCACGTGGTTCTGCGGTGCCCTCCCGGCGAGGAGGCGGACCGGGACACGCGCAGGCGGGCCGCCGCGATCGCGGCCTACCACAGCAAGGCGAGAGAGGGAGGCGTTGTGCCCGTCTCGTGCACCCGCGCGCGCTATGTCACCAAACCCCGCGGGGCAAAGGTCGGCACCGTGCAGATCCGCAAAGAGGTCGTACTCAAGGTGCGCCCGTCGGCCGGAGAGCCGGCCGCCGAAGACGCGGATGATCCCGCATGAGGCCGGAAAGCATGCCCCGCCAATCCGCCCATGAATCTGCACCGGGGTTGGACCGCATGGCTACAGGTTGTAGGCCTCTGCCAGGAGCACGATCGGATGGGTCACCCGGCGATCCTCGAGTCGGGTCCTCAGGAAGGAGCGGCACGCGGGGCACTGGGTCAGGACGGTCTTGGCGCCCGTCCGGCGGATGTCGGCGAGCTTGGCGGACCGGATGCCTTCGGCGAGTTCCTTGAAGTCCATGAAAAAGGTTCCGCCGGCTCCGCAGCACCTGTCGGGCTCTTCGAGTTCGACGAGTTCGGCCTCCGGGATGTTTCCCAGGAGGCTTCGGGGTGCATCATCCAGGGTGGGGGTCCAACTCCGGTGGCAGGGCATGTGGTAGGTGTACGATTCCGCAAGGGGCGGCGGGTCTGCCGTCAGTCCGACATGGTCGAGGTAGTCGGTAACCTCCCAGATCTTTGCGGCCACCGCCTCGGCCCGGGGGCGCAGAGGGTCGTCCGCGGGCAGCGCCTTCACCACCTTGGACTTGAACATCAGCCCGCAGGATGTGCAATCCGTGACGATGGCGTCGACATCGCAGGCCGCCAAGACCGGCACGTTCTTCCGCGCCATCTCCTGGACCAGCGCAAGGTCTCCGTCGGCCAGGGCCGGCATTCCGCAGCAGACCTGGCCCTCGGGGATCACCACCTCGATGTTGTTATGGACGAGTACATCGACGACCGCCTTGCCGGTGTCCGGGTACAGCGTGTTCGTGGCGCAGCCGACGAAATAGGCGACCCTGGCCCGTGCCTTTCCCTCGGTGGAAATCCTGCCCTTGTACCTCTTTTCAAAGGGCTTGGAGGCGGGGGGTGCGAGTTCCGCGGGGGTCCAGCCCATCTTGTGGGCTACGGTACCCGCCTTCCCCATGAGCCCCTTCATGCCGCGCTGGCCCATGAACCTGCGCAGCAGCCGCCTGCGTACAGGATCCCTCCGCTTTCCCTGATAGACCCGGTTCCGTGCCGCGGCGACGATCTCGTCCACCGGGACGCCGGCCGGGCAGGTCCGGGAGCAGTTTGTGCATAGGAGGCACCGGTCCAGGACTTCGCGGAACCTCTTCGTTACAGGCAGCTCACCTTCCACCAGGACAGCCCGTATCAGGTCCATCCGGGCCCGCGCCAGGTGGGTCTGGAGGAAGTCCTCACGATACACCGGGCAGGTGGCCTGGCAAAGGCCGCAGTGGGAGCATTTCGCCATTGCGTCCCGGTACGCGTCGAGGTCGAGCATGCCGCCTTACCTCCCCTCCTTCCAGAGCTTCCCCGGATTCATGATCCCCTTGGGATCGAAGGCCTTCTTGATCCGCTTGAGGAGCCGGATCTGGACCTCGCCCAGTTCCCAGTGGAGGAACTCCGCCTTGTGAAAACCGATTCCATGTTCTCCCGAGACGGTACCGCCGAGGGACAGCCCGAGCCGGACCACCTTGCGGATGACCGCCTCGGCCTCGTTCTCCGCGTCGCTGTTCACTTCGGGGAAGAAGATCGATGGGTGCATGTTGCCGTCCCCGGCGTGGCCTGCGATTCCGAGCACGACCCGGGAAAGGGTGGACGCCATGGCCTGGATCTCCCGAACGAATTCCGGGATCCGGTCCCTGGGCACGGCCACGTCCTCGTTGATCGCCTTCTTCATCATCGCCAGAAGCATGCCTCCGATGTTGGACCGGGCCGTCCAGTAGGTCGCCGCCTCCTGTTCGTCTTCGATCACGCGAATGTCCAAGACACCCATCCGGCGGCAGATGCCCAGGATCTGGTCCGCCTGGGCCTGGATTTCGTCCCGGGTTCCGTCCAGGTCGATGAGCAGGTAGGCCTTCCCTTCGGTGACCAGGGGCGGGGTGATGTATCGGTTCATGGCGGCGATGGCCATTCGCGGGAGGAATTCGATCATCGCCGGCAGGGTGCCGCCCGCGAGGATTTCAGAGACCGCCTCTCCCGCCTGTTCAATGGTTTCACAGGTCACCATGGCGGTCCGGTGGGCCGGGGGCAGGGCGAGAAGCCGAAGGTTCGCCTTGGTGATCACCCCCAGGGTTCCTTCGGATCCGGTGAAGAGGTGGGTCAGGTCGTAGCCGGCCGAGCTCCTCGAGACCAGGCCGCCCGGCGCGATCACCGAGCCGTCCGGCAGGACCACCTCGAGCCCCATGACATAGTCGCCGGTAGCGCCGTACTTCACGCCGTGGGGACCGCAGGCCCGGGTGGCCACGTTTCCGCCGAGGGTGCAGACATTCATGCTCTGCGGGTTCGGCGGGTAGAAGAGGCCCTGCTTCTTGACCGCCTTGTGGAAGTCGGCGAGCACCACCCCGGCCTCCACCCCGGCGGACATATTTCTGCGGTTGATATCGAGGATCCGCCCCATCCTCTTCATGTCCAGGACGATCCCTCCGCGAAGCGGGGTGCATCCCCCGGACAGCCCGGTTCCCGCGCCTCGGGGCGTGACCGGAACGGCGTGGTGAAAGGCGTACTTCAGCAACGCCGAAACCTCTTTCGTATTCTCCGGGAGGACCACGGCGTCGGGCCTTCCCCTCTTGATGTAGTAGGTCGCGTCCGCGGAATAAGCGAAAAGATCCTCCGGGTCGGTCCGCACCCTTTCCGAAGCCACCAGGCGCTTGAGATCCTTCGCCAGCCCCTTCATGTCGATTCCCCCTGTACCCAGAGATGAACACGAGAGCTTCGTGTCCGTGCCCGATCAAGAAGCGGATATTGCGAGCGAAGCGTGGTGATTTCCCGGCTTCGAGTTCTCCGGCGCTGCAGGGGGATTGCCGCGTCTCAGTACTTGCTCGGCAACTCCGCTTCGCTCCGACTCGGCAAGCCCTTGCTCCTCGCAATGTCCGTTGACAGGGTGGTTGGGTGGGGCCTGATCCCCGGCCCCTGCCTTTATCTGACCAGGCCGGCCTTGTCCAGCGCCTCGGCTACGTCCGTCATGCCGAGGCGGACGAGGGTCTCTTTCTTCTGGAGCCCCGTTTCCGGGTTCCAGCCCCGCAGGTTGTAAAATTCTTCCCGCATCTTTTCGTATTGCTTTCTGTCCAGGACGTTTCCCCGGATGCAGACCGGCTCCTCGGTCGGACCCGGAACGATCAGGTTCGGGTTCAGCATGTCGGACTCGACGGGCTCGGTGAAGTTGTACTCGGCAGGCACATCCCATTGCTTGGCCTTCCAGCCCTCCCGCAACAGGATCGCCCTTTCCAGGTTGAAGATCCGTTCGCCGTATTGTCTCAGGCCCGGCTCGTCCGTATCGATCCCCGTGACCGCGGAGAAGAGCCGGCTTTCGAGGGTCGGGTCGCCCACGTGGTCGGGCGTGTTGAAGGAATCCATGATCGGCCAGGCGCAGTCGCACAGCACCAGGCTGTCCTTCATGAGGGTGCGGTCCTGGATCCTGACGGCGGCCTGCGCCTTGCCCTCGTAGCGGGTCAGGTCCCACGCCTCGTCGCTCCCCCAGAACATAACGGCCGCCTTCCGGAAGACTTCTGCCGTGGTGGGCGAAAGATCGGGCCGGATCCGGTGCAGGAGCCAGCGGGCGATCATGTAGCTCACTTCGTGGAGCATGCCGATGGGCTGTCTCGGTTCCAGCGCATACAGGAGCGCGTTGGTGATGTACTCACGGGGCGCGTAAGCCCCGGTCATGCCCACCCCCGCCATGTGTTCGGTGAACAGGGCCCGGGCTGCCGGGCCGAGTCTCTCCCCCGCTCGGAGGAGGCCTTCCGCCAGCACGCCGCCGATGCCTTCCCTCCGCGCGATCAGGGTGATCAGGCGCCGGATGAAGGCGGCGCTTCCGACCTCGGACATGGCGAGCCCGGTCTGCGCTTCGGTGAGCACACCCTCCCGGTGGCATGCGGCGAGCCATTCGATCAGGTTCGACATCTCCATGGTGCACAGGGAGTAGTCATTGCACAGGGCGGTCGCGTCCAGGGTCGTGTCCCCGTCTTCATTGGGGTGCATGAACGCATAGGGCATATAGAAGACCAGGGACTGGCATTTCCGGACGGCTTCTTTTCCGGACGCCGTTCGGAACAGGCCGCGCAGGCAGTCCAGACCGCATTGATAACAGGATGCCTTGCCCACATAGCGTATCATTTTCTTGGGCAACGGCATCCGCAGGGTGCCGCGCTTGCTGAGCTTGATGCTCAGCCGGTTGATCTCGGTGAGTTCCTCTTGTCTCGCCACCAACGGCCTTCCGGTGCCGAGAACGGCGATGGCCTTCAGGTTCTTTGAGCCGAGCACCGCGCCGAACCCGCCTGTCGCGCTCCCCTCGTGGTCCGTCATCAGAGTCGCATTGCGGCAAAGATTCTCGCCGGCCGGGCCCGTGGTGACGAAGTGGACATCCTTCCCGTGTTCGGCCCGCAGCGCCTCCCTGGTCTCGGAGACGGTTTTGCCCCAGAGGAAGGAGGCGTCCCGGATCTCCGCCTTGCCGTCTGTCACGAGAATATAGCAGGGACGGTCCGCGCGCCCGGATACCGAGATGCCGTCGTAGCCCGCCTTCTTGAGAAAAGGAGCGAAGTAGCCTCCCAGATTCCCGTAGCAGAAGCCCTCGGGCATGAGCATGGGCGACTTGCCGACCACCTCGAACCTCGAGGCGCCCTGGACCCCTGTGGCCCCCAGCGGGCCCGCCATCAGGATGATGCGGTTTTCCGGCTCCAGGGCGCCCACCTCCGGCCCCACTTCCTCCCAGTAGATGCGGGTGGCGATCCCCCGGCCCCCGAGGTAACGTTCCGCATAGTCCATGGTATCGAGTTCCCGAATGCCGGAACTCGTCAGATCCACCTTGAGGATTCTCCCGCTCCACCCGCAAATCTGTGCCGCCATGGTTTCCCGTCTCCCGAGCTATTGCGCCAGTTTTCTCACGGTGTCTACAAAAAGGGGGAACCTGTCCCTTTTCCGGGAACAGCGGTGCAGACAGCGGCTGAACAGAGACGTAAGCCGAAGAAGGAAAAAGAGGTGCGTCCCCTTTTTGCTTGTTCTACTTGGTGTAGCGTATGGCCACCCCGGAGAGGGTGGTGTTTCGTACCTTGTAAGGGATCGGTCGGGTCGTCATGTAGGCCCCTCCGTAGTATCCGCCGTAATAGGGAGAGTAGTATCCCCAGGGCCTGTATACGGGGGCGTACTGCGTTCCGCCGCTGAAGGATGTGACCGGGTTTGAAAACACCACGGCGTCCGCGCCGAGTTTGGCCGCTTCTTCCCTGATCTTCACCTGGAGAGTTGCCCCGGATTTCTTGCTGTTCCCGATGGTGATCTCCGCAAGCTTGATGTAAGGACGATCCGGCGGCTTTTGCAGAATCTCTACGCTGCTCACGGATTTGGCCGGGGGATAGGTCTCGCTCGTGAACTTGACCATGTCTACCCCGGAGCCGCAGGACGCAAGGGCGGGAAGCAGGAGGAGGAAGAGCCCGCCCCGGATCCAAAACGAGAGCCTACTTGGATTTCGGGCCATGGTCCCCTCCCAATTTGTGCTCCAGGGTGGCCTCTATGAGATCGAATTCGAGCCGGATCCTTTTTCGTTCAAGGCCGTTGACCTTCTTGTCCGCCGCGTCGAGGAGGGCGGCCATACGCTCCTTGTGCTTTGCCCATGCTTCGAGGATCTCCTGCTTTCGCTCCGGATGCTTGTCCGCCTCGAGGAGTTCCTTCTTGGCGAACTGGCAGTGTTCCACCAGGATGCGAAGCAGATCTCTCCGGGCTTCCATCCCGGCGAGGTCCGTGGCGCGGAGCTGTTCGTACAGGGGATATCGGCTCGCCGGGACCTTTTTGATTGCGGCGATCTCTGTTTCGAGGTTCTCGATTATCCCATAGAGGTTGTTTAAGTTGATATCCTGAAGTTCCGCCGTGGTTTGTGGGATCTGCACTTGCCCGCGGGTGTTGCCCTTCAACCGGGCGCATCCGAAGACAAGGGCCGATATGGCGATGAAGATGAGCGCTTTTTTCGCATGATTCATGGGGCCTCCCCTTTCATGACATAGGTCCGTAGTGCCTTGCCGCCTCGCGGTGCGGTGGGAAAATGCATCGCCCGTGTTGGTAGCATAGAGGAGGGAGTATGCGGTGTCAAGAAATTGCATCTTTCAGGTTCGTGAGGAAGGTTGTGATCTTTTCGTTGGCGCCTACGGTGCCGTCGTAATACATGTTCACGATCGGAACCCCCTTCCGGCTGCTCATCTGGCGAAAGATCGCGCCCGTAATCGTTCCCGGCATACAGGTGAAGGGGGAGACGTTCACGATCATGTCGGCGCCGTCCCGCTCGATGAACAGCGCCGCCCTACCGGCGGAGAGGATCGCCTCGGTGGTGAACTCGACCGGAAAATACCGTGCGCCCGCTTCGACCAAGTCCGTCGTGGTCGGCTCGCGGCGTGCCTCGAGAAGCCCGCCGGCCGCCTCGTGGGCCTGGTGCTCCACCCGGGCGAGAAAGCCGTTGCCCAGGTAGGATCGTATCATCTCCCCGAAATTCTTCGTTTTTCTGGCCTCGTAACGATGGAGGAAGGATGTGAACAGGACCCATTCGCCCATCGGCGCGAGCCATGGCTCGGCTCCGGCCTCGACGATCCATTCCACGAGGCGGTCGCAGGAGAAGGGGTTGCAGCGGACGAAGATTTCCCCCACGATTCCGATGAGCGGCCTCGCCACATCTTCCCTTTCGATCCGGGAAAACCGGGAGGCCATGTCCCGCACGACCTGGGTGAATGCGGCCCCTTCCCGGAAGGAACGGGCGGATTCCCGGACAACGGATTCGAACTCCCGCCGGGTCTCTCCCGCGTTCTTTTCAAAGGGGGCGATCCGGCAGTAGAACTTCAGGAGCAGGTCGCCCATGACGACCGCCTTCCACAGATCCTTTCTCAGGGCGTCTTCCAGGCCCATGTAGGCGTTCTGCGCGGAGGGGGAGATGATCGTCAGGTCCTCGTATCCCAGCTTGTTGAGCACGATCCTGTGGAGCAGGTTGTACTGGCCGAACCGGCACGGGCCGTCGCTGGTCGGCATGAAGAGGGCCGCTTCGTTCGGGCGGAGGTCGTTCGCCTCCAGGGCGTGGAGCATGCTTCCGGTGGTGACGTGGGCGGGCAGGCATTCGCTCCCCCGGGCGTGTTTCCTGCCCAGCTCGAACTGCTCCGGCGTGATTTCGGGGAGCATCAAGGTTTCGTACCCGTGCTTTTCGAAGGCGGCCGCGAACATGGGAACCACACCCCTGTGCATGGGGACGAGCAGAACGCGTTTCCGGTGAAGGTCCCCGCTCGATTTCTTGACGTAGAGCGAGGTCTTTCCCCCCGGGGTCTCCTCGTACTCTTTGATCAGGTCCGCAAACGCCTCGATCCGGGTGCCGTAGCCGGTGTCGGCGCTGTGTTCGTCCAGCTCGAGGGTGAGGGAAGGCTTCTTTCCCATGATTTCGTCCACATAGGTGAGGAGGAAGGAATCCGGGCCGCACGAGAAATTCGTCAGGTACAGAAAGAAGAGGCCCTTGTGTTCCCGTGCATACCGGGCCGCATTCAGGATGCGCTGTCCGTAGTACCAGAACATGTTCTGGAAGAAGGGATCCAGGTTTTTCTCGCTGAAGGGAACGAACTCGTACGGCACGACCCGGATGCCCAGTTCAGAGACCTTCCTCGGGATCTCCAGATTGATTCCCCCGTCGTAGATGTTGTAGTACCGTCCCGCCACGATGACCGCCCTTTCGCCTGTCCGCTCGATCTCTTCCAGGATCCGTGATCCGGCCTCCCGGCACTGTTCCCGGTATTCCGCTAGGGCCTCGAGGCCCGCCCGCCATGCCCGGGCGACCCTTCCTCTCCGGAGCCCGAAAGGCCTCAAGGCCGCATGCAGCGCCTTTACGTTGATCGCATCGGGCATGGCGAAATCGATCACAGGGCTCAACAGCCTGTCGCCCAGAGACTCGGAGAGGATCTCGGAAGAGCGGACGATCGAGGGGGCGGACTGCACATAGGGGCAGAAGACGGACTTGATCGTGATCCGGGTCTTCTCCCCGGCGATCAAGTGCGGGACGAAGAGGTGATTGCCCGAGCGGGCCGCTTGCGACACATGACCGAGGAAGATCTTGACGGGGAAACAGAATTCGGCCGTGGAACTCGAAATGCCGGCTTCCGTAGTCTCCCGGTTCGTCTGACGGGTGATGTGAAAGGGGATGTCCAGTTCGCCGAAGAAGGCGCGCCACAGGGGCAGGTGGGCGTAAGTGGCCAGGGCCCTCGGCAGGACTACGCCGGCCTTCTCCCCCCCTGCCTCCTGTATGTCCGGTGTCCCCGCTTTCATGAACAGGCCCCTTCGGACCTCGAAGGGCCGGTACATATCGTTCGCCTTTTTCTTCGTATCGTCGGGTTCCCGCCCGCACATGTACCCCCACGAGGGCCTGCTGTCCGCTCCCTCGACCTTTGCATGGGTGATCTTGCATCGGTTCTGACAAAGCCGGCACTCATCGTAATAGACCTGCACGGCCCGCCTGTGGAGGTCGAGGCCGAGGAAAGAAGAGGGCGTGCGGGAAGACGCGGTCTCTTCCCGGGCCATCCTGGCCGCGCCGATGGCCCCGGTGACGTGGCAGAAGTGGGAGGTGACGATTTCCTTGCCCAGGATGATCTCGAAGGCGGCCACCAGGCCCTTGTTCTTCGCCGTGGCTCCCTGGAACAGGAGCTTCTCCCCGGTAACCGGCCGGTTTCCCACGACCTTGGTCAGGTAGTTGAGGCTGACGGAATACAGGACGGCGGCCATGGCCTCGGCCGGGGAAAATCCTTCCTGAAGGAGCTTTTCCACATCCCGTTCCATGAAGACCGTGCACCTCTCCGACGTAAAGGGAGGGGCGATTCCGAGAACGCGATCTCCGATTTCCTCGATTCGGAACCCGAGTTTGTGGGCCTGTTCCTCGACGAAGGAGCCGGTCCCGGCGGCACACACGTAATTCATGTTCACCTGGTCCACCCGACCGTGATGCATGTGGACGTACTTGGCGTCCTGTCCGCCGATCTCGAAGATCGTCTCGATCGCCTCTCCGAAGAGAAGCCGTGCGCCCCGGGCGTGTGCGGTGATTTCGTTTACGATCCGGTCCGCGCCGATGATCCGTCCGATGAGCTTGCGGCCTGAACCGGTAGTCCCGCAGGCCGTGAACTCGAGGTCGGCGTCCGCCTCCTTCAGGAGGAGATCCGCCCTTCGGAGCAGCTTCCTCATGGCCCCGATCGGATCGCCCGCGGTCTTTCTGTAGATGTCCAGCAGGACCCTGTCGCCGTCGTCGAGAATCGCGATCTTGGTGGAGGTGGATCCTATATCCATGCCGAGGCTTACGCGGTGTCGTCCCTGGAGGGGCGCCAGGATGCGCACCTCGTTCTCGTCTTCGTCCACGTATGCGCGAATGACCGTCTGCTCCGGAAACGCGGAACGCTTGAGGAGG
>WFRX01000307.1 GCA_015486285.1 bacterium
CTCATTCCTCGGGATTTTGACTCGGGCCCTCCCTGGCCCTCGCCCTGCGGGCGCGTCATCCCTCTGGGTGACGCGTCCCATTCCGCTGTCCTGCGGAATGGTGCCTGCCTTGCATCTGGAACTTTTTGAACAGCCTCCGGCAGGCACTTTTTCAGCGGCCTGCTAGGATGGACCTGCCGCCAGGTTCTTCTCTACCTCCTCGACGAGGGACGGCAGAATCTCGCCGGCCTCTCCCCGCAGAAAGTAATCCGTGATCCGGTCGGTGTAGAGGCTTTTTGTTCTGTTCACCTCGATGATGAGGGCGCCGTACTCCTTGGCGATCAGGGGTACGCGGTTGACGGGTGCGATGTCGCCATGGGTACAAGCCACGAGCATCACCTGTGCGTTTGCCGCGAGTACTTCGGATGCGGATGCGGCCTCGATGTCTACGTGATCTCCGAACAGGGGGATTGTCGGCTTGAGCGTATAGCCGCACCGGCAGGGAGGGGGGATCGGCCCGCCCTTCACCTCCTCCCAGCGGTAGCGGGCCCGGCACTTGAGGCAGTGAAGTTGGCGCATGTTTCCGTGGAACTCGATTACGTTTTCCGAGCCGGCCGCCTGGTGCAGGCCGTCCACGTTCTGGGTGATGATCGCAGCCATCCGGCCGAGCTGTCCCAGCCGGGCCAGCGCCCTGTGTCCGCGGTTCGGCCCCACCTGTTCCATCAGACCCAGGGCCTGGGAAAAAAAACGCCAGACCTTTGCAGGGTCCCGCTCAAAGGCCTCGCGGCTGTCGATCTCCACTTCGAAGGTAGCGGGGTCGAAGCCCTCCCAGAACTCGCCCATGGTCCGGAAGTCGGGGATGCCGCTCTCCGTGGAGATGCCCGCTCCCGTGTACCCGATCACAACCCGTGAGCCGGCGATCACCTCCGCGGCCTGCTTGATGAGATCCTGCATCGACAACCTTCTTCCCGCACCCGTCGGCCCGATTCGTTTCTGTTTGCCCCGTTTCCCGGATGCAAAGCTTACCAGTTTTTTACGGACTTTGCACCGCTTTCGAGGGAAGCATTGCCTCGCGGACGCAAATCGGAGATAATATGCGAAACCTTGTTCTCCGGGGGGAGATCATGGAGGCAGAGAACAAAGGGTATCTGTCCGGGCTGATCCATTTTTTTACGACTGGGATCTGGCAGATTCCGCTCCATGAATTGTCGGGAACACGATCCTTTCTCGTCCGCCAGGCACGAATCTTTCTCCTGGCCGCTCGAGGCTTCAATGATGACATGTGCCAGCTTCGGGCTTCCGCGCTGACCTACTATTCCCTCCTGTCGGTGGTTCCTCTCCTGGCCATGGCATTCGGGGTGTCCAAGGGGTTCGGCATCGAACGGCGCCTGGAGAAGCAGATCCTTCTGGCGCTGCCGAACCAGCAGGAGGTGGCGGCCCGGTTGATTCAGTATGCTCATTCCTTTCTCGAGAATACGCAGGGAGGGGTGATCGCCGGGGTGGGCGTGGCCGTCTTGCTCTGGGCGGTGGTCCGGTTGATGGGGAACATCGAGAAGTCCTTCAACGATATCTGGGGTGTTCGCAAGGGCCGGTCCCTCGGCCGCAAATTCGCTGACTATCTATCGCTCATGATCATCGCCCCGTTGTTGTTTGTCATGGCCAGCAGCGCAACCGTCCTGATTACGAGCCAGATTACGCTGGTGACCGGCAAGGTGGAGTTTCTGGCTTCCGCGGGCAAGGTCGTGCCGGTGCTGTTGAAGCTCCTGCCTTACGGCATGGTCTGGATCCTGTTTACCCTGCTATACGTCCTCATGCCGAACACGACCGTAAGGATCCGATCCGGCATCCTGGGGGGGGTCCTCGCCGGTACCATGTATCAGGTGGTGCAGTGGCTATACATCAAGTTTCAGGTAGGGGTTTCCACATACGGGGCCATTTACGGCAGCTTTGCCGCCCTGCCTCTTTTCCTGGTCTGGCTGCAGACGAGCTGGCTGGTGGTCCTGCTCGGCGCGGAGATCACCTTTGCGGAGCAGAATGTGGACACCTATGAGATGGAGTCTGAAAGCCTCGAAGCGAGCGCCTACTTCAGGCGGGTTCTTGCCCTCCGGATTATCCAGATTTGTGTACAGGATTTTCAGGCCGGTCGGGTCCCGCGGAACGCGGAGCAGCTTTCAGAGGTTCTCGGGGTCCCGGTACGGCTCATCCGCCGGGTTCTCGCCGATTTGACAGAGGCGCGGATTCTCTCCGAAGTGAAAACGGAGGCGGAAAAGACGACGGCGTATCAGCCTGCCCAAGCCATCGAATCGCTTACGGTCGGCGAGGTGATTCAGCGGCTGGATGAGGCGGGTCTGAGCCGAATTCCATACAAGGGATCGCCGGAGTGGAAAAGGCTCGAGCAGAGGCTCGCGCTGTTCAACCGGAAGATCAGAGAAGCGCCGGAGGACGTGCCCATCAAGGACCTTTAGAACGAGGGGCTTCCGATCTTTCCTGGAGAAAACACCACCGGGGGCAATGGTTCGAGTGAACCCACTCAAAACCCGGGGGTGTAACGGAGGAAGGCAACCAGGCCCGCGGCGGCGAGCAGGCCGGTCAGGATGAGGGAGACAGGGAAGGAGATTCTTCCCCGCCGAAGTCCAAGCGCATAGATGAGCAGGCCGAGAAGCGTACACCCGATCGCCGCGACCAACACCGGGCCGATGTGCCGGATGAGTCCCATGTTCCACCCCTGGCGGGGAACGGTTTGATAGATCCTGTCGGCAATGGTGGTGGCCTGCGGCCTGGCGAGCCCGAGGATACATGCGGCTGCGATAATCAGCAGCCAGCCGGCAAATTGCGTCAGCAGGAGCCATGAATGGCCGGGACCCTGGTCGCCGGTCTTGCGCCTCTTCGCGTCCGCCATGGGTCCGTCCCTCCTGGATGGTTGGAAACGCATTCTCGACGATCGCATACCACAGCAAGGAACGAGGATTCAAGTCCTTTCCGTCCGGCCCGCTGTCGTTGACAAAGCTCACTGCCGGCTGATAGAGTCTCCAATCGGTTCATAGAGAAGGGTTTTGTGAATGGACCGTCCCCGATCGGGACCTACTCGGAGGTTTGACGGTATGGATGAAAAAGAGAGACTCAACGCCCTGGAGACGGCCCTCAACAATGAAATGCGGGAGAGGGCCTTCTATCTGCGGCATGCGGCCCGGACGAAAAATCCGGTCGGCAAGGCGATGTTCCAGCAGATCGGTGATGAGGAGCTGGAACACTATGAGTATCTGAAAAAGCTGCATGCCAAGTGGGAGAAACAGGAGAAGTGGCCTGAGACCGTACCGCTCCGGGTCAAGGATACCGTCGTCAAGCATCTGCTGCTGGATTCCATCAAAGGGGTGGAGGAGAAGACCGGGGGGGATGCCGATGATCTGGAGGCGATCCGGGTGGCCATCGAGTTTGAGGCAAAGGGGGCGGAGAGCTACGCCGAACTCAGCGACAGCGTGAAGGACCCGAGGGAAAAGGAGTTCTTCTCCCTCTTGTCTCAGATCGAGCACGAGCACTACCTTTCCCTGAAGGACGCGGAGGAGTTTCTGACCGATCCGGAGTCCTACTACCGCAGGAGTGAGCATCACGGCCTCGACGGCGGATGAGTGTCGAGCAGCCGGTTCTTCAAAGCCTTCTTCGAGATGAGAGGGGCTGGCAATGCCGAAAGACCAACGGAGCCCTTTTGCCCGCCCGTCGCCCGGGCTTCGGACCAAGAAGGGTGGGCCGCCTCTTCGGCGCCCGGACCCGGCGGAGGCGGTCGCGTTTCCGGAAAGGGCCGGCGCATTGATTGAACAGACCTGGGCGTCTCAGGTCGGGTGCCTGGGGCAGGACGGGGCTTACCCGCTGGACTGGGTAAAGGACAGGCATTTTCTCCTTGTGGGGGGGACCGGTTCTGGGCTGGGGGGCGCCCTGGCCACGGCGGTCCTGAACCTGGTCGGGAGCGGGGGCGCGGGGAGCCTGACGATCGTGGCCAGGGATCTGAAGCGGTCCCTGGGATATCACAGCGCCCTGGCCCTCAAGGAACAGGCGGAACAGGCCGGGCTTGGGGATCGTTTCCAGTGGCTGAATACGGGAGCGGCCCTGGAAGGGGAACGGTTCGTGCAGATCGTCGAGGCCGTGAAGAGAACGGGCGCGGACCGCGTGATCTACGTGAATACGGTTGCGGCGGCCATGTCCGGCCTGTTGCCCGGCCGCCCGCCCGTATTTGTAAAAGACGTGGACGATGAAGGGTTGTTCGAGTGGGAACTGTTGCCTCTCGACGAAAGAAGCATCGAGGCGACGAGGTTTACCATGGGTACGATGGCCGTCGAATTGCCGGATCTCCTGGAGCAGGCCGGCGTTCGGATCGAAGCGGTCGCGTTCGCCGACTGGCGCGGGAGCCTGGACCGGAGCAGCCGGGATCCCGCTTCGCCCGATTACGGGAGGCAGGGGGCCTACTCGACAAGCCTGTACCTTCCCAAGGAGATCATCCAGGCCGCAACCTCTTCGGCCTACCGCAGGGGGAGGCCGACCATCGACTGTTTCCTCCCTGTAATGAGGACGCAGGCCCTCAGCATGGTGCCCGGCGGCATGGCCATGGGCTGCCTGTACGAAACGCTCATGGAAAAGGAGGGCATTCGAAACGTGCGTCCGCCGGAACTCGCCCTGGGGATGCTGGACCGGATCGGCCGGGCCGTCCTGGGCGGGAACGACAACCCCTTCCCGAGGCTCGATCTCCACGAGGCGTCCCTCGATCTCTGGTTCCTCGAGGTCCTTACCCGCCTGAACGATGACGAGGAAAGCGAGTTCTACTTCAAGCGATGGATTCGATCGTAGGGGCGGGCACCACTCGGTGAAATGCAGATATCACCCGGATGAGGATGCCGTAGCCGCATGCCGGAAATTCGGATACGGGTACCGTCGCAAGTGCTGCGAGGTCCCTGCTGGAGAACAGGGATGCGAATGCACAACATCCGATGTTCACTGCAAGTTCGGGCGGGAATGCCTGGTCCATTTCGGCGAGAGGAGCAGCAAAAAAGGGCTCGAGGGCATTTCGTTTCCTCTAGTTTCCTCCCGACACGGCATACCGGGATGCAGGGGCCTCGGCCGAGAGTTCTTCTTCCGTGGATGTCCCTTCTCCGACCAGATCCTCCCGCGAGACGCCAAGCCCCGCGGCGATGCACTCGATGACTTCCTCAGGGGGCGCCTTTTCCATACCGAATTCTATCTGGACGATGCGCTGAGCCGGAATGCCGGTCAAATCGGAAAGTTCGGATACAGTGAGTTCCAGGGCGGTTCTCAGCCCGCGGACCCGCTCTTTCAGTGTTCGGGATGTCTCCAACAGGTCGACTTCCGCTATCTCCAGGATGTTTTCCGTCAGGTACGTCCTGTCCCGGGTCGCAAGCCTCGTAAACTCGATACCCAGCGCATACCCCATATCGCTCTTGCGCAGGTTTCTGACGATCCCGGAACACTTGATCGTCCTCTTTCCCGGGATCATGACCGTCAGGGCCAGCCGGGTGTCCGGCTCGAGGGCGGACTCGCACGCGAGACTCAGGCCTCCGGGGCCGATGTCGATGACCCTGGCGGGCTCTTCCCTGCCCAGGCTGAAGGGAAAGCCTTTCCGCCGGATGACGGCGGGGATGTCTCTGACTTTCACTCGCGGTGAAGATCTGCCTTCCATATCTTTCGACGGGCCTCCCTCTTTTCGGTCGGACGGGGAAAGGGGATGTGCCTTAGAGGTCAAGCAACCATTGTGCCATTGTCCGCGGGGGTGCAGTTCCGGCCGCAACCATTTGATTTTGTGGTTGTTTCCAGGAAAGCCGGGGGCGGATCGATAGCGGCGGAAAGGGTCCTTTCGTGTTCGATATGGAACTTTTTTCTCAGAATGGTATGGGCGGATGGTGTGATACGAAGGGCCTTCTCATGAGGATGAAACCAAGTCGCCCCGGTCATCGAATGGCCATTCCAGCGGCCCTTCCAGAACCTCTACGGAATCCGGTACGGAACGGAGCAGGGCCTCCGAAATGTACATCTCTTCCAGGTGAAGGGTATTCCGGATCCTTGCGATCCTGAGCGTTTGCCGGTCCGGGTGATTGCAGGTCGACACGGCGGCTTCGATGGCCTCCCGGTCGGAGTCGAGGGCGAGGGGCAGACGGATCCTCTCCAGAAATGTGCTCGTCATGGCGTTGGCCTGCATGCTCGCTGGATCCATGGCCCCCGTGACGGCCCGGGTCGTCACGTCCGCGAGCCCGATGCCGTAGGCATTGCCCTTGCTGCCTGGCGAGAGCCGCAGGACCGCAATCCTCTTGATCCGAGGCGATTCCGGCTCCGGTTCTCCGGTGAGGAAGCTTCGGCCGATGACCATCGTGTCCATGCCCGTGCCGGAGATGTCCTTGCCGAGGGCGTCAACGACCAGGACGTCCGCTGCCTTGAAGGGAAGCATGGGCCTGAGCCGCCGTGCTTCGTCCAGGAGCCGGGGTTCGCGGTCCATGATCTCTTCCACAGGGATCGCCTCGATCCTCTTGAGGCGGTCGAACCCGTTCTCCAGCAGGGCGATCCCCGCAGCGACCTTTGCGCGGCGAAGGATCACCTGAGCCATTTCCGGGATGATGGCCGGGATGCCCTGCGCGCCCCGGGCATGTACGGATTCGGCTCCCGGCCTCCGGCCCAGGCCTACGGCGAGCATCTTGACCAGTCCGCTTTCATACGTGCCGGTGAAGCTCGTGTGTGGCTTGATCCGGTTGATCACAAGAATCGCGTCCGCCTCCGCGGCGCTGCGGGCGCAGTGTACGGGCATATCCTCTACATAGCCCAGAACAACGGTTTCAGGATCTGCTTCTACAGGGGCGCCCACCGTTTCCTCCGTGATGCCGAGTGTGGCGAGCAGATCCACGGGGCCCTGCGGCGGCTGTCCGCCGTGTGAGCCCATGGCAGGTACGAGGAAAGGGTGGGCGCCGAGGTCTCGCAGCCAGGCTACGGTCAGGCGAAGCACCTCCGCGATCCGGTCGATGCCGCGGCTGCCCGCCGTAACGGCGACCCTCATGCCCGGCCGGATGCGTTCCGCCAGGGCAGGAGAGGACAAGGCGCGGCGCAGATCTGCGGCCGGATGGGTGATCTCCTCGGCGTCGAGGGCCTGACGGATTCGGTGTAGAGGGGGCAGGGCCGTTGGTGTTTTCATGGAGAGGGTGCTCCGGGTTCGCGGTCGCCTTCGTACGCCGAGGCGAGGGCCAGGAATTGAAGGGGACAGAGAACAAAATTCAGCAGGCCTGCAGGCGGCAATACCATGGAAAGGCCGAACAGTGCCAGGGGAGGCAGGACAAACACGCAGACGACAAAGCCGAGATGGGGAAAAAAACCGCCCTGATCGTTTACCCGCGCCCTGCTTGCCTGCATGGCCCGCCGGAGGGTCATTCCCTTGTCCACGACCAGGGCGGGGACATACATCCACCACGTGACCAGAGAGACGAGGAGGATAAAGATGGGAATGTATGCCCACCAGACGATCGCTATGAGGGCCGGGAGAAGGATGCCTATGCCGACCCACGAACCGATCAGGAGGAGGCTCAAAAGGAAGAGATTGCCCAGGTTCTGAAAGCCTGCGACGAGGTCCCCGAGGCCGGGCCGCCCTCCCGTCCGTTGATGAGCCAGCCCCACGTTGATGAATCCCCCGATGAGCGGTCCGGCAAGGATGCCGAAGGAGAAGAGGCTCCCATACGCCAGGACCGCGCCCATTGCCAGATACATGATCATCCGGGAAGAGAAGAGTTTGAAAGCGGTCCGAATATGTCTGCCGGTTTCCATGGCCGATTTTCCCCAAACACAAAAAAAGGCAAAGTCCTTTTGTCTGGTTATTGTATTTGAGCTAGAATGAAAAGCAACTCGAAGAGGCGACCGCCTTCGCCCGGAAAGGAGGAAGGCCCGTGAACGACCGGATCCGGATTGAGTACAGCGGTTTGATTCCCTTCCTGCAGGAGGGAGAGATCGAGGCAATGGAAGAGTCGGTGCAGCGTGCGCTCCAATCCCTGCAAGAGGGCAGCGGGCCGGGCGGCGAGTACACGGGGTGGCTGCGCTACCCTGAATCGATACCCGCCTCTGAAGTGCGACGGATGGAGACCCTCGCGGAAGAGATCCGGGCCGAGGCGGACGCATTCGTGGTGATCGGGATCGGGGGCTCCTACCTGGGAGCGCGGGCGATCATCGAGGGACTGGGCCCCGCCTTTCCGCCGCTCCTGCCGCCGGACCGGTTGAAGGGGCCCCTGGTCTTCTTTGCAGGACAGAACCTGAGCGGCGCCTATCTGGAAGAACTGCTCGAGGTGCTCGAAGACAGAAGCGTCTATATAAACATGATTTCCAAGTCCGGGACCACCACCGAACCGGGCCTGGCCTTCCGGGCCCTGCGGAAGCACCTTACGGAACGCTACGGTCGGAAGGGGGCGGCGCAGCGCATCATAACGACCACCGACGCCGCGCGCGGCGCTCTTCGGAAGGTGACCGAGGAAGAAGGGTATCGGAGCTTTGTCATCCCGGACGATATCGGCGGCCGATTTTCGGTGCTGACCCCGGTGGGGCTCTTCCCGATTGCGGTGGCCGGGATCCCGATCGACACGCTGGTGGACGGCGCGGCCAGCATGATCGAGCCGTGCGGCCGGCCGGCCCTGTCCCGGAACCCGGCTGCCCTGTACGCGGCGGCCCGGAACCTCCTGCTCGGGAAAGGGTACTCCACCGAAATCCTCGTTTCCTACGACCCGAAGCTCCAGTATTTCGCCGAATGGTGGAAGCAGCTTTTCGCGGAGAGCGAGGGCAAGGACGGCAAGGGGATTTTCCCCGCATCCGTGCTGTTCACTTCGGACCTTCACTCCATGGGACAGTGGATCCAGGAGGGGAGGCGGACGATTTTTGAAACCGTCATTCACATGGAGCGGGAAGATTCGACCCTGCAGGTGCCTGTGGACGCGTCCGGGCTGGAAGACGGGTTGGGCTACCTGGAAGGCAGAACCTGGACGGAGATCCAGGACAAGGCCTACGAGGGGACGAAGATGGCCCATCATCAGGGGGGGGTGCCGATCCTGGTGCTCGAGGCGCCGGCGCGGGACGCCTTCACCCTCGGACAGATGATCCAGTTTTTCGAGAGCGCCTGCGGGATCTCCGGCTACCTCCTCGGGGTGAACCCCTTCAATCAGCCCGGGGTGGAGGCATACAAACAGAACATGTTCGCCCTGCTGGGAAAGCCGGGCTTCGAGGAGAGAGCGGCCGAGTTGCGGGCCCGGGACCGGGGACCCTCCGGCGGGAAGCTTGTGTGACGCCGGGGGCGCCGGTATATTGTGTTGCGAAGGCCGGGCAGGATCGGGCGAAAGGTGGAAGCGAAAGGACCTTCATGAAACGCAGATATTCCTTGATCCTCTTCCTCGTGTACAGTCTCTGCTTCGGTAGCCAACTGACCGGTTGTTCCTCGAATGACGACCCCAAGCAGCCCCAAGGCGCCGGCGACCCCTGCGACGCGGACCCCTGCGAGGGCACGCTCCATGCGGTTCCCGGCACGTGTGCCTCGCCCTCGCCGACCCTGTTTTCCTGTGAGTGCGTGGCAGGGCACGTCTGGGACATGGGAACGGCCTCATGCCCGGAAGACCTGTGCGACCCGGACCCATGCCGGCAGATCGCCGATGCCGTTCCGGGGTCCTGCGTGATGTCCTCGACCACGAGCTTCGCCTGCGGCTGCGAGGAGGGTACCTTCTGGGCATGGGCGGGGGACACCGGGAGCTGTGAGGATCCATGCGATTCGGATCCGTGCGGGGGCATCGAGCATGCGATCCCGGGTACCTGCGACGGCTTTGGCGCCGACCTCTTCACCTGCGGCTGCCGGAGAGGCTACCTGTGGGACGGCGCTACCCATGCCTGTGTTGAGGACCTGTGCGACCCTGACCCCTGCGGGTCGATCGAGGACGCGATTCCGGACTCCTGTACCATGCCCACGGCGACGAGTTTCGCGTGCGGGTGCGACTCCGGTTTCTATTGGGATGCGACCAGCGGGACGTGCGATGATCCGTGCAATCCGGACCCGTGTATGATCATAGGCCATGCGATTGGAGGCAGCTGCACGGGCCTCGGCATGGACGCCTTTACCTGCGATTGCGAAAGCGGGTATGTCTGGGATGGGGACTCCGGGACGTGTACGGGCCCCTGCGATTCGGATCCATGCGGGAAGATCGAGAATGCGGTCCCAGGCTCCTGTGAAACGGTCGACGACGGGTCGTTCACCTGTGGGTGCGCCTCCGGATTTTTGTGGAATTCCGAAAACGGAATATGCGCGAACGATGTGTGCGAACCGGACCCCTGCGAGGCTATCGAGCATACCGTTCCTGATTCATGTACGCCCGTGGATGAGGATACCTTTGCGTGCGGGTGCGAGGCCGGCCTGAGCTGGGAAAGCGCGAGCATGAGCTGCACGACGTGCGAGAACTACCGGGCGTGTCTCCTGGATTGCAGTCCCCTCAATGTCTATTTCAATCCGTGCGTCGTCTCCTGCATGAACGAGTACGACCAGGGCTGCCGCTGCGACTTCGACCTCAAGAGCCCGGCTTACATCCAATGTGCATCGCAATGCGCCCCGAACATAGGGCAGCTTCCCCGCTGGTTGTGCTCGGTGAACTGCTTCTTCGATGATTGCCTTGCAGGCGGGGTCCCCTGATCGCGGCATCGGCAGGGTCTTTATCCGCCGGAACACGGTTTCTGCCCGTTACGATCTATGGGCGAAAGGATCCGCATATGAAAAAAAGAAAGGGGGGAGGCCATGGGGCCGGAAGATGAAGGGATCCACCCGTATCCGCGCAACCTGAACAGCCCTTGGAAAGAGAACTGGTATTTCAACTTCATCGACCGGGAGCACGGCGCCTGGGGCATCCATCACATCTCGCTCATGCGCCACACGAATAAGGGTCGCTTCACCGCCATCCACGTGGTGGACGACGAGATCATCCCGTATTCAAACGTGATTGATATCGCGAATCTGGAGAAGACTTCAGACGGCCGCCTCACCTTCGAATTCGTGGAGCCCTTCAAGAAATTCCGGGTGTCCTTTGCGGGGCCGCGACACCAGGTTACGCTCGACTACGATGCCCTCTTCCCCGTTTTCGATTATGGTAAGCAGGACGAGACGGATGAAAACAAGGCCCTGTCGGTCCATCACTACCGCCAGGCGCTGGTGGCGAGGGGGACGCTCACCAAGGACGGCGCGACCCGTCCCATCGAGTGCGTTTGCGACCGGGACCATACCTGGGGATACCGGGACGAAGGCATGCTTACGGGCTGGAACTGGGTGGGTGCCTATTTCCCGGCGAGGACGGTGAACTTCCACCGCATCCTCATGGGGGAGCAGGCCTTCGCGGCCGGCTATGTGTCCACTGCGGCGGGAAACACCCGCGTCACCCGTCTCGAGGTGGAAGGCACCCGGTTTGTCAACCAGGCCCCTGTATCCGCCGTGTACGCCGGATACGACCGGGAAGGCCGCCTTCTGGCCAGGCTGAAAACGGAGATGTTCTCATGCCTTTGCCTGCCGATGCAGGACAAGGAAGGCGTCGTCATCTACGAAAATTTCGTGGAGATCACCGACCTCGAGACCGGCGAAAAAGGCCACGGCGTGGATGAGTACCTTCTCAATCCGAATGTGCCTTACCACGAGAACCCGGGCATTTCGATCAACTGATTGTGCATAGGAAAGGAGTGAAATCCGTATGTCGCTTTTCGATGAATCCAGGGTCGTTGCCTACATGAGCGAAAGGCTCGGGGCGGAAGCCCTGTCGATCACCAGCGTATGGAAGAACCTGGAAGGCTGGTCCATGGAGACGTACAGCCTCGGCCTTTCGTACAGGAAGGACGGCCGGCCGGTGGAGCAGGACATCATCATCCGCAAGGAACCGGCGACAGGACTCATGGACGACAACTATGATGTGTCGGTCGAGTTCCGTGTCCTGAGCGCACTGAACAAAACCGAGGTGGCCGTACCGAAAACGTACTGGTACGAGCCGGACCCGGAGATCCTGGGCGGGCCCTTCTACGCGATGGAGAAGGTGGAAGGGGAGATTCCCTTTCCTCCTCCCGCCTCCTTCGACCCGGATTTTCGGCTGATCCCGGATGATCAGGAACGACAGAGCCTTGGAGCCGATTTCGTCAGGAACCTGGCCCTCATCCACACGGTGGACTGGCACGCCCTGGGGCTCGATTTCCTGGGCGTTCCGGGCACGGGGGCGGCACTCATGGAGGTCGAGTACTGGGAAGATCGCATTGCGAGAGCGGGGTTCGGCAGGAAACCGATGGTGGTCTATGCCGCGGACTGGCTCAAAGACAATCTCGTCGTGAGCGACCGGATCAGCCTGGTACACGGAGATTACCGGTCGGGCAACTACATCAAGCGGGACGGCCGCATCCTGGCCATCCTGGACTGGGAACTGGTGCACCTGGGGGATCCCCTCAGCGACATCGCCTACAACCTGGGCCCCTGGCGCTCGGCGCCGCCGAACAGCTGGGTAAGCCATCTCCTGCCCGAGGAGGAGTTCCTGGAACGTTATGAAGAGGCGAGCGGAATCAAGATCGACAGGCACAAGCTCGAATTCTTTCATACCCTGGATAAATTCAAGGCCGTCGGGATCGGGTGTACGGCCGCGGGCGCATGGAAAAACAAGCAGGGCCTGGACCTGAGGATCGGTGTGTTCAGCATGACCCACTATATCAGCAACTTTGGCCTGCTCAGCGAATTGTACAAGCACCATTCGGCTTCAAAGGGGGGGTGACCATGTTCATCAGCGCCGAAGAATATCTGCAGCGAATCAGCTATGCCCTGGAGCACCAGATTGCGCCCCTGGTCGAATCGGACCACGCCCGCAGCCAGCTGCTGTCGGCCGTCTTCCTCCTCGACCAGTTGACGGACCGGATCGATTACAAGCCGGATATCATCAAGCAGGAGATCGAAACGAACTGTGAAACGATCCGGAAGGTCGTAGACGGCCTGGAGCAAAGGGAAGGGGACGTCCCCGGCGAGTTGAAGGCCTTTCTCGAAGAGATCGGAGGCGGGGCCTGGATCCCGGATCTCGCATTGCGAAGGCGGTGCGATGAAATGCTTTCCATGGCCATTGATGCGTACTTTGCCGCTCGAGACAGGTTCGATGCGGCCTCGGCGTACGCCATGGAAGACATGCTCCTCGGCTCCCTCACCCAGATCGCCTCCCGGGACCTTGGCATGTTCAAGCCCTCCACGAGCCAGAAAATCCTCGATTCGCGCGGGTGACTCCTGTCTGTCGCCCCTGCAGGAGGAAAAAATGAAAAGAGCGATATGGATAAGCCTGCTTTCCGTGATGATGCTGGGTGCGTGCGGCGGGGACGACGATCATCCGCCTGCAGAGCCGGGAGGAGGCTATCAGGTTACGGTCACACGCACGACCTACGGGATTCCTCACATCAACGCCTCCGGGTTCGGGAGCCTCGGATACGGCTACGGGTATGCCTTTGCGCAGGACAATCTGTGCACCATGATGGAGGACTTTGTGGCGATCCGGGGTGAGCGTTCCAAATACTGGGGGGGCGACGGCACCTATTTGATTCGCGCGGTGGGAGTCGCCCCCAACAACGTGGACAGCGACTTCTTCTGGAAGTTCATGGCCGATGAGCAGGCCGTGCAGCGCTTCCGTAACGCAGCGGACCCGCAGGTCCGGGAGCTGGTGCATGGATACGTGGACGGCTTCAACCGGTACATCGAGGAACTGCAGGCCGGCGAACATCCCGGCGAACAGGCCGATTGCGCGGGAGCGCCGTATATCGGGCCGATCACGGACGACGACATGTACAGGCGCTTTATCCGTCTCGCCATTCTGGCCAGCTCCGAGGTCTTCATCACGGAGATCGCGACGGCCGCTCCTCCCGCCCGGGGGGCGGCCGAGGCCCCTCGTGACCCCGCTACGCGGCTGGAGGCACTTGAGAAGCTCGACCCTGCGGAACTGCCCCTGGCGCATTTGCGGCGCAAGGGCCTCGGCAGCAACATGTACGCGCTCGGCCCGGACGCTACGGGCGGCGAGCCGATCGTCTTCGGGAACCCGCACTTCCCGTGGATCGGCACCGAGCGATTCTACTTCGCGCACCTGACCATTCCCGGTACGGTGGACATAGCCGGCGTTTCCCTGTTCGGGGCTCCGGTGGTGATGATCGGGTTCAATGACCACCTGGCCTGGAGCCATACCGTTTCTACGGCTTACCGTTTCGGCCTGTACAAGCTCTCCCTCGACAGGGCGGACCCGACGCGGTACTTCTACGATGGCAAGTTGGAGGACATGACGGAGGTTCCCTTGTCCGTCGACGTGCTCAACCGGGACGGTTCGACAACCACCCGTCAACGGACCCTCTACCGGTGCCGCTATGGTCCCATGCTGGTGCTCAAGGTCGGCCGCCTGCCCATACTGGGCTGGACCCGGTCGACCGCCTTTGCCCTGCGGGACGCCAATTACGAGAACGACCGGGTGATGAACCAGTTTTTCCAGTGGAATAAGGCCCGGAGCCTTGAGGAGTTCAAGGAGCTGCATGCGAGCATAGTCGGGGTTCCCTGGGTCAACACGGTCGCCTCGGGGCCGGGAGGAGACGCATATTACGGCGATCTGAGTGTGGTGCCCAACGTGACGGACGCACAGGCGAAGAAGTGTGCCGTCCCGTTCTACAGCGATCTCGTCGGTCTGCTCCTTCCGGGCCTCCCGCTGATGGACGGCGGCCGTTCAGACTGCCAGTGGGGGACGGACGCCGACGCGCCGGCACCCGGCATTTTCGGCGCGGCCCATCTGCCGACGCTGGAGCGGGAGGACTGGGTGGCCAACATGAACGACAGCTACTGGCTCACCAACCCGGCCCAGCCGGTCACGGGATACAACCGCATCATCGGCGATGAAGGGACGGAGCGTTCGCTGCGCACGCGGCAGGCCATTCGGCAGATCCAGCAGCGACTCGACGGCAGCGACGGTCTCGGCGTGCCCAACCTTTTCGACCTCCCGAAGCTGAAGAAGATCGTGCTCTCCGCGCATATCTACAGCGGTGATCTGGGCCGGGCCGCGGTGATGAACGACCTGTGCCCGCGGGCCGGCTTTTTCGACACCGGGGCCGCCTGCGACGCGATCCGGCAGTGGGACGGGGCCGCGGCCTTGCAATCGGTCGGTTTTCCCGTGTGGAGGGAATTCTGGGGGAACCTTACGCGCCTGCCGACCGACTACTGGCTTGTGCCCTTCGACGTCAACGATCCGGTCAATACGCCGAGGGGCCTCGATACGTCCCTGTTCTCGGTCTGGAAGGCCCTCTATGACGCCCAGACCAGGATCGAGAAGGCTGGGCTTGCTTTCGCCGCGCCCTTGAGCGAACAGCAGCACTCCGGCGTGAACGACGCGACGATCCCGATCTTCGGCGCGGGCGGCGCTGTCGGGGCGTTTACAATCGCGGAGGATTCGGAGCGAGAATCGGATCCTGACTCCCTGGGGCCGGAGGGCTATCGCGTGGATTTCGGCAACAGCTATATCCAGGCCGTGACCTGGGAGGCCGGCGGCGTCCATGCGGAAGGCTTCCTCACCTATTCCGAGTCCACGGATCCGGCCAATCCGCATTTCGCCGACTTTACCGAGGCCTATTCAAAGCAGCGCTGGTACCGGTTCCCCTTCCACCCGGACGAGATCGCGGCGGACGAGGAGAGCCGGATCACGCTCAAGGGAACCCCGACGCCTGTCGGCGAGTGATCCGTGCATAGACCCCCGTGTCCTTGGCTTGCCGCCGGTCAAGTCGTCTGACGGGACGATTTGTCTCCCCTTTTTCCCCCGGCCCCCGCGGATCGGCGGGGTCAGGTCGGACCGGCCTTCCCAGGGCGCTGAACGTCTTGAGCCGGCGGACTTGACGCTCCCCCCTATGATGATTACAAGCCATTGTTGTGGTCTGTGCGGATCGGCTTGAAGATAGGGGACGGATGGGATGAAGGACTATTATCTCATTCTCAGGGTGTCCCGTGACGCAACCCCTGATGACATCCGAAAGGCCCACCGGGAGCAGGTCCTGCGTTACCATCCGGACCGGTGCAACGAACCGGACCCGGAGAAATTCCGGGAGGTGCAGGAAGCCTATGAGACGCTCAGCAATGAAGGGAGACGCAGGGCCTACAATGATGCGCTCGACTCATATGAGGAACGCCTTCGCGCCGGTCCCGAGCCCGCATCTCCGGGGCCCATCTCGCCGTGGCGGGATTTTGCAACGGTGATGCCGGGACTCGAGGAGATCCTCGATCACATACGGCGTGATTTCTTCGGCCCGATTCGGAAGGTGGAGGCCCTGAAAGGCCTGAACGTGGAGTTCATCCTGGAACCCGAGGAAGCCCGCGTCGGGGTGAGGATACCGCTGGATGTCCCGGTGTACGAACGGTGCCCGAGGTGTTCCGGCAGGGGCGGCGTGTTCCCCTTTCCTTGTATGTATTGTGAAGGAAAAGGCTGGCTATGGGGCATGCGAACCATCACCGTCGAGGTTCCTCCCGGTGCCCGGGATGGGCAGGTCTTCCGGATTCCCCTGCAGCGATTCGGGATCGAGCACCTCTACCTGAATATCCATGTCCGAATCGGCCCCTCCTGATCGGGGTCGGCCCGCGTTCGGGAAGAGTCCGCCGCGCAACCGGTTTCGGACAGGAACGAGTTCGGTCAAAGGGGCTGGGGCGAGCGATGCGCATGGCGCACAGCGAGGTCCCCCTTGAGGAAGAGTTCTTTGTAGTACCGCCGCCGGGGCTTTCCGCTGGAGGTCTTCTCGAGGCTCCGAGGCTCCACGAACACCACGGATCGCACCGACAGGCCGTGTGCCCTGGAGACTGCGCCCTGGACGGTCTTTACGGCCGAGGCCCAGAACGCGTCCGGTGATTCCGCTCCCGGGCCCTCGGATTGAGGATCGGCGGGAAGGCGGCGCTCATCCACCTCCGCGATAATCACAAGCTCTTCGGTGCCGTTGATAGATTCCGAGACGGCTACGCAGGCCCCCAGGCGGACCGGGGCGCCGGATTGTTGCACGGTGAGTTCAATGTCGCTCGGGTAGTGGTTTCGTCCGGCGATGATAATCAGGTCTTTCAGTCGGCCGGTCACGTAGATCTCGCCGTCCGCAACGAAGCCCAAGTCCCCGGTACGGAGAAATGGCCCCTCCTTCGTGTCGGCGAGGCGCGCATGAAAGGTCTCCGCGGATTCCTCCGGCAGACCCCAATAGCCGCCGGGGACACTCGGACCCTGCACCCACAACTCGCCGATCCGGTCGGAATCGGACGGGGTGAGCGTGACGGGGTCGACGGCGATCACCCGGTGGCCGGATCCAGGCCTCCCGCAACTGACGACCGTGCGCCCGCCCGGCTCGTCATCGGCCAAGATGCGGACGGTGTGCATCTCCAGGTCCGCTGTACTCAACCTGAGCACCCTGGGAGGTCGGGACAACGGCTTCATCCCGGCCACGAAGAGTACGGACTCGGCCATGCCATAGGTGGGCATGAAGGCCTGCGGTCGAAACCCGTACGGCCCGAACTTCTTGGTGAATCTTTCCATGGTCTGCGGAAGGACCGGTTCCCCTCCATTGCCCGCTACGATCCAATGGCTCAGATCGAGACCCTCGCACTCTTCGCCCTTGATCCGGCGCGCCGAGTACTCGTAGCCGAAGTTCGGGCAGGCGGTGTTGGCGACCTTGTAGTGACTCATTGCGCGCAGCCACCGCACCGGCTTCAGGAGAAACTCCATAGGGGACATCAGTGTAGACTCGTACCCATAGTAGATCGGGCCCAGTACATGCCCTACCAGGCACAGGTCGTGGTAGTGGGGCGCCCACACGATCGCCGGTTTCGTGGAATTGAGGCGCAGCATCTCACCCATCACGCGGATGTTCGACACCGCATTCGCGTGCCTGACAGCGACCCCTTTGGGGTGACCGGTGGAACCTGAGGTGAACTGCAAGTAAGCCACTTCGTCCATCCCGGCCCGGGGCCCGGTCCAGTCCGTCCCGATACGGTCCGTTACCGCCCGGAAGCCAATAGGCATTTCGAACCCCATCGCCTGGACCATTGCCGCAATCTGCTGGTCGGTCAAGGCAGTCGAAGCATCGCACGCCTTGGCGGTGCGCAGGATCCTATCGAGGGGGTTCTTGCTGCGGGGATTGGGGAGCGGTACAGGCACCGCCCGGGCCCTTGCGAGGAGGCAGCCGAAGAAGGCCTTCACGAAGTCGAGCCCGGGCGGAAAGGCGAGCAGGACGCTCGCGCCCGCGAGGCCTCGTTCGACGAGGTCTTCAGCCACGCCGACGCTCCGGCGATAGATCTCCGAAAAGGTCCACTCTGTAATCGGCCCGTCCAATTCGCCGTTCCCCATAAACCGGAAGGCCAGGTCTTCTTTGTTTCGAGTGGCTCGTTCCTTCAAGAAATCCACAATGGTCATGTCTTTGGGTCGCATGGGCATCCGTTTTACCTGTGGGCTGGGAGTCTGGGCTTTTCGACGGCATCGAACTCTCTCGCAGGGTAGTCTACTATAGAGGGCGGGCCGGTGACAATCGTGGCAAGGGAAAACAACAGCCGTCCGGCATTGCATCCCTTTCGCGGATGGAGCCGGGCGACGCCCTCCCTCGACTTGCACGGGGGGAGGGTTCATGAACATGCATTTCCGGGCGGGATTTGCTAGTATCGCTTCGATGTGACGCCCCGAATCGGGGGTCGCGAACAGCCGGTCTCCACATCAATGGATCGCAACGAGGGGGTCAGGAAGCAGTCATGAGCGAAGATATCTACATGAAACTGGGGGAACGCCTCAACCGGAACCAGGTGAAATTGCCGATGATCGATCCGGTTCTCGCCTTCCTGCGGGAGGTCTTCACCGAGGAACAGGCCCGGTTGGGCGCCGAGTTCCCCATCGGAGCGCACAGCTTGAGGTCGCTGGCGGACCTGCTGAAGAGGGATGAAGCGGATTTGGAGCGACTGCTGGAGGAAATGGCGGATGAAGGGCTGGTCTTCGTGGAGGGGCGGGAATCGGAGGAGAAGAAGTACTCCCTGTCGCCCTTTGCGCCGGGGATCTTCGAATTCCAGTCCCTCCGCGGAGAGGAAACCGACAAGGTGAAGAGAAGGCTGGCGCTGATCAGGGAGATCCATGAAGGGCTGGAGGCCCTGGCGGGCGATCTGTTCAAGAATCCGGAGGTGGCGAACGAGGCGCTCGGCACCCCGGGCCTGAGAACCCTGGCCGTGGAATCCGAGCTGCCTGCGGGCAGCCGGGTCGCCACATGGGAACAGATTTCCGAGATTGTCAAGCGGGAGGAATCTTTTGCCGTGGGAACGTGCGCGTGTCGGCACGAAAAGAGCGTGAACGGTGAGCCCTGCGAGATCGATGCGCCTAAGGAGGCATGCATCTACTTCGGAAAGGTCGCCGACTTCATGATCGACCGAAAATTCGCCAGGCGCTATTCCAGGCCGGAACTCCTCTCGCTCCTGAAGACCTGTGAAGAAAAGGGGCTGGTGCATAACATCAACAACTTCATGGGTGACAATATCGTACTGTGCAACTGCTGTGGATGCTGCTGCAATTTTCTGGTACGTATGAAGCGGTATCGGGGCCTGAAGCAAGTGGCCGGCTCGAACTTCGTGGCCCGGGTGGACGAGGGAAGCTGCATCGGCTGCGGCGATTGCCTGGATCGATGTCAAATGGATGCGCTGGAGCTGGGGGACGAGACGGTACGGGTGATCGAGGAGTACTGCCTCGGGTGCGGAAATTGTATGTCCGTCTGCCCTTCAGAGAGCCTGTCGCTGGTGCGTTGTCTGGAGGGCCGGCCCCCGGAGAAGCCGAATAAGATCGTGGGTCTGGGGCTTTGACCGGGGAAACCATGACGGCGCCGAACACCTTGCGAACCGCAGGGGCGGCATCCAGACCGGCTTCGGCCGCCCGGCAGCGCCTTGGGGGAGGGTGAGATGACGAAAGATGCGAGTATGGCCGGCGCAATCGTGCTGGCGATCGGAATCGCGGGCGCGGGGTGGTTCGTGGGGCAGGGATTCGTCAAGGGCAAGGCTGCCGACCGCTTTGTTACGGTCAAGGGGGTAGCGGAGCGGGACGTGCAGGCCGACGTCGCTCTTTGGCCTCTCCGTTTCGTATCCACGAACGATGACCTGGGAAAGGCCCGGTCAGCCATCAAGCAGAGCCATGAGTACGTACTCGCCTTCCTGGAAAGGCACGGTATCGATCCGGCTGCGGCCGAGATCCGCAGGTTGGAGGTGAACGACCTCCTGGCGAATCCGTACCGGAGCGGATCGACCCAGAGCCGCTACATCATTACCGAGACCCTGATGGTTCGTACGGAGGATACCGCGACGATCGAAAAGGCGAGTCAGGCCGTTGGCGAGTTGGTCGATGCGGGGGTGGTGCTCTCTTCGAACAATGGGAGGGCCGGCGGCCCTACATTCCTGTTCACCGGCTTGAACGAACTCAAGCCGGCGATGATCGCGGAGGCGACGGCCGAGGCACGTCGCGCGGCCGAGCAATTTGCGAAGGACTCGGGCAGCGGGATCGGGAGCATCCGCCGGGCCAACCAGGGGGTCTTCGTGATCCTCGCACGCGACCGGGCGCCGGGTGTTATGGAAGGGAGCCAGCGCCGGAAAACGGTTCGGGTGGTGTCAACGATCGAATACTATCTGAAGGACTAGACGGGCAGCCGTGCCATGCCGCGTCGTCTCCCGCCTCTCCACGGGATCAGCCCTTTTCTGATGACTTGAGAAGCAAAGACAAAATGTGCAAGTCTCGAATCCTGTTTGCCGCCGTTCTTTCGGCGGTCCTGTGCATCTGCGGGGGGTGTGCCGACGTTTGCGACACATGCCGGGTTCTGCACATAGATCCATCCGATATGTGCGGGGAAGGGCTCCAGTGTATCGATGGCGTTTGCATCCGGGACGCGGGGAACCTGCCGGGAGAGTGTTGCCGTTCAGACGCGGAGTGTGATCCGGAGGAGGGCTTTTGCGCCGGCGACGCACAGTGCCAGCGCTATGAGGGGAACCTTCCGGGGGAAGGATGCGGCGGGAACGGGGCCCAATGCCGGGAAGATCTGCTTTGCGTTTATGGAACATGCGAAAATTCACCCATCTTTCCGCCGGTCAAGGAACGTACACAGCAAGGGGAGGATTCTTTCCTCCTGGATCAGGATACGGTGATCATCCTTCCGCCGGACCCGGGCGGTACGTATGATACCGCGGGCCGGGTACTGCGGGAACAGATCGAAGCCTCGTGCGGTTTCGAGCCGTCCGTCCGGTCATACACGGAAGGCGACCCTCCGGAGAATGCCATCGTCGTAGGAACCCCGACCTCCAACCCGGCCGTTGAGACCCTTCTCGACGCATACGGCCTGGAGATTCCGGATGAGGGGCCCCGCCCGGCGGAAGACTACGCGCTGAAGATCGCTTCTTCGCAAATTCTTGTGGCGGGCCGGGGCGGTCCCGGGGCCCTTTTCGGGGCCCAGGCCTTGAAACAGTACATCCGGGGCATGGCCCCCAAGCATCCTTCGCCTACGTTGCCCGCGATTACGATCCGGGACTATCCGGACATGGCTATGCGGGCGTTCAAGGTGATTCTTGTGCATTATTATTTCCCGCTCCCGGAGGTTCAGCAGGGGAACACGGACGGTTACAAGTTTATGAATATTCCCTTTTCCCTGGACAGGGCATACGATTATCTCCATATCATGAGTGAGCTGCGTTTCAACACGGCGATCCTGAAGATGGGGGATGTCGTGGCGTGGGAGAACCTGCCGCAACCCGAGGACATTTCGATTTCCGTGGACGATTATCTGGATCTGGTGCGGGAGGCGAACGAATACGGCCTCGAAACGATTCCCCTCCTGAACGGCTCCTCCGCCCACAACGGGTGGATTGCGACCTCGGAGGAGCCGATCGAATACACGGAAGACTACGCGGTCAGCCACTACGACGAGCATCTGGCCATCTATCTGGCCGTGGTTCAGGAAATTATCGAGGCGTACGACGGGGTGCAGCCGCTTCGGTATTTCCACGCAGGCCTGGATGAAGACTTCACTTTCGGGGCCCGGCCCATGGAATACCATCTGCAGTGGGTGGATGCCGTGTACTCGCTGATTACCTCTTACGGCATCAAGATGCTCGTCTGGTTCGATTGTTGGGCTTGCACGGATTACTTCATCAACCAGGGGCAGAACTATCCCGATATGCATGTTGCGGTCTGGGACTATCAAACCCCTGTTTCCGACTTTGCGAAGGTGAAGATCGGCCAGACCCTGGACAGGGGCCTGGAGGTGTCCCTGACCCTTTGGGGGAATGGAACCCCTGCGGACCTCGCCTGGTGGTCCTCCCTCCAGGATCCCCTCCAGCGGGGAGGGATCGGGCTGAACTGGGTATATCCTACAGCCTGTACGGACTCGCCGGTCCGGGTCTTCGAGGAGACGGTGAACACGTACATGCGAAACGACTCCAACCTGTTCTGGAACGCCGGTCACCTTGAATAGCCTCTCTTTCCCTACGCTTCCGGGACACTCGCAAGGAGCGACGACCCATGACGCATCGTGAGAGGATCCTCCGGGTGATGCGGGGCGAGAGGGTGGACGTGATCCCCTTTGTGCCCCGTCTCGATCTCTGGTGGATCGCCAATGCGCTTCGCGGCACCCTGCCCGAACGCTTCCGGGAAAAGAAGCCGGACGAGATCGCTAAAGAGATGGGATGGGCCTGTTACCACATGGTTCCGGACTTCACCAACATGATGCGCGGACCCGAGGATATCCTGCACCGGGCCCTGGGCCTGTACAACTTCAAGCAGTCGGTCTACACCTCACGGTTTTCTTCCCAGGTCGAAATCCAGGTGGAGGACCGGGATGGACGGCAGGTGATCGAGTATCACACCCCGGTCGGGTCGGTCCGCACCGCAGGCGGGTTGACCGAGGCGATGCAGCGGGCAGGGGCGTCGTTGGGCTGGACGCAGGAACACGCCATCAAAGTGCCTCAGGACTACAAGGTCGTGGGATACCTCTTCGAAAATCTCGAGGTGTTCCCGAATTACGAGGGCGCACGGGCCTATCAGGAGGATGTGGGCGACTGCGGCGTGGTCGCCGTGGGAGGGGCCTCCCTGGCGGCGTCTCCGATGCATCACATCCAGAAGGAGTTCCTCGACCCGACGCAGTTCTTTTACGCATACAAGGACCATTACCCGCTCATGGTGGAGCTTGCCGAAAAGGTGGGTGTCTACTTTGAGAAGGCCCTGCGGGTGATCGAGGACGGGCCGGGCGATGTGGTGCTCTGGGGCGGGAACTACGACGACATGCTCACCTATCCTCCCTACTTCGAGAAGGAGATCCTCCCCTGGCTTCAGAAGGTCTCGGAACGCCTGTCCGGAAAGGGGAAGATCCTGGCCACCCACACCGACGGAGAGAACCAGGGCCTGATGGACCTGATCCGGGAGTGCGGCGCTCAGGTCGCCGAATCGGTCACACCGTTTCCGATGACCAGGGTCACCATCGGGGAGTACTACGCCAGGTGGAGCGACCGGATGACGATCATGGGCGGCATCCCGGAATGCCTTCTCCTGGAGGAGACCGGGAGCGAGGAGGATCTCGATGCCTACCTGGACGACCTTTTTCGAAGCGTTGCGCCGGGCGACCGGCTCATTTTGGGGATTGCCGACTCGACGCCCCCGAACGCGGTGTTCGACCGTCTGATCCGGATCGGCGACCGGATCGCGGAAGAGGGCAGGCTTCCCCTCGAAGGGGGCGGGGCAAGGCCTCTAAGCGGGGAGGAGATGGCCCGGGCCGCCGCCCGTGTATCGAGCACTGCGCCTGCGGAAGAGACCCTCGCAGGTGTTCGCGAGGCCCTACTCGGGGGAGACGGAGAGGCCCTGGCCCGGAGGGTGGAGGAATTGATCAGCCGCGGCGTGCCGGCCAAGGAGATCCTGGAGCGGGGAATGCTCCGGACCATGGAAGAGATCGGGGAGGGATTCAAGACGGGGGAGGTCTTCATCCCGGAGGTGTTGCTTTCCGCCCGGGCTATGAACCAGGCGCTTCTCGTCCTGGAGCCGCATCTGGCCGGGGGAAAAAGGGAGGCCGGCCGCAAGGTGTTGATCGGTACGGTGAGCGGCGATCTTCACGACATCGGCAAGAACATGGTCGTCATCATGCTTCGTGGTGTGGGCTTCGAGATCAGGGACGCGGGAATCAACGTGACGACCGAGGAATTCGTTCGTGAGGTCCGGGAGTACCAGCCGGAGATCCTGGGCATGTCGGCCCTGCTGACCACGACCATGCCCGAGATGCGCAAGGTCATCGCCGCCCTGGAAGAGGCGGGCCTGCGGGAAGGGGTCAAGGTGCTTGTGGGCGGTGCGCCGGTGAATCAGCGGTTTGCCGCCGAAATCGGCGCCGACGCATATGCACCGGACGCCGGGGCCGCGGTGGAGACGGCCAAGAGGCTCTTGGGAGGCGGCTGAGCCCGCCCCCCTGACGCCCTCCCTGTCCCTCGCTCAATCGTCGAAGTCGCCTGCGGGCCCCTTGTCGGAATTGATCGTGCCCGCCTTCTCCCGGATCTTCGCCTCCGTCCACTCGGCCGGATCCTCGATCCGGGAGCCCTTGGGGCCGAGGTCATAGGAGCCTGCATCCAGGATGGCCTCCAGGGCCGGGCGCGCCGTGCCCCTCGCGTTGAAGACCTTGGTCAGCATGTGGTAGATGAAGTCCTCAACGTCCCGGACCATTCTCTCTTTCACCTCCGGCGGCTGGCCCATCAGCTTGTTCTCGAAGGGGAGGTTGAGCTTCTTGTAGTCGCCTTTCTTGAGGCCCTTGGAATCGGCGTATTCCACCATCTCCGCCCACATCTCGTCGCTCATTCCCTTGCCGCTCACCTTGCGGAACCTGCCGTCTTCGTCCAGGATGGCGTTTCCGTAATCGTTCACCTCTACGCCCCAGGAGATCATCTGAAGTGCGGTGGCCACATTCGCCTTGGTCGTGAGCGTCTCGCCCGCGATCTTCCGAAGCCTCCTCGAGCTGTTTCCCGAGGTGCCGTGCTGAGCGCCGGAGACCTTGTACCGGCTCAGGGCCCTGTGGATTTCCGCCGTCAGTTCCACCTGGATGCCGGCATCGCTCGCCTCGATCCCGTGGGTCGTGCCGTTGTTCAGGGCGATCCAGTCTGGGAAAATGTCGTGTGCGTTCAGCCCCCGGATCAAGAAGAGGGCTTCTTCCACGGTGGAGAGCCCCGCCTTGCCCTTGATTTCGCCCACTTCGGTTTCGAGACCGGCCCATTTGGGTACGTAACGGTTCAAGGCGATGCTGGCCAGGAGGTTCCGGTCGTCCGGCATGTGGGAGGCGTCGATCGCGATGGAGGTCAGCCCTGCGTCGAACATGCTCGGGATTTCGTGCCTGGCCTGTTCGATGTCCTTTTCGCCCTTGATCCCGTAATGGTCCGCGTGTACCGCCACGGGAATGGTAATCTCCATCTCGTTGCAGAAGGCGTCGACCATGCGGGCCATGTTCCAGTAGTTGGTCGCGCAGTATGCGCTCGCGCCCCCCTCCGACTTGGCGATCTCGATGATGAGGGCCGCCTTCGCCCTCTGGGCCGCCCGCAGAGCACCCCGTATGACGAACTGATTCCTTCCGTTGGCCGCTATGGACATGGCCTTACCCTTGGCGAGCATGGCCCGGTCGATGACCTTGCCGCTGACGATCAGGGCCTTGGAGTTCGGGAAGAGCTTGACCACATTCGGCGGGCGGCCGATCTTCAGGGCCTTGTTGAAAAGGGTCTTGTATCCGGGTCGTGTAGCAGCCATGGTAGGGTCTCCTCAAGACAATAGGGGGTGAGGGTCTGGGTGTGAACATTGCGTTTCTGCATTATAACGTTAGACAATGGTACCTTCAAGTTGAATAATGCGGTCTTGGCACATGCATGAGGC
>WFRX01000308.1 GCA_015486285.1 bacterium
GCCTCACTTCAAGAAATCCGTCTGAGTTTCCGAATAGGGTTAGCGACCGGGCAGAGCCGCGTATACGGGCTCCATGGCTCTCATATATCCGCTGTTCTATTTTTTTACTAATCTTTAAAGTTGTCCTTGAACAAGGCGGGCTACTGTGATAAGAAACATCGGCTAAGGATGAAAACCATTTCTGAATGTCCGGCCAAATCTCAAGTACAGGGGGGAACAAGATGGACGTACGGAAACGGGTATGGATCGGGCTTTTCGCAGCGGTTTTGTTGGTAGGTCTGGCGGGAACGGCGCATGCCTTTTACGTGGACGGGAAGAAGACACTTTCCTTCACCGCCAAGGTACAGACCCGCGTGTCCCTCCGCATGCAGGATTCGGACACGCCCATGTGGACTCAGCCCGGCGTCAAGATGGGCGATCTGGTTCAGTGGCGCAACCTCGGCCTCATCGAGATCGACCACGATCTGAAGGAGCTGACCAAGTCCCTGGACATCTTGTACCCCCTGAAGAAATTCAAGATCCGCTCCAAGTATCATATCGTGGGCCGATTCATGTACGAGGGGGTGTACGACTTCGGCCCGGGCCAGTTCCAGGACGTGCGGGACGATGACAAGGACAACATCGACAGCTTCAAGCAGGCCTACGACCTGTGGGAATGCTATTTCGACTTCTCCCGCGGCCCCGCATTCATCCGCATCGGCCGACAGAATCTCGCCTGGGGGGAAACGGACATCTTCCGGCTCCTGGACCAGATCAACCCGCTGGACAACACCTTCGGCGGCCCCTTCGAGGACCTGGACGACCGCCGCATCCCGCTCTGGATGTTGCGGGGCAGTTACAACCTGGGCACTGTGGGCCCCATCGCCTCGCTGACCATCGAGGGCTTCTGGGTGCCGGGCTCCCTGGATGCCAAGGTGGGCCCCTGGGCCCCCTACGGCACCCCCTACGCCGTCCCCCTGGACAAGAAGGCGGTCTATGACATCATCTACGTCAATACCCCGGACAAGAAGATGTCCAACAGCCGTTGGGGTGTGCGCATCCAGGGCATGCTCGGGTCTACCATAAACGTTTCAGCCGCCTATTTCGAGACCTTCCTGGACACTCCCACGAGCCACGTGGTGCTCAGCGAACCGGTCGAGGGTCCCCTGCTCGACACCAGCCTGGTACGGCTCGACCTGGACTATCCCAAGTTCAGGGTGGTGGGCGGCAGCATGAACTTCTGGGAATCCATGACCGACACCGTTTTCCGCATGGAGGCGGCCTACTTCTGCCAGGAGCCGGTCAATATGTTTGGAATCAGCGACCTTCCGCTGCGCGCCGATGTGATCCCCTTGTCCCCGATCGCCTTGGACGCCATGGCCGTCCTGACAGGGACTGACATGCGGTCCACCGGTCTTTACGGGATCCCCATGAACCCGAAGTCCGGTCCGATCCCGCGGAAGGACTCCCTGAACTGGATGATCGGGTTCGACAAGCAGATCTGGATCCGCGCCTTGAACAAGAAGAACATGTTCTTCCTCTCCATGCAGTACTTCGGCAAGTGGTTCCCGGATCATTCAAATAGCCAGTACCTGGCCGTTCCGCTCCCGGACAAGTTTCTGCCCGAGCCCAATTCGATCACCGGGGAGCCGATCGTGGACATCTCTCAGTATCCGATGGTTCCTGAAGTTTCGACCGTGTTCACCGGGATGATCAACACGATTTACCTGAACGGAAATCTCACCCCGCAGCTCGCCGTCGCCTATGACACACTCGGGGTCTGGCTGTTCCTTCCCCAGGTCACTTACATCAGGGAGCCCTTCCGCTTCATGCTTCAGTACGCGGGCATTGTCGGGCAGTTCAACAGCTTCGGCCTGTTCCGGGACCGGGACCAGATCACCTTTACCCTGTCCTACCTGCTGAATTAGGGGAGGGTTCGGCGGAGAGAAGGACCGGGAAAGAAGCGGACTCACCTCGAAGGCGCATCCCCAACACGGGGACGCGCCTTCTTCACAAAGAGGGGTCTCTCCTGCGAAGGAAATGAGGACCGGTGAGGGGCCGCCGCTCCAGAGACAACCGAAAGAAAGGCCCTAGAAGAGATGAGCAAGGCGAAGAAGAGCAGGGCGGCCAGGCTGGGCCCGGAAATCCAGCGCCTTCGGAAGAAGGCCGGCCTCAGCCTGGAGGAACTCGCCAGGCAGACGGGACTCACTGAAGACTACCTGGCAAGGGTCGAGGAAGAAACAGAGATCCCGCCGGTCGGGGCCATGCTCCAGATCTCCCGGGTCCTGAGCCTGGATGCGGGGACGCTCCTCACACGCGCGGAGGCGCAGGCCCGGAAACGCCGGAAAAACGAGGGCCTTCAAAAGCGCAAACGATCTTACGCCTACAAAACCCTCGCGCCCGGCGCGGCGGCGATGCACTTGAAGGCCTTTCTCGTCACCATCGATCCCCGGCAGGACCATGACATGGTCGAGTACCGCCATGAGGGAGAGGAGTTTCTGCATGTCCTGGCAGGGAGGGTGGACGTGACCGTGGGAGAGAACGAATACCGGCTCACCCAGGGAAAGAGCCTCCACTTCAACTCCGCCATCCCGCACATGCTGCGAAACCCCGGAAACGAGAAGACCGAACTCATCGTTGTCCTGTATGTCCCCTAGGCCCCACCAGGCACTCAGGAGTGACACCGCACAATGTCATGGCCCATAACCGACGAGCAGCGCATGATCCAGCTCATGGTGCGCGAATTCACCCGCAGGGAGATCGAGCCGGCGGCGGCGGAAAACGACCGGCAAGGCCGCTTCCCGGCCGGGATCATCGCCAAGATGGCCGAGCTGGGCCTCATGGGGATGATGGTGCCCGCCCGATACGGCGGCGCCGAGGTGGGAGCGGTGAGCTACTCCCTCGCCCTGCAGGAGATCGCCCGCGCCTGCGCCTCGACCGCGGTCATCATGAGCGTCACGAACCTGAGCTGCGAGCCCCTCCTCCTTTTCGGCGGCGAAGAGCAGAAAGAGCGGTGGCTTCCCCCCCTGGCCTCCGGCGAGGGACTGGGTGCCTTTGCCCTCACGGAACCGGAAGCGGGCTCAGACCCGGGCAGCCTTCGCACCCAGGCGGTCAGGGGAGAGGACGGCTACCGGATCACCGGATCCAAGGTCTTCATCACCAACGGGGCCCACGCGCTGACCTTCGTACTGGTGGCCAGGACCTCCCAAGAGGGGGGAAAAAGGGGCCTCAGCGCCTTTCTCATACCCCGGGGCGCCCCAGGCCTCGAAATCGGCCCTGAAGAGGAAAAAATGGGGCTTCACGCCTCGAGCACGGTCCCACTCACCCTGGAGAACTGCCTCATAC
>WFRX01000309.1 GCA_015486285.1 bacterium
CCCTTCTCGCCCCTCCCTCCTCCGGCTCGGCTTCCTCGGCTCCCGACGAGTGATCACGGCGTAACAATGTTGAAAGCCCCCTGCGGCCTGGTCAACAGCGAAAAGAACTGCATGAGGTCGTTCGGATCTCCGTCCAGTTCCAGCTCTCCTGTGCCTGCCGCATCCGCCAGATTCACCTGCCCGGTAAACACCCTCAAGAAAAGTTCATGGGTCAGTTTCAAGCTGGCGTTTGCCGCCGGATCCGGATCTGATTTCTTATGGTGCAGCACCGAGTTTTCCAGAGTCAGCACATAAGTTTCCTGTTTGTCGGTAAAAGAAATGTTCACCACCATATTTCTGCCATCCGCCTCCGGGCCGTTCAAACGGACACACATGGCGTCGAAGAATCTGGGTAGCGGAATGTGCTTCAACATGCCGAAAGCCGCTCCCAGGTGCTCATTTCCTTCCGGTGTTCCGTGGCGGAGCTCATAGGCTGCGGTCAGGTAGACATCACGCCAGGGGCCTGATTCGGCCTGGTACCCCAATTGATCGTAGGCCTTCGCCAGCAGGTTTTTGGCCGCCTGATTGTCCGGTTCTGCAAATACCAGGTGGTTCAAAACCTCGGCTACCCAACGGTAATCTCCCTCATCAAAAGATGCTTGAGCGTTTCTCAATAACCTTTCCGCTCCGCCCATAAATCTCACGTATCGTTTGCCCGACTCCACCGGCGGTAGAGGATTGAGACCGGCCGGATTGCCGTCGTACCAGCCGAAATAGTACGTGTAGACAGCTTTGGCGTTGTGCTGAGGAGTTCCGTAATATCCTCTATTGGAGAATGTGGTTCGCAACGATTCAGGATAATCCATCTGCTCGGCGATTTCCCGTGGTGTGAATCCATCGTTGGCCATGCGCAGGGTTTGATCGTGAATGTACTTGTAGATATCCCGTTGCTTCTTCAGAAATTCAACCACGCGGGCATTGCCCCAGACCGGCCAGTGGTGAGTGCCGAAGTAGACCTCTGCATCACCGAACAGGTCAATGGCCTCATCGATGTAGTTGCTCCATTTCAGTGCGTCCCGGGCCTTTGTGCCGCGTAAAGTATAGACATTGTGCAGGGTCTTGGATACGATCTCCGCTCCACAGTATGCCTTCATTTCAGGAAGGAAAAACGTCATTTCGGCCGGGGCCTCCGACTCAGGCGCATTTTGGAAGATAAACCGGATCCCGTCGATTTCCAATTCCTGCGGTGTTCGGTCGATAATATCCGTCGGTTCGATGATGCCGATGCGGCCCATGGCCGGGCCTTTGCCCAGCCCGGTATCAACATGCCCCCTTGCGGAAAAGGGGAGGCCACGGCCATACATATACTCCGCTCTCCGGGCCATTGCGACGCCGGCGATGATGTTTTCACTGATCGCTTCCTCGATAAATCCTTCTGGAGCGACTATGCGGACTTTCCCCTGCTTGACGTCATCCGGCGCAATCAGACTCAAGACGCCGCCAAAGTGATCGATGTGGCTGTGGGTGTGGATGACGGCCACTACCGGTTTGGGCTCCAAATGTTTTTTGGCAAACTCGAAGGCCGCCGCGGTGGTTTCCATGGCAATCATGGGATCGACCATGATCCAGCCGGTCTTGCCTTCAATAATGGTCAAATTGGACAGATCAAACCCTCGCAGCTGGTAGATGCCCTTGGTCACTTCGAACAATCCGTGGATATTGTTGAGCTTGGCCTGCCTCCAAAGACTAGGATTGACGCTGTGCGGTGCCTCGCCTTCGATGAAATCATATCCTGGCATATTCCAGGCCAGGACGTTTTCACCTCGGCTTATTGCCATCTCCGGATCGCCGGCAATCAATCCCCGCCGCGCATCTTCAAAATCCTGTGGATCGTCCAGGGGCAGGGATTCAGCGACCGCCCGGTTGGCCCTTATCGTAAATTCGGTGGGGGCTGTGAATCCTCTGTCATCGATTTCGTCCGTCATTACCGCTCCATTCGATTTGCATGGCTGCAGATTACTGTTTCGCTCCGCCAATATGGCGAAGTCTACTGCCCTTCATCCCTCCAACCGGAATCTCACTCCGGGTCGCAGGAGGGGAGGGCGGGGTCAGGTCGTCATTAGAGGAATAGGAGCTACTCCGCAGCCGCGAGGGTTCGAACGAGGTCTGAAGGCGAGTATACCGGGAGCTTCGATTCTTTGAAGTCGCGGATGTTGCGAGTGACAATGCATTCGACTCCTGCCTGTCGGGCGGCCTCGTGGGATACTGCATCCTCGAAGTCCTTGAAGGTTGTGTCAAATGCGCCTTCAAGAACAGTGCGGTTTACGACCAGGGGCTCCAGAAAGGTCAGCAACTTCCGCACCCCTTTGCGGGCCCGGCGGTCCCCGATTGCTTTTCGCGCAATATAGTAAATCGTCGTGACAGCGGTCGCACAAATGTGGCCTGCAAGCTCCCCTTGCTCTGCCTTGGAGAGAAGAATTCCTGCGTCTCTTGAAAACGGAGAGCGATCAAGCAAGAGATCGAGGACCACGTCGACATCGAACAGGACTCTCACAGATACTTGTCCTCCAAGTGCCGGTGGTAATCCCTTCGATCCAGTTTGGACCCTTTCAAGATTCCCTTGAGCGCGTTTACCGTGGGCGAAAGCTCATCGGGCTCCTTGGAGGACCTGGATCCCAACAGCGCAAAATACTCCGCAACCATCTGGGAGAGAGATTTCCCCCTCCGTTTGGCGATGAGCTTGGCTCGCCTGATGAGTCCCTCGTCGAGACGCAGGGTCAGTTTGCTCTGCACGATTACCCTCCTCATCCTATGACGTATATGACTCACAAAACTATACGTCAATAGAACTGAGAGTGTCAAGGTAGTAGGGTGCCAGGTATCACAATCTTACAAAAACTCGCAGAGAAGACTCTGTGCCTCAAAGGTGGGCATCGATGGTGAAAAGGCCGAGGGTGTCGATCGAAGATGAGATTGTGATACCTGGCACCCTACTGGGCACCCTACTGCGCTATGGCACCCTACTGCGCTAGACCCAGGCGGTAATTCCCCGCCCTAATGCGGTAATAGGGCCCCTCCGCCTTGAGCCTCTTGATGTTCTTGATGGAGGCAAGGGTCTCGGCGGCTTCGATTTCCAGAATGATTTCACGGATGCGGGAAAGTAAGTTTCCCTCTTTGCGATGTTTTTTCAGATCCTTGGCAAAGCTTTTCCTGAATGCTGTTTTCATTCCTTGGCTTCCAGGATGTGAAACACTTCCTGCCGGCTAGAGGGTGCCGATTCCTCGCCCTCCTGAATGGCTCGGATCATGGCCAGGTCTTCCATGGCTTCGACGAGCAGGTCATGAACCAGGTCTCTTTTCTCTTCCATGGCCTCAATGATGGCCTGCTTGAAGAGGTCCTTCAGCTTTGCGCTGTCGCTTAAGGTTTCCATGTTACCTCCGCCGGCTGTTCCGCGATGGCTTACCGGTGCCACCGCTTGGCTCCGTTCTTAATGACACATTACAATAAGTATCGCAAAGAGCCTCGCCTGGTCAAGCAACCGCTATTTCCCTCTCGCTTGAGCGCAAGACCGAGGCCGGATTTCTACACGAAGTCATCCTTTCCTGCAGGGATCCTTGTCAGGCGCACCAGGGATTCCCGGTCACGCATTCCTGATTTGAATGAAGATCAAAGGCCCCGTATAGTTTTCGCATTTGCACTTCCATAAGAAAACGGCAGTTTTCCGTGGCCCTCTACTGGGGCGTCGGGCAGATCAGCATAGCAGCACTTTCCTTCCCGACGCTCAGGCTGCGAGTTGACCGACTGTGGGTTGTCCCGACCGGGGCCGGTGTGCCGGCACCGGTCCTGTGAAGGGGGCATGGTGACGCTGATGAAAGATGAGCAACTCATGTTGCGGGTGGCTGAAGGTGACCTTGGCGCCTTCAACGAGATCGTTCGCCGTCATCAGCGTACTGCCTGGAGGATTGCCCATCGCTTTCTTGGTGATCCGACGGAGGCCGAGGATATTGCCCAGGAGGCGTTTCTCAGGATACTGGCTGCCGCCCCCAGGTACAAGCCCAGCGCGACTTTTTCAACGTACCTGTATCGCGTTATCGCCAGGCTCTGTATCGACCATGCCAGGAAAAAACGTCCTGTCTTCACCACCACCCTTCCTGAAACGCTTGACTCATCCCCTGATCCCGCAGCGACCCTCGCCCGGAAAGACAGGGATGCGCTGGTCCGTATGGCTCTTGACGCCCTGCCATCCAGGCAACGGATGGTCGTCATCCTGAAATACTACGAAGGGTTGAGATACGGCGAGATCGCCCAGGCGATGGAAACAACTGTCAAGGCCGTGGAGAGACTGCTCGACCGCGCCAGGACGGCGCTCCAATCACGCTTGTCCCATATCAAGGACATATAAAATAAAAATAAAACCGTCTTCCTGCTGGTGAGACTTTTCTACGCGGCCTCGCACTCCTCTCATCCATCCCGAATGCAGTCCTCGGCGCGCTGCTCCTCTTTGCCGGCCTGGAGCTGGCCCTCCTGGTCAGGGACATCAAGGAGAGACGGGATTTCTTTATCACCTTTCTGATTGCCGGCATCGGCCTTGCCACAACAAACATGAGCATCGCCTTTGCGTCAGGAATCCTCATCGCCTGGCTTCTGGAATGGGGGGATATCGAAATTTAGCATTTGTCCTGCCTGAAAGGGGGTTTCCCCTTTCCCACCCGTTTAACAAGGCAAGAGGAGCGTTCCATGAGGTGCAGGAAAATAATCCCTTATCTCAATGCCTACGTGGATGGCGAACTGCCAGAGAGGCTGCGCTGCATCGTGGAAGCCCACCTTGCGGCCTGCAAGTCTTGCCGGAAACGGCTCGAGGAGATCCGGGGAATAGATGAGCTATTCGGGGGCACGCTCCCGGTTCCCCCCGTGCCGGATGGGCTTGCCGCGCGGATCATGGCCGAAGCCCGCAGAAGACAGCCGACGGGAATGCCCGGGAGGCACTCGCAGTCACCGACGTGGAACCCCTTCCAGTGGGTTGCCGGGTTTTCAGCGCCCATGAGGCTTGCTGCGTTCGCCACAGCGCTCCTGGCCCTTGTTGCAGGACTGTCCCTCGACGGAGGACATGAGAGCCGGTGGCACGTGTTTATCGAACAGGGAAAAGATCTCTACGGGCTTGAATGGTTTGCACCCACCCCCCCTGGTTCTATCGACTCGGTCTATATAGCCATGGCCGATCAACCGTATGAAAGAGGAAATGGGCAATGATGCAAAACCTCAAGACCCTCGCGGTCATCTTTTCGGTGGTATTGAACATCGTTTTCATCGGTTCCTCTTTCTACCACGGATCAGGCCTGCTGCCCCCGGCACGCCGACAGGGAGAACAGGTTCATCCTCTCTACGAGGGGTTGAACCTCGGCCGCGATCAGCTCGACAAGTGCAAGCTTCTCCGTGACAGAATGCACACATTTGTTAACGAGCAGGGGCGGAAAATCAAGGCCGAGCAACTTGCACTTGTCGGCCTCCTGGCCAAGGCGAAACCGGACCGCCGGGCGATTGACGCGAAACAGGATGAAATCCGGACCCTGCAGCGGCAGATGCAGGACAAGGTGATCGACCACCTCCTTGAAGAGAGCAGGATTTTTACACCAGAACAACGACAAAAATTCTTCACACTCATCAAGGGACGAATCCAGGAAAGCAGCGGTCCCCGTCCCCGGTGGATGCCGCGGGCGCAGGGAAGCCCATCAGAAGGGGAACGCCCGTGAGGAAGATGCCGCGTTTCGGCATTCTTGCCTGTGCCCTTATAGCGTTTGTGATCTGCCTCGGCATAAGCAGCGGCTGGGCCCTCACGAGTTCCAGGCATTCATTGGGAGATGTCCCTCCTGCCCCTTCTTCCCTCTATGTGCCGCGCTCGCCTTTGCCCAAACCGATGTTGATCCAAGGCGATCAGGCTGACTTCCCTGAGGGCCAAGTCCTTTCCCTGGCGCAGTGCATCGAGGTCGCGCTTGCGCGCAACCCGGAGACGCGCCAGTCGTGGCAGCGCGCCCGCTCGGCCGCCGCCCGGGTGGGCCGGGCGCGCTCCGCATACCTGCCGTCCGCCGATTTTACGGCCGGGGCAAACCGCTCTGACCCCGTTTCCCTCGACAGCCAACAGGAAGTGGGGCCAGCGAACACCTTCGATGCCGGGTTCGGTGTCCGCTACCTCCTGTTCGACGGTGGGGCGCGCTGCGCCGGGCTGAAAGGCGCCGAGGCGGAACTTCTTGACGCGGATTTTCAACACAACGTGACGCTCCAGGACGTGGCCTTGAAGGTGGAAGAAGCCTATTACCGGCTACTGGCGACCCGGGAGCTTGAGCGAGTGGCGGAAGAGACCGTCCGCCAGACACAGTACCACCTGGACGTTGCCCGGGCGCGTCACGAGAACGGCCTTGTCGCCAGGTCTGACGTACTCAAAGCCGGTACGGAGAAAGCCAATGCGGATCTCCTCCTGGTCCGCGCGCGCAGCGAGGTGCGAATTGCCCGGGGCAGGCTGGCCAACGTCATGGGCCTGAGGGCCTCCGAATCCTTCGAGGTGACGGAGTTGCCGCAAAAACCGCACCAGCAGGAATGGACAGACATCAATAATCTCACGGCCGAGGCCGCCTCCGGCAGGCCGGAACTCCGTGCCGCCCTTGCACGGGTCGAGGCGGCCCGGGCGAACATCAAGGACGGAAAGGCCCGCTACTGGCCCAAGGTAACGTTCAACGCGGATTACGGGTGGCGGGACCGGACATTTGTGCCTGACCAGGACGAGTGGGCCCTCGGACTTGGTGTCACCTGGCCGCTCTTTGACGGGTTCGACCGGGAGTACACGGTCCGTGGTGCCAAATCCGACCTCGCCCAGTCGGTCGCAGAGTACGAAAAACTATTACGCGGCGTCGAACTCGAGGTCTGGACGGCCTACTCCCAGTTGATCGAGGCGGGCCAGGCAATCGAGGCGGCCCGGGCCCTTGTCGCCAGCGCCGAGGAAAGCGCCCGGGTAACGGAAGGTGAATACAAGAACGGTACTGCCTCGATCATCGAGGTGACAGACGCCCAGACCGCCCGTACCACGGCGAATGTCCGGCTGGTGCAGGCCAGGCTCGACTGGTACACGGCCCTGGCCCGGCTCGAACGGGCCGTGGGGCGAACATTGGCGAGCGAGAAAAACAGTGCTGTTCGCGGAGAAAACAGCCATTGAAGAAACGCAAAAGGAACAAGCTGCTTATCCTGTCGGCCTTCTTACTTTGCACCGCCGCGACCGCGTGGTGGACCGTCGGCCACAGGGAGGAATCCAGGAGATCCATGCCGGAGACGGCCAAGGTTATCCGCCGTGACTTCTCTTCGACCGTGCTGGCCACCGGCGCGGTCAAGCCGCAGGTCGGGGCCCAAGTCCGGGTGGGTTCCAGGATATCCGGCAAGGTCGAGCACCTGTTCGCCAACATCGGAGATCATGTAAGAGAAGGGCAGGTCATCGCCGAGCTGGAGAAGGCCGACCTGGAAGCGGCTGTTGCAAAGGCACGTGCCGAGGTGAAGGTGGCGGAAGCCAGGGTTGCCGATGCCGAGTCCAGGGAAAAACTGGCGGACCTGGAATACCGGCGGCAGCAAAATCTCATAAAGAAAGATTTCACAAGTCAGCAGGCGGTCGATAAGGCATTGAAAGAAAAGGAGAGTGCCCTTGCCGGGCTCAGCCTTGCCGGGAAACAGCGCGATGCGGCACAGGCCGCCCTAAAAGTGGCCGAGGTCAAGCTCACCTATGCCACCATTACTGCGCCCATATCCGGCGTTATCGGCTCGGTTTCAACCCAAGAAGGCGAAACAGTGGCCGCCGGACTGATGGCGCCGACCTTTGTCACGGTCATCAATTTGAAGCGCCTCCAAGTCGACGCTTACGTTGATGAGGTGGATATCGGCAAGGTGAAAACGGGTCAGGAATGCACTTTCACGGTCGACGCCTTTCCCAACCGGGAGTTTCACGGCCGGGTGGTCGCCATCTACCCCAATGCTGTAATCCAGGACAATGTGGTCAACTATGACGTGGTCGTAGAGATTGCCGATCCATACGAAGGCCTTCTTCGTCCCGAGATGACAGCGAGCGTGACCATCTTCCTGGAAGAGCGCGAACAGGTGCTGGCAGTACCCGCCAGGGCCATGAAGAGGGAACGAGGCAAGAACATCGTTTACGTCCTCACGAATACCGGTCCTGAACCACGTCGGGTTGAGATCGGGTGGAAGGAGGACCAATGGGTAGAGATCATGGCCGGTTTGAAAGAAGGCGATACCATCCTGCTGGAAAAACCGGGCATCAACCACGGAGGAAATACAAATGATTGAAGTGGAAAGACTTGAGAAAACATACTCCACCGGGGGCCTGGCAACCCCCGTGCTGAAGGGCGTCAGCTTCCACATCGACAAGGGGGAATACGTAGCCATCATGGGCACATCCGGAACCGGCAAGTCCACGCTGATGAACATATTGGGCTGCCTGGACAAGCCGACGGCCGGCCATTATGGGCTGGACGGCACGGCGGTTGGTTCGCTGGATGACGATGCCCTCTCCAGCCTGAGAAACCGTAAGATCGGTTTTGTCTTTCAGCAGTTTCACCTGTTGGAAAGGGCGACGGCCATGAGAAACGTAATGCTGCCCCTCATCTATGCCGAAGAATACCCGGAAGACGCGGAGGAGATGGCTGAAAGGGCGCTCACCGCCGTGGGCCTGGCGGACCGGAGGCGGTACAGGCCGAACGAGCTTTCAGGCGGCCAGCAGCAGCGGGTCGCCATTGCCCGCGCCCTGATCACCGACCCGGAAATCATTCTCGCCGACGAACCCACCGGCGCCCTCGATCGCAAGAGCGGCCTCGAGGTCATGGCCATCTTCAAGAAACTGCACGAACAGGGGCGCACCATTGTCCTCGTCACGCACGACCGGGGCGTAGCCGAACACGCGCAAAGGATCATTCTGTTGAAGGATGGACGGGTCGCCGAGGATCGGGCGGTCGAAGAGCGGCGTGACCCGGACGTGGAACTGAACACGCTCGGAGCCGGGGAGGACGACGGATGAGAACACAAAGAATCGTTTGGCAAGGCATACAGTCCCTGGGAACGAACAAGACGCGCACCTTCTTCATGATGGCCGGGACGATCGTCGGAATCGCGGCCCTCATTGTTGTTGTAGCCTTTGGCAAGGGTATTGAAACAAAGATCATGGAAAAGGTGGAGACCTTCGGTCCGCGGGCGATCATGCTGATCGCGGGAGGCGGCAAGAATGCCCCCCCCGACATGACTGTCACGACGCTGACCCTGGATGACGCCCAGGCGATACGCGAACAAGTCGAAGATGTTGAAATCGTCACCCCCATGGCGTGGAGGTTCCGGATCAACATGAAATACAAAGACAATCAGAATGAGGCTGTGCTCTGGGGTGTGGAGCCGAGCTGGCATGAGGCGTGGAGCTGGTACGCGGTCGAGGGGGATGGGATAACGGACCAGGATATAGCCACCATGGCCAGGGTCTGTGTGATCGGACAGACGATCAAGCGGGAGCTCTTCGGCAACAGCAATCCGGTAGGCGAGAGTATCTATGTCAACAAGGTTCGACTCACTGTGAAGGGCGTTTTGGAGAAACGGGGCACAAGCCCGATGGGGGGTGATTTTGACAACCGGATCATCGTCCCCATCACCACGGCCATGCGCCGCCTCCTGAACGTCGATTATGTGGGGGCGATCCGGATCATCACTAAAGATACCGAACTCATGCCCCAACAGATCAAGAAGATCCGCGCCCTGATCCATGCGCGGCACCACATCACGCCGCCCGAGGAGGATGACTTCCGTATCGCATCGCCCGTATTAATTGCAAGGATGGCGAGAGGAACGTCCAGGACCCTCTCCATCCTGCTCATTGCCCTGGCGGGCCTCAGTCTGCTGGTCGGCGGCGTGGTCCTGATGAATATCCTGCTCATCTCCGTGGCCGAGCGGGAAAAGGAAATTGGCCTGAGGCGCGCAGTCGGCGCCACCCGTGGGGACATCCATTTGCAGTTCTTGGCCGAGTCGCTGACCGTGACCTGCATCGGTATGTTTGCAGGGTGCGGGCTCGGCGTGCTTATCACGCTGATTTTGAAGCAGGCCACGAAAGTTCCCATTACGCTTTCATGGGAGCCTTTCGTCCTGTCACTCACCTTTGCCCTGATGGTGGGACTCTTCTTTGGTGTCCAGCCGGCACGGAAAGCGGCGGCGCTGAACCCCGTTGAAGCCTTGAGATGAAACTTTCCAAGAACATTGCGTTGTCTTATGAGATTCTGGCCGCCCATAAATTGCGCACCCTCTTGAGCATGCTCGGCATCATCGTGGGTGTGGGCGCGGTGGTGCTGATGGTGGCGGCCGGCAAGGGAGCGGAGAAACGCATCCTGGACCGTATCAAGGGCATGGGAACCAACCTCATCGTCGTCAATGCCGGGCAGACCCGCATCATAGCGGGCCGGCAGCGGCAGATGGCCACGGTGACCACCCTCGTCCCGGGCGACGCCAGGGCCATCGTCGCCGATTGCCCGGACGTGAGGCTCGCGGCGTCGGCGATCAGTAAGAAACTTACGATCCGATCAGAGTCCGGGAACGCGAACACCAACGTCATCGGGATGACCCCGGCCGGCTTTCCCATCCGCAATATCGAGGTCGCATCAGGCCGCTTCTTCGACACCGAGGAGAGCCGGGGCAGGAGGCGTGTCGCTATCCTGGGTCCCACCGTGGTCAAAAACCTGTTCGACGCCGATGCGCCGGTCGGACGGAAGATCCGTATAGGCCGGGTTCCCTTCGAGGTCATCGGGGTGACCAAGCCAAAGGGGGTCGACGCCACCGGCACCGACCAGGATGACCTGATCATCGTGCCGCTTACAACCGCCATGCGCCGGCTCGTCAACGTAACCTATGTTGACCGCATTTACGTCCAGGCGGAGAACGCCGCCGCCCTGCCCAGGGCAGAGACGCAGGTCCGTCGCGTTTTGCGGAAGCGCCACCGGCTAAGAGGAAAGAGCGATGACTTCACCATCCAGAACCAGGCGACACTCTTGAAAACCGAACGTGAGACTTCGCAGTCGATGACGCTCCTGGTCGGCGGGGCTGCCGGTATCTCCCTATTGGTCGGCGGGGTCGGCATCCTGGCGGTCATGTTGATCTCGGTGCGCGAGAGGACGGGTGAAATCGGCCTCCGGCGTGCCGTGGGGGCGCTCAAGCGGGATATCCGCAACCAGTTTCTCCTGGAGGCGGCCATCCTGTCCTGTACCGGGGGCTTGATCGGCGTTTTGTCCGGCCTTGCCGGGGCATTGACCCTTTCCCTCCTTGGTTACTGGGAAACAGTCATTTCGTGGCCCGCGGCCGGGGTCGCGTTCCTGTTCTCCGGATCACTGGGTATTCTCTTCGGCATCTACCCGGCCCTTCGAGCCGCCGGCTTGGAACCCATCGAGGCATTGCGGGCGGAGTAGGCGCGGAGTAGGCGTCTTGGGCCTCTGGGCTACGGGGCCTCCGGCTGGGTCGGGTACTGGCCGTAGGCCTGGACGGCCTTGTACATGGCCCGCATGTTTTCGGCCGGCATGTCCCGCGGTA
>WFRX01000310.1 GCA_015486285.1 bacterium
AACTCCGCACTGCAGGAGGTGCATAGGTAGGTGAAGATGGTCCGCCCGTGTTCCGCCTCTGTAAGCTCCACGGTCGTCCCGCACGACGGGCAAACGGCTTGCACCGGAAGGCGAACATCCTGCATGCCCGTTTCCATCGAACAGATCAGGTAGCGCATGGCGTCCGCGCCGTACCGGCCGATGATGTCCACCGGGTCAATGCCGTTGCCCTTGCTCTTGGACATGGTGACGCCTTTGCCGTCCAGGATCTTGGCGTGTACGAAGCAATCGGTGAAGGGGACCTCGCCGTGATTGTAGAGGCCCATGATCACCATACGGGCCACCCACAGGGTGATGATGTCCCGGGCCGTGACCAGGCAGGAACCGGGATAATAGTAGGGAAAAGAATCCTCGCGGCCCTCGATGCCGCCGAGCCGGGTTTGCCCCTCGTCCACCAAGGCGCCTGCCGGGTCGGGCCAGCCGAGGGTGCTGAAGGGCCAGAGGGCCGAGCTGAACCATGTGTCCAGAACGTCCGGGTCCTGTTCCAGGCCCAGCCCTTTCAGCCGCTCCCCGTACCGTTCTTCGGCACGCACGTCCCGGAGACAGACCTGCACCTCCAGGTCGGCCGCTTCCCCCGTCCGCGCCATCGCCAGGGCCTCTTCCGGGGAATGCTGGACGCCCAGGGGATCGGCCACCCAGACGTGCAAGGCGTCGCCCGCATCCCCGGGCAGCCCGTCCAGAGTCTCTTGCAGGCGCTCGACATCCCCGCAGACCGCCGTCCATACGGGGATCCGATGGCCCCACCAGAGCTGGCGGCTGATGCACCAGTCCCGCTTCTCCGCCAGCCAGTTCACGTATCCGCTCGTGTAGCGGTCGGGGTGGAAGGTCAGGTTGCGGCCCTCGGGGGTCCTCCACTCCGCGCGCACGGCGTCGATGGCCGCCTGTGCCAGCCCCGCGGTCGAAAATTCACTGGGAGTGCCCCGTCCGCACACGATGCCCCCGTCCACATCCCCCATGCGGACAAACCATTGCTTGGACAGGTACGGCTCGATGGGCGTCTTCGAGCGGTCCGAGTGGCCGATTTCCACCTCGCGGTCCTCGACGGCGTCCAGGAACCCCTTTGCCTGGAGATCGGCTACGACCCGGTCGCGGGCCGCGAAGCGGTCCATCCCCGCGTACGGCCCTGCCTCCTCGTTCAAGGTGCCGTCGGTCCGCAGGATATTGATGATATCGATCTCGTCGGCGTGGCGCTGCCAGACTTCATAGTCGTTCGGGTCATGGGCCGGCGTGATTTTTACGCAGCCGGTGCCCAGCTCCGGCTTGGCCCATTCGTCCAGAATGAGGGGAAGCTCCCGATCGAGAAGCGGCAGCAGCACCTTTCGCCCTGACTTCGCCATGGCGACCAGACGCTCGAGGACGGGCAGCTTGGCCCTGCGAACCTCCAGGAGACGCGTCCGTTCCGCCTCGGCCTCTTCCTGGTCCCGGGCGGCCCCTTCGGCGACCCTGCGCTCCTGCTCGGCGATCCGTTCGTTCAGGGCCTGCGCGGGATTCGGGTGACACGCCACAGCCGTGTCGCCCAGCATGGTTTCCGGGCGGGTGGTTGCCACGATGACATACTCCGGCTCGCCCGGTTTCGGGTCGATCACCGGATAGCGCACATACCAGAAGTGGCCGGCCACGGCCTCGTGGTAGACCTCGTCATCCGCCACCGCGGTCTGAAGCTGGCAATCCCAGTTCACCAGCCGGTCGCCCCGGTAGATCAGCCGGTCGGCAAAGAGCCGGAAAAAGGCTTCCCGGACCGCCGCGCTGCAGACCGGGTCCATGGTGAACCGCTGCCGGTCCCAGTCGGCCGAGCATCCCATCTCCTGCTGCTGCCGCACGATGCGTTGCTGGTATTCATCCTTCCAGGCCCAGATACGCTCCACCAGGGCCTCCCGGCCGATGTCGTGACGGGTCTTGCCCTCGAGCTCGAACAGGCGCTTTTCCACGACCGCCTGGGTCGCGATCCCCGCATGGTCGGTGCCCGGCTGCCAGAGTGCGTTGTCCCCCATCATCCGATGCCAGCGCACGAGCAGATCCTGCATCACATTGTCCATGGCGTGGCCCATGTGGAGGGCCCCTGTGACGTTGGGCAGGGGCATCATGATGACATAGCGCCTGTCGCGGGGCCGCTCGTCCGGGAGGGCGGCAAAGGCCTTGGCCTCCAGCCAGCGGCGGGTGATCGGTCCCTGGAATTCGCTCGGTGCATAGGTTTTCGGAAGATCTGTCGCCATGGTTGCAGCCCCTTGAACCCGGACGGGTCGTCGTTTTTTTGGGTCCCTCTCCTGCGTGCTTCGTACAAATCATGAAAGCATAGGGAACCAGGTCGCGGTGTGTCAAGCAAGCGCGGCGGGACGTCCCCCTTCTCTTTCGGTTCGGAACCGGATACACTGGATGAAACGACACCCGGCACCAAGGGGTACGGGTTCTGCTGTGGACGATCCTTTTTCCAGACTCGAAACGCTCCTGAGAAAAATCGAGAAGCGCGGGGGCAGGGTCGCGGTTCTGACCGGCGCCGGCATCAGCGCAGAGAGCGGGATTCCCACCTTCCGCGGCCCCGAGGGCTACTGGACGGTCGGCTCCGCAGAGTACAGGCCCGAGGAAATGGCCACCCAGGCGATGTTCACTACGCGCCCGTGGGAGGTCTGGGCGTGGTACCTCTATCGGAGAACGGTCTGCCGGAAGGCGAACCCGAACCCCGGGCACCTTGCGGTGGCCCGCCTCGAGGGCCTTCTCGGCGACCGGTTCCGCCTGATCACCCAGAACGTCGACGGGCTTCACCTTCGCGCCGGAAACACGGCCGAGCGCACCTTCCAGATCCACGGCAACCTGCACTTCATGCGTTGCGCGGCGGCCTGCCGCCCGGATCTGTTCCCCCTCCCTTCCCGGATCCGCGACAAGGAGAAGGGCCGGCCGGTGACGGAAGAGGAAAAGGCGGCGCTCGCTTGTCCCGCGTGCGGGGGCATGGCGCGGCCCCATGTTCTCTGGTTCGACGAGTTCTATGACGAGACCTTCTACCGGGCGAACAGCGCCGTCAACTGGGCCACGGCGAGCGATCTGCTTCTCGTGGTCGGCACGGCGGGGGCGACCACCCTTCCGATGCAGATCGGCCGGCTCGTCTCTCAGAACCCGGACGCCGTTCTCATCGACGTGAACCCCGGGGCCAACCCCTTTCAGGATCTGGCAAGACGGCATCCGAACGGGGTGGTCCTGGAAGGACCGAGTGGAGAAATCCTGCCGAAGGTGGTCGATCTGTGGGGGAATCTGCAGGGCTGGGTCACAGGTCCCTGAAGCGGCGGTACAGCATCCGGAAAGAAGGGCTGAACACCTCGGGCCTTTCCGCAATGCCCTCCTCGATCTCAGCGGGCTCGAAGAAGCGCCCTTCGATGATCTCCTTCGGATCGGGCTCCGGCTCGGGATCGCCGTCCCGCCTGCGCACCCGGAAGAGCATACAGTGTTCCATACCCGTCTCCGCCGAGCCGCGCACGCGAAAGACCGGTTCGGGCGAAGCCCTCACCCCGATCTCCTCTTCGAGCTCCCGGCGGGCCGCCTCCTCGTACGACTCGCCGCTGTCCACGTGCCCCGAGGCGGAAGAGTCCCACTTCCCGGGGTGCTCCGCCTTCTCGTAAGACCTTCGCTGGAGATAGAGCCTGCCCGACTCGTCGAACAGGAAGACATGCACGCTCCGATGGAATAACCCCTTTCGGTGGATCTCGCCCCGCGCCATGGAACCCACAACACGGTCGTCAGCGTCCACCACATCCAGGATCTCGCGCTCCTCCTCGGCCGGGATCTTGGAATCTTTCATGTCAGGAGACCAGGGCAAACAGATAGAGATGGTTGAGGACGATTACGATGTAAATGAGCAATACGACCCCGAGAAGATATTTGACGATGGGGAGATTCTTGTGCAGGCAGAGAACGATCAGGCAGAGGGCCGTCAGGATGTACTTCACGTTGAAAAACATCTCGGGGCTCTTCCCGAGAAAGAAATTCATGATCGGATTCAGTTCTTCCGCATTGTTCACATTCACATGGTGGAGGGTGAAGAAGGCATCCGCCACGCCCAGCAGGAGGATCGCCATCAGCAGAATAAAGAACCGGACGCTGTACCGGTCCACATAAATGTACCTCTTCCTGTCCTCGTCCCTGCGTACCGCCTTTCTCCGTCCCCGGATGGTATACCGGCTCAGGATGGGCGTGGGCTGCCTCCTGCGGTCCGGCACCTGCCTGCGCTTCGGGTTCTCTTCTTTGAATCCGGAATCTGCTGTGTGCTGCACCACGAAAGCGTTCCTCCCCTGCCGGCCGCTCGCCCCCCTGCGGGGCGACCCGACCTGGTGATCCCCCATCCAATATGAAATCGGCAGAATTCGCCTCAAAATTTAGAGGCTCAGGAATACCGGATTGCTTTCACCTCGTACGAACGAATCCCGCCGGGCGCCTTCACGACCGCCTCGTCCTCTACCTCCTTGCCGATCAGCGCCCGCGCCATGGGAGAGTGAACCGAAATCCTCCCCTTTTTCGCATCTCCCTCGTCCGGGCCGACGATCTGCACCCGGATCTCCTCTCCCGTGTCCAGGTCCTCCAAATCCACGGTTGCGCCGAACACGACCTTCTCCGAGCTGAGGGTAGAGGGATCGATCACGTCGGCCCGGGCCAGTTTGTCCTCCAAATCCCGGATCTTGGCCTCGATGTGTCCCTGCTTGTCCTTTGCGGCCTCGTATTCCGCGTTCTCGCTCAAGTCGCCGTGCGCTCGTGCGATCTCGATCTCCTTGGCCACCTCGTATCGGTCCCGGGTCTTGAGCCGCTTGAGCTCCGCCTTCATGTTCTCATAGCCTTCCTGCGTCATAGGCACTCGGTCCATGTATTTCGCTCCCTGCGCCGGCAGGCAAAAGCCTCCCGTGCTTGGCTTGCATTGCGGTTCTCTTGTTACTGCCTCGTAGTACGACCTCGAAGAGATTCCTCTCTTTCGTATACCACACGCCCCCCCACCATGGTGAGCAGGGTCCGGCCCTTGAGCGACCAACCGTCGAAGGGACAATTTCGCGCCTTTGACAGGAACAGGCCGGCGTCCACCTGAAACGCCCGGTCCAGGTCCACGATCACCAGATCCGCCTGTCCGCCCGTCTCCAGGGTTCCGGCATCGAGCCCCATCACCCGGGCCGGGCCGACCGTGAGCAGCTCGATCGCCCTGGCGAGCCCGATCCGCTCCTGTTCCACGAAGGAAAGCATCACCGGCAGGGTCGTCTCCAGGCCGATGACCCCGAAAGGCGCCTCCGTCAGCGGGGAGGCCTTCTCCCGCGGATGATGCGGTGCATGGTCGCTCGCCACGGCGTCCACGGTCCCGTCCCGCAGGCCTTCCTGCAGGGCCAGGCGGTCGTGTTCCGTCCGGAGGGGCGGATTGACCTTCGCGTTCGACCCGAGCCGCAATACCGCTCTTGCGTCCAGGGCCAGGTGGTGGGGCGTCACCTCCGCCGTCACGGGGACCCCCCGATCCTTGGCGCTCCGGATCATGTCCAGAGACTTCGCGGTGCTCACATGGGCGAAATGCAGATAAGCCCCCGTGTCCGAGGCCAGCACCAGGTCCCTGGCCGTCATCACATCCTCCGCCGCGGGCGGAATCCCTTTCACGCCCAACTGTTCGGCGATCTCCCCCGCCTGCACGACCCCGCCGCGGGCCAGGCGGTCGTCTTCGCAATGAGAAATCACCGGGCATCCGGTCTCCGCCGCCTTCTGCATCGCCTGCATCGCCAGAGACGCGTCCATGACCGGACGGCCGTCGTCCGAGAAGGCGACGGCACCCGCCCGCCTGAGGGCCTCCAGGGGGGCCAGGCTCCTGCCCTTCTGTCCGCGGGTAACCGCCCCCACCGGATAGACGCGCACGAGGGCTTCCGCGGCGATCCGCTTCTGCAGATCGCGGATCACCGACGACCGGTCCAGGCAAGGGTTCGTGTTGGGCATGGTCAGCACCGATGTGAACCCGCCCGCCGACGCGGCCCGCGTACCGCTCGCCAGGGTCTCCTTGTGTTCCTGGCCGGGCACCCGCAGATGGGTGTGAATGTCCACAAGCCCGGGGAACAGATAGTATCCTTTCAAGTCGCAGACCGCGAGAGGCGCGTCCCCCGCCTTCCATGTCCCGTAAGGAGCCAGCGAAGGGGCGACCGCCTCGACCCGCCCGTCGCGCACAAGCAGGTCCCGCTGCCCGAAGGTGCCGGTCCCCGGATCGACCAGCAGGGCGTTCGTAAAGAGGAAGTCCGAGGCTCTCAAGGGACGGCGTCTCCCCTCATCGGATCACATCACCGATTCGGCTCCAGCGTACTTTCCGCTCCGGCCCGTTCCACGACCAGTAGATCAGGAAGGCCTCGCCCTTCATCAACTCGAACGGTACAGGCCCCCACACGCGACTGTCGGAGCTGTTCTCGCGGTTGTCTCCCATCATGAAATAGCAGCCCTCCGGGACCTTGAAGGGGCCGAAGTTGTCCAGCCCCCGCACGCGCCGGGAAGTCGCGTAGTATGCGTACTTGTCCTCCTTCAACGGCTTTCCGTCGATGTAGACCTGCCGGTCGATCACCTGCACCGTCTCGCCGGGCAGGCCGATCACGCGCTTGATGAAGTCCTTCTTCCGCTCCGTGGGCTCGAGGAACACGACCACCTCACCCCGCTTCGGCTTCTCGAACGGAAAGAGACGTGCATGGGTAAAAGGGATCTGGGGGCCGAAGATGAACTTGTTCACAAGGATATGATCTCCAACCAGCAAGGTGGGGATCATCGACCCGGAAGGGATCTTGAACGCCTGAACGATAAAAGAGCGAATGACAAAGGCAAGGACCAGGGCGATCAGGATCGCCTCGGTGTATTCCCGCAGTGTGGACTTCGTCTTCCCCTGCACATGGTTGCTCGTCGTAGTCACTTTCTTTCCTTCCTCCCTTATTCCTCTTCTTGCCTTTCCTTGAAGTAGGCGAGAGTCCTCCGGATGCCCTCCTCGAACGATACCTTCGGCTCCCAGTCGAGGAGCTTTCTCGCCAGGGAGATGTCGGGCTGCCGGACCTTCGGGTCGTCCGGAGGCAGACCTCGAAAGGCGATCTTGCTCCGTGAACCCGCGATCCTGACGACGGCCCTGGCAAAATCGAGGATGGACATCTCCCGCGGATTTCCCAGATTGACCGGTTCGCTGTAGTCCGTATGAAACAACAGTCTCCAGATTCCTTCGACCAGGTCGGAAACATAGCAGAAGCTTCTCGTCTGCGAACCGTCCCCGAAAACCGTGAGGTCCTCCCCCCGCAATGCCTGCGGAAGCAGGGTGGGGACCACCCTGCCGTCATTGATGCGCATGCGGGGCCCGTAGGTGTTGAAGATTCTCACAATACGGGTGTCCACACCGTGGTAGCTGTGATAGGCCATGGTCAAGGCCTCCGCAAAGCGCTTCGCCTCGTCGTAGACGCCACGGGGACCGACGGGATTCACGTTTCCCCAGTAGGTCTCCGGCTGGGGATGGACGAGAGGATCCCCGTAGGTTTCCGAGGTCGACGCGAGCAGGAACCGGGACTTCTTCTCTTTTGCGAGCCCGAGGGCCTTGTGCGTGCCCAGGGACCCGACCTTCAGGGTCTGGATCGGAAGCTGCTGGTAATCGATGGGGCTCGCCGGCGAAGCGAAGTGCAGGATGTATTCGAGATCCCCCTTCAGGTGCAAGTACTCGGTCACATCCTGCTTGATGAAATGAAACCGCTCCTCCTCGAACAGATGCTCCACGTTCTGCAGGGATCCGGTAATCAGGTTGTCCATGCAGAAGACCTCGAATCCCTCCTTCAGAAAACGATCACAGAGATGGGAGCCGATAAAGCCCGCTCCACCGGTGATCAGAACCCTTTCCATCATTCCCCCTCGTCCTTCCCCTTTTCCGCGATCTCCCGCACATCAGCCGGCAAGATAGTCCTTCAAGGCCTCCTGCCAGGGACGCAGCCGCAACCCCGTGGCCTTTTCGAACTTGGCGCAGTCCAGCACCGAATTCGCCGGCCGCGGAGCCGGCCTTCCCAGCGCCGCCGTTGTAAGCGGCTCAACCTCCACGTCCTTCTTCCCGGAAAATTCCAGTATCTTCTCCGCGAACCCCAACCAGGAGCAGGAACCCCCGTTGGTCACATGATACGTTCCCTCGAGCCCCTTCTCCGCGGCGGCGCGGAGGGCGGCGGCCAGGTCGAGGGTATACGTAGGCGCCCCCCGCTGGTCATCCACCACGCGCAGCCGCTTTTTTTCGCCGGCCTGGGCCAATATCGCCTTCACGAAATTCTTGCCCGCCCTCCCGTACAGCCAGGCCGTCCGGATCAGGCACGCGCCGGGAAGGATCTCCCGTACCCTCTTCTCTCCTTCCCACTTGGACCGGCCGTACACACCGAGGGGATCCGGCGCATCCTCTTCCGAGTAAGCCCCCTGCTTGTTCCCGTCGAAGACGTAATCCGTACTCAGGTGGATGAACCGGGCCCCGGCGGCGCGGCAGGCGAGGGCAAGGTTCGCGGGCCCGTCCGCATTCACCCGGAAGGCCAGATCCTCCTCGCGTTCACTGCGGTCCACATCCGTAAAGGCGGCGGCATTGACCACCACGTCCGGCGCCGCGGCGGCCACCCCTTCCTGAACCGCCTCGCGGCTGCAGATATCCAATTCGTCCAGATCCACCCCGATTACGGTATGGGCGGAGGCCAGGAGGCCGACCAGGTCGGTGCCCAGCATCCCCTTCGATCCCGTGACGAATATCTTCACTTCCCCTCTCCCTGATCGTCCCGCATCATCGGTTCCCGTACATCCGTTGATAGTACTGCCGGTATTCCCCGCTCTTGATCTTTTTCCACCACGACTCGTTCCGGATATACCAGTCGATGGTGTGTGACATGCCCGCCTCGAAAGAAGTTGCCGGCCGCCATCCGAGTTCCGCCCGGATCTTCGAGCTGTCGATCGCATACCGCCGGTCATGTCCCGGCCTGTCTTTCACGTGTCGGATCAGGCCGGCGTCCTTGCCGAGCTTCTCCAGGATCGTTTGGGTGATCTCCAGGTTCGTCTTCTCCGTATCGGCCCCGATGTTGTACACTTCCCCGGCCCTGCCGTGATGAAACACCCGGTCGAGGGCCGTACAGTGATCCCGCACGTAGATCCAGTCTCGAACGTAGAGCCCGTCCCCGTAGACGGGGAGCGGCTCATCGGCGAGCGCGTTGGTGATGAAAAGGGGAATCAGCTTCTCCGGAAATTGGTAAGGGCCGTAATTGTTGGAACACCGTGTAACAACCACCGGCAGGTTGAACGTTTTCCAGTAGGCGCGGCACAACAAGTCCGCCGCCGCCTTGCTCGCCGAGTAGGGACTGTTGGGCGCCAGGGGATTCGCTTCCGTAAACCGGCCCACATCCTCGAGGGAACCGTACACCTCATCGGTGGAAATCTGCAGAAATCGGCGGGCCCCATGTCGCTCCGCCGCCTCCAGGAGGGCCTGCGTGCCCAGGACATTCGTGCTCAGGAAGGCGCCGGGAGCCTCGATACTCCGGTCCACATGGCTCTCCGCGGCGAAGTTGACCACCCCGTCGAACCCCTCCTCCGCAAAGAGCGTTTCCAGAAAGGCCTTGTCTGCAATATCCCCCCGAACGAACCGGCAGCCCTCGAGGTCCGCCAGGTTCTCCAGGTTGCCCGCATAGGTAAGCAAATCCAGGTTGATGATCCGGTAGTCCGGATGCTCTTCGAGCATGTAACGGATGAAATTCGATCCGATGAAGCCCGCGCCGCCCGTGACCAGGATCTTCATAAAAGTTCCACCTTGCTCGAATCTCCCAGCAGGAAGCGGTGCGCTTTGGGCTTCTGGTCCGTCCGGCGGATCTCCACGTTCCGTCCGATGAGACTGTCTTCGATTCGAAAGGTTCTCTGGGAGGGAAGATCCTCGATCACCGCATTCTCACACACGATGCTGTGCTGGATCTCCACATTCTCGACGCGGCACCCGGCGTGGATACTCGTAAAGGGGCCCACGTAAGCATTCCGGATGGACGTCCCCGCCCCGATGATGGCCGGCCCCCGGATCACGCTGTTCCGAATCAAGGCGCCCTTCTCGATAACCACCTTGAACTGGATGGTCGACGCGTCGTCCACATCCCCTTCGACACGTTCCCCGATCGTGTCCAGGATGAGCCGGTTCGCCTCGAGCATATCCTCGAGCTTGCCCGTGTCCTTCCACCATCCGGTCACGAGATGGGGAACCACCTCGTATCCGTGATCGATCAGCCACTGGATCGCATCCGTGATCTCCAGTTCGTTCCGCCACGACGGCTTGATCGCCTTGGCCGCCTCGAAGATGGCCGCGTCGAACATATAGACCCCGACCAGCGCCAGGTCGCTCTTCGGCTTCTTCGGCTTCTCTTCCAGCCGCACCACCTTCCCGCCCTCCAACTCGGCCACGCCGAACTGGCTCGGATTCGGGACACGGACGAGCAGAATCTGCGAGTTCGGCCCCCGGGCTCGAAACTCGTCGACAAGGTCCTTGATCCCGTCCTTGATGATGTTGTCCCCCAGGTACATGATGAACGGGTCTCCGCCGATGTACTCTTCGGCGGTCAGCACCGCGTGGGCAAGCCCCAGGGGGGCTTCCTGCCGGATATAGGTGATGTTCAGGCCCCAGCGGGATCCATCGCCGGTTTCCTCCTGAATCTCCTTCCACGTATCCCCCACGATAATCCCCACATCGGTGATGCCCGCGTCCCGGATCGCCTCCAGCCCGTAAAAGAGAACCGGTTTGTTGGCGACCGGGATCAACTGCTTGGCGCTCGTATGCGTAATCGGCCGCAAGCGCGTCCCCTGCCCTCCGCTGAGTACGAGCCCCTTCAAGGAAGCCTCCTTTTCATCAAGAAAACCGATGGGTTACCCTTTGCCTTACCCAATCTTACTAGATTATTCCATGCGAATCCGCCCGTCAAGGCCCGCGGAGAGCCGCCGGCCGGCCGACGCAGGCGTCATCCGCACACGGATCAGGGATAGGACCCCAGGCCTGTCAGCCGGAAAAGAACGGAGAAGCCCACGTCGTCCGGACGCTGGGTCTGGTGCACCTTCAGGGTCGCGGACCAGCAGTCGCACACAGACAGGTAGGTAACAGCGAGGTGGTTCTCCACCTTTCCCGAGAGCCCGATCAGGTAATGGGTATCCAGGGAGGCGGACCATTGCCGGGTAATACGGGCTCGAATCCTCGACCGGATCGTCTGGCCGATGCCGGCGAACGAATAGACCCTGTCGTAGGCGTTCCACAGCTCCACCCGCGTCAGGGCATCCACGACGTAGTCCTTGTGTTCCAGGAAGCCGACGTTCAGCCCGAAGCGGTTGTTCCGGTCATGAAGCGAGGTCTCCACCTCGATCACCCGCAACGTGCCGTCGTACGGGCCGACCTGGAAATTGCTCGTCAAGGCCACAAAGGGCAGGGGCTGCACGCGAAAACGGATCCGGACATCGGAGAAGAGCCTCCGGCTCGGCGAGTCCAGGGGATCCCGGGCCAGCTCCAGGCTCTGCACCACGCAGAGTTCGCCCATGATCCCGTTTCCGCCCCCGGGCCCAAGCTCTTCTTTCTTCCCCCACAGGCTCGTGTAGATGCTGTAGGTGAGGAAGTTCCTGCCCTGCAGCTGATCCACGCCGTCCATAACGACCGGAAAGGGATCGGACGTGATTTCATGGATGTACTGGTATCGGACGCTGGGCCGGATGAGGTGGGAGAGCCGGTACGAGCCCACGTGAAAGTTCCTCCCCAGGGTCCCCTCCACCCCGGCCCCGGTCTCGAGCAGGGTCCGCTGTTGGCTTCCTTCGCCTCCGAAGCTGTCGCCTATATACTGGGAGAGCACCTCCCGGATGCCCACGCCCCCGTCGAGGGAGATCCCGGGCAACGGACGGAGTACGACCCGTCCCTCCGGAATAATCTGTTGCCGCCATCTTTGGTCCCCGTTTTCATCGAGGAAGTGAACCGCCTCGGAGCGCCAGCCGAGAGAGAGCCAGGGGAGGCCCACCGGCCTGCGTACATAGTCGAAGTGCACCTGGGGCAAAAGCTGCGGAACATCCTCGCCCCCCGTCGAGGCCACGAGGTCCGTAACGTTGGCCTCCAGGGTCGTGTGAAAGTTCCCCTTATGAAACCCGACGATTCCCCGGCTTTCCAGGAGGCGGTCCGAAGGGGCCGCAACCTCCCAGGGAAAATCCTCGGTGTAATCATTGTCGGAGACGACCCGCGCTTCCACCTTGTCGTAGAACGACCGTGAGAGCCTCTGTACGTGGTTCGCCCGGATGCCGTACCGGAACTCCTCCTCCTTTATGTCGTAGAACGTGCTCACGTTCCACTGGCCCGCCGTATCCTTGCTCGGCCGGTAGCGGAACTCCACCGCCGGCTTGGCGCCCCGTTTGGTGAGGCCTTCGAGGACGAAGGTTGCGTCGTAGCTCGCATTGATCGCCCAGTAATAGGGAAGCTGAAATCTCCACCCGTTTCTGCCGGACTGGCCGATCCCGGGCACGAGGAAACCGGACTCACGATCCAGTTTCACGGGGAGGTAGCCCCGGGGGAAATAGAAGGCCGGCACGCCGAAGATGCGAAATGTGGCCTTCTTGACCTTTGCGTATCCGCCAAGGGTGATGTCGCTCTGCCCCGCCCGCACCTCCCAGGGCAGGCGGGCGTCGGGTGACGGGCAGCGGCAGGTCGTAAAGCTCCCGTCCTCGACCTTGTAGGTATCCGGGCCCGTCTTCTCCAGCAGGCCGGCCCGGATGTAATATCCGCTGTCCTCGAACCGGAGTTCCGCCTGCTCCAGGCTGCCGGTCTGCGTCTCCCAATGATAGGAAAGCTTCTCGCAACGCAGGATGTCCCCGCCTCGCAGGAGCCGGACGCGGCGACTCGCATAACTGGTCTTGTCGTCCAGGTCCAGAACGACCTCATCGGCCTCCAGGACGGTATCCTCGTAGGAGATCCGCACCTTTCCCGTCGCGGTTCCGGCCATGGTGGTCTGATCATAGGTGAGCTTGTCCGCCTCCACCCGGACCGTGTCCGCAGGTAGGGGCCGCTCCCCAACCCCTTCCTGCCCCCGGGCAGTCGCCGGGCCGAAGAGACGGGGGCCGCACACGATCAGGGAGACAGAGAGGCACAGAAGGAAGAGGAACCGGCGTATTCTCATGCGGGAAACGCCTTCACCTTGTTCACGAATTCAGCCATCCGCTTCGCATCCTTCCTGCCGGGCGCCTCCTCCACACCTGAGGAAACGTCAACGGCATAAGGCCGGACGGCCTCCATCGCCTCCCGGACGTTCCCGCAATCCAGCCCGCCCGCCAGAATGATCCTGCCGTAGGGTTTCGCCTTTCGCGCCGCCTCCCAGGAAAAGGGCGTGCCCGTACCCCCGGGAATCCCCTCCTGATAGGTGTCCAGCAGGATCGCATCGGTCCGGTATTGGTCGATCTCAGGAGGCAGCCGGCCGTCCCGCACCCGGAAGGCCTTGATCACCTTCACGCGAAACCGTTCGCAGAAATCCGGGGCCTCCTTTCCGTGCAGCTGGACCGCCGTCAAGGCACACTCCGAGGCGATGGAGTGGATTTCGGCGGCCGGGCGGTCTACGAAAACCCCGACTCTGGCCACGAAGGGAGGCAGGGCGCGAATGATCTCCGCGGCCTCTTCCGGCCGGATGAAGCGGGGGCTTGGCGGATAGAAGACAAACCCGAGCGCATCCACGCCCAGGTCGGCCGCGCGAAGGGCGTCTTCCCGTCTCGTGATCCCGCAGACCTTCACGCGCGTCATGTCACAAGCTCTCTGAGTTTCTCTTCAGGGTCGGCTGCCGTCATAAGGGCCTCGCCGACCAGAAACGCCTTTACGCCCTCGGATTCGAGGGACCGCACCTGCTCCGCGTCCCGGATCCCGGAAGCGCTCACCGCCACCACGTCAGGCGGAATCCGGGACATGAGACGCCGCGTCACCTCCAGGTCCGTGGTGAAGCGGCTCAGATCCCGGTTGTTGATCCCCACCAGGCGGCTTCCCTGTGCAAGGGCCCGCTCGAGATCCCTTTCGTTGTGCACCTCGACGAGCGCCTCCATCCCCATCTCCCGGACACGAACCATCAGCTCCGCGAACCGGCCGTCTTCCAGGATCCGCATGATCAGGAGAACCGCGTCCGCGCCCGCTGCTCTCGCCTCGACGACCTGGTACGGATCGATCAGGAAATCCTTACGAAGAAGGGGAAGATCCACCTTGTCCCGGACCCGTGCGAGATCGGCGAGGGTCCCCTTGAAAAACCGCTCGTCCGTCAGGACGGAAAGCCCGACGGCGCCGGCCCGGACGTAGCGCCCCGCCCAATCGACAGGATCCAGGTCCTCCCGCAGGACCCCCTTCGAGGGAGATGCCCGCTTGATTTCGGCGAGGACCCGATGGGCGGGGCCGCGCGGATCCGTGATGGCCCGTATCAGGGACCGGGGCGGCTCCCTGCGGCGGGCCTCTTCCTCCAGGACCCCCAAGGGACGGCGCTGCCCGGCCTCCCTGACCTCGATGCGCTTGTGGACAAGGATTTCCTCGAGTATGTCCGCCCTCGTCCCGCCGCCCCTCAT
>WFRX01000311.1 GCA_015486285.1 bacterium
ATCCTATAAAATTTATAAATTGTCTCTTCCATATTCTGGAGCCCGGACGCGACGACCGGATTCGGCGCAACGGCGGCATAGCCAAGTGGTAAGGCAGAGGTCTGCAAAACCTTTATTCCCCGGTTCGAATCCGGGTGCCGCCTCCAACAGCCTCCGGCCGATCGATGCGACAAAGGGCATATCTCCGGCTCGGGGCAGAGTATGCGGGAGGGCGCTGCAGTTCCGTATCGGCTTGCGGGGGGGATCACTGGGCCGTCTGCAGGAACATCTGACCGGATTGCTCACACTTCCCGCCTACGCTCTCGTAAGTTCCCAGGATCACCGCGCATCCGCCGGGGGCTGTATGACCGTCGAAACGGAAGGCGTAGCAGCACTGATCCGCCGGGTTCGGATTCGGGTTTTCGGCCTGCCACGCTATGGGATTCTCGGGATTCAAAGGCTCGAGAGGAGTGATGTTCCAGATCCCGCATCCCCAGTCGAGCGTGTCGAGCGTGCCGGATGTGCCCACGGGCACCCCGAAATCGGGTTGCAGAACGGTCACGAGGGAATAGAAGCGCCCGAAGTTGTCTTCAAAACCTCCCGTCGGGCAGGTGCACGAAGAGGCAAAGAGCAGGGAGGCGAGGCTGACCACAAGGAAATGCCGAAGACGGGGGAAGGCCCCTGGGACCTGGTTTTCCATGCCTTGCTCCGGATCCTGGCTGAGGGGTTGAGGGGAACAGATTACAAGAACAGGGCATCCAATCGGGTGCGAGGCTCAAACCGTACTCATCGTATTGTTATCTTACGGGCTTTTCAAAGAGAACGCAAAACACGACCCCTCTCGTGAGGTCAAGGGGAATCCTGCCATGCCGATCTATGAATTTCGTTGCAGGGTATGCGATCACAAATTCGAAAAGCTGGTGATCCGGCGGGATGCGGAGGTCCAATGTCCCGACTGCCATGCCGCCGACGTTCAGAGGCTGATGTCCGCCTGTTCCTTCGGGAGCTCGGACGGTTCGGTGCAGGCGGCGGGGACGAGCAGTTGTTCAACCTGTTCGTCCACCAACTGCAGTTCCTGCGGCGGCGGAACAGGCGGATGAAAAACGCCCTTCTCTGATTCTCTCAGTCTTTTTCTCCCCCGGAAATGTCCTCGAACAGGCGGTCCAGGAGGGTGCGGGCCGGACCTTCCCGGGCCGCGCGCGCCTTTGCCAGGGCAGGCAGGATCTTCCCGCCGAAGGCATCCAGGGCCTGGTAGGCGTATATCCGAACCGATTCCCCGTCATCTTCGAGCGCCTCGATCAGGGCCGCCACGGCGCGTTCATCCCCCAGGTTTCCGAGGGACCAGGCGGCGAGTCCCCGTACATTGTGGTTCGGGTCCTGAAGAGACTCGACCAAGTGCGCACAGGCGGCCGCATGACGGCATTTCCCGAGGGCAAGGGCGGCATGCATCCGGATGCGGCTGTCCGGATCTCGAAGGAGACAGATCAATCGTTCCAGGAGATCCCCGCCGGGCTCCTCGATCTCCCCGAGCGCCTCGATCGCCCTGCATCGCACCTGCAGATCCTGATCCTCCAGAAGGGGGGAAATCGCGGGGGCGTGTTCCCTGCCGCCGGTGAGGCCCACCACCCTGGCCGCCTCGGATCGTACGAGCGGCGAAGGGTCATGTAAGAGGTCGAGCACCCTGTCGTCGGGGCGAGGGGGATCCAGGTTCCCGATGGCTTGAAGGACCCGCCAGCGGATCTTTTCGGAGGGATCGTTGAGGACCTCGAGGAGATCAGGCAGAAAGGCGGGGTCCTCCAGGCCGCCGATCTCGCGGATGGCCGTTTCTTTCCGGGCCGCCTCCGTGCCTTTGAGCGCATCGAGCAGATCCTGCCGGGAATGGGATTCCATGGCGCTTGTTTCCCTTTCGCATCGAATCGGTTTAGCATGTTCCGTTGTGGTGGTGACCCTTACTTCAGTAGAACACAGGAACCGGAAAACAGACAAGTGCTTGAAAAGGAGATCGATGCGTTGAAGGGACAACAGAGCGGGCGCTTTGAAATTCGACCGATCGGCACGATCGAGCCACGGGAAGACGGGAAGATTCTCAAGCTGTTCCCGGCGTATGCGGGAGGCCTGAAGGGGGTCGAGAAGTTCTCCCACGTCTGGGTCTTCTACTGGTTTCACGAAAATGACAACCCGGAGGGGCGTTCGGTTCTGGCGGTGCATCCGCGAAAAAACCCGGACAATCCCCTGACCGGGGTCTTCGGCACCCGGTCCCCGATGCGGCCGAACCTCCTGGCCATGTGTCTCTGCGAGATCCGGGCGATACGGCCGGAAAGAGGCGAAATCCTCGTCCGCTCCCTGGATGCGAGGCCGGGCAGCCCCTTGGTCGATATCAAACCCTACCTGCCTTACAGTGACCGGGCGGAGCGCCTGCGGTTGCCCGAATGGGCCAGGGCGCCGAAACCGGGGGCATGCGCCGGATCCGGGAAACCGAAACCCGATGCGTAATCAATGCCCCTGCCGCCTTTCGATCGCGGCGGCGGGCTCGAACAAGGGGCGGAGGTCGTAAATCCGGATCTGATCGAGCCCCATCGCGTGTGATTCCCGTACGAGTCTGAGCGTAGCCTTGAAAAAGACGTTGGCCTCGAAGAGATAACAGGCCTCCGAGTAGCAAGGGTGTACGTATGTGAAGGCGGGCGAGAGCTCTTGCTCCATTTCATCGATCAGGTCGGCCTGCCCCTCCAGGCCCGGGCGTCCCCGCAGGAACCACTTGCGGAAATCCACCAGGTAGTACCGATACCCGTCCTGATAGTCCGCCGCGAGTTCCTCCCGGGTGTGAGGAGGTCGCCTTACGGCCGGGATCCCGAAGTAGGCCTGCGAGACCGGGTATTCGAGGCTGATATGCTTGCGCCCGTGGTCTTCGAGAAAGCGCGCGGGCTCTGCGTAGGAGCAGCGCGTCCTGCGCATGTCCGAGGATACGGCCGCGTTCGAGACGAAGACGGCGATGAGAAAGAGGGCGGCAAGGACGGGGCCGGGGATCTTGCGAAATGCGTGGATGCGCCCGGTCCAGTCGGTGAGCACGAGGATCGAACGGGCCGCGAGGATGACGGCGGCGGGCAGGAAGATCAGTCCGTAGCGGACAGAAGCGGCCAGGCCCATGCTGCAAAGAACGAAGGGGATGCAGAACCATACGAGAAGCAGGACGTCCGGCCGGGACCGGGTTCGGATCGCCGAAAAGAAGCCTACGAAGAAAAGGGCGAGGAAGACAGGACCATCAAGCAGGTAGTACAAGTAGGGGTACGTGAGAAAATTATAGAGGCGCGAACCGGCCTCCTGGGCCTCCGGGACGGTGGAGGGGTCTACCATGGTGAAGGCGAAAACATCGAGGAAATTAAAGATGTGATGGGAGAACAATTCCTCAAAATAGGTGCGGAATGGGAGCGCCTCATGGAAATGGCGCAAAAAGACCATCCCCAGATAATAGGGCAGCTCGAACAGGAACAGGGGGATCAGAAAGGCGCCACAGAGCATGAAGCCCCTTTTCAGGGGGATCTTTCTCGCCCCCTTGAGGGCCAAAAAATCGAGCGCTTCACAAGAGAGGATCACCAGGAAGGCGTACAGGAAGCGATCATGGACGGTAAAGGCAAGCCCGGCGGAGATGCCCGCCGCAATGATCCAACCGAGGCGGGTGGAGGGGCCCCCTTGCTTGCGACTTTGATAGTAAAGCAGGAAAGAAACCAGGGAGAAGAAAAGGGCCGACACGTCGGCCAGACCGGTTACGGAGTAGGCATAGTGGTAGCCGGAAAGGGCGAAAAGCAGGGCGGCGAGGAGCCCGACGCGGGGGGAAAACATGGACCGGGCCAGGAGAAACACGATCAAGATGGAGAGGGTGCCCAGCAGCACGGAGACGGCGTTTGCCGCGTAGATCTTTGGGCCGATCCATGCCATAGAGATGGCGGTCAGGAGGGAGAAGGCCGGCCGGCCCCAGACAGGAGGCTGCCCCTCGATGCCCTCGCTGATCTTCCCTGCCTCCTCTTGAAAGGTATAGAGATCCCGGCCCGAGCGCACCTCCTCCAGCTTGCGTTGCAGGGCGGCCTTCAGGCTGGAGGCCGCCGTATAGATCCATCGGCCTTCCAGCGTGTAGATGCCCTCGTCAAAGAAGATGGGCCCCCTTTTTTCGATGCCCTGAAAGCGCAGGAAGGCGCCGAAAATCAGGATGCAAAGCAAGAGGGGGGCGACGGTCCATCGGCCCTCCAGCCCTGAGGAAGGCGTTGCGCCTCGGGTCGGTCCCTCATTGCGTTGCGCCGGAGTCATGGCGCCCCCGTTTGACATGCTGAAAAGAGGATTCCTATAATCCAATCATCCAAGCGTCTCCGCGGCCTCCATGCCCTTCAGAGAGATTCCCTGCGGAATCGGTGAGACAGAAGGCGGAAGCGGCGAGTTCAGGCAAGAATAACGGGACCTTCGGAAGATTGCAAACGGCCCCCCGTCCATGGGAGGCCTCAGGAGGGGGAGGAAAACGTGACCGGGAAAAATCGTGATTCATCTCTCTTGCTTGCTCTTTCCGGAACGTTGGGATGAAGGTACCGTCCACCCTTTTCTCTCATATCTCGATACAGGTCCGGATGCTGTCTCTGGTCTCGTGCGGGGTTCTTTTCTGGGTGGCCAGGCTCCTGGGCTTCCTTTCCTGGGCAGGCCTCGCTGTTGGTGCCTCGCTGGGGCTCTTTCTCGGGGGCCTTTTCTGGTTGGAAACAAGAGATCCCCTGTACCGTGATCGACAGTTCCCTGTTACCACGACACAGAAGCTCGGCCACTGCGCCTTGTTTGTACTCTACGCCGTCTTTATCGGTTGCCTCCTGGAGGCGGTCATGCCGAGTCCCTCACCCCCCTCGACGGTCCATGCCCTGGCCGCTTCCCTGGACGGGCTGATCGGATTCGTCGCCGCCTTCACCCTGACGCAGTTGGTGCGCCTCTGGCACTATTTGCTCCAGGGGGGCGTGCTCGACCGGTTCATCTGGCGGGAACGGCAGACGGGCAGGGAGGGGATGATCGGGCGCGTAGGAGTCGTGAAAGAGAGATTGGACCCGGCCGGAAAGATCTTTGTCCGCGGTGAATTGTGGGACGCCGTGGTGGAAGGGGATCGGCCGGTGGAAGTGGGCAGTCCGGTGCTTACGGAAAGAATCATAGGGCTCAAACTCATCGTCCGGCCCTGTGGTGAATGAGGCCGGGCCTACCTGAAAGGGGACGACAGGGAGAGATCGAAATGGACCTTGGGAGGCTGACCCGGGTTGCGGGGATTATGGTGCGCTACGGGTTCGGCTCGTTTCTTGCGGACAGTTCGCTTCCCGGATTTACCACGGCTGCCAAATCCGGTGAAAAGATGCAGCAGCCCGCAAGTGAACGCTTCCGGATGATGCTCGAGGAGTTGGGCCCGATCTTCATCAAGTTCGGCCAACTGCTCTCAACGCGTCCCGACATCCTGCCCCCGGATTTCATCGAGTCCCTCACCGGCCTTCAGGAGAACGTGGCGCCCCTCGCCTGGGGCGGGATCGAGGCCGAACTCGAAACAAGCCTCCCGGGCGGAATCGGAGAGAATTTCGATTTCATCGATCAGGAACCGATGGCAACCGCATCGGTCAGCCAGGTGCACCGGGCCAGGCTGAGAGGCGGCGGAGACGTGGTGATCAAGGTCCGTCGGCCTGAGATCGAAGAAGTGATCCACGCCGACCTGGATTTGCTCCGTGGCATTGCCAAGGTACTCAAGGGCACGATCGTCGAGGTGAGCAGACATAACCCGGAGCGCTGGGTCGACGAGTTCGCCGCGGCCATGGAGCAGGAACTGGACCTGATGAACGAAGTGAGCACCATCCAGACCTTTCGGAAGAACGGGTCCCGGACGGGTGAACTGGTCATTCCCGAGGTCTACGCCCCGCTCTGCTCGTCGCGTGTCATTGTGATGGAGTGTCTGGACGGCGGTCCCGTCACGCAGGTGGAGGATCGGGATGAGCGCAAACGAATGGCCCGTATCCTTCTTCAGGAGTTCTACAAGCAGGTGCTCGTGGACGGCTTTTTCCATGCGGATCCACACCCGGGCAACCTTCGTTATCTGGAGGGACGGGGTATCGGGCTCATCGATTTCGGGCTGGTGGGACGGCTGTCGGCGCGGATGCGGGACCTGCTCGTACGCCTTGCCACGGCCGTCGCCTTCAAGGACTCGGAAAGGGTCGCCAAGATCGTTTACTCCGCCGGCATCGCCCGGGAGCGTATCGACCTGGCCGCCCTGAGCCGCGATGTGGACGAAGTGTTCGGGACCACCCTGGGTAAGCCCCTCCACGAGATCGACAGCGAAATCGTGGTCCTCCAGTTCATGAGCCTTGTCTCGCGCTACGGCGTCACCCTCCCCCACGAACTTGCACTCCTCGGCAAGGCGGCGGTGAACGTCGAAGGGGTTGTGCGGACGCTGGATCCGGAGATCGACATCGCCCGGGAACTGCTCCCGCAGGCCTACCAGATGATATCCGTGCCCGAGGATCCGGAGGCGCTCCTGACGGAAGGATTCAAACAGCTCGTTCGCCTGAAGGCGATGATGGAGGAGATGCCCCTGCAGGTCGATCAAATCGTCAGCGACGTGGCGGGCGGCAAGATGCGCCTCAACGTTACCTCCGAGCAGGCCGAAGGCCTCGTCCCCTCGATTCGGGAACTGGGCGCCCTGCTGGCGCTCGGCATGGTCGCCGCTGCGAGCATCGTGGCCGCGGCGCTCCTGATCATCCCCTATTTCGGGGATGCGACGATTCGCGGGATCCCCGTCCTGCCGGTGATTGCGGCAGGGATGGCGGTGTATGCGGGCTTCCTGATGGCACTGGTCGTTGCGTGGGCCCTGCTCCGGGGCAGGGACTTGAGGATCCAGATGAGCCGGTGGATCTCCCTGTTCCGGTGGTGGAAGAAGTAGATCGCATTGCATCTGCCGGAAGGACGCACCGGAATCTGTCCCTACCGATTCTTCATAGAGGGCTCCTAGCAGGCCGTTGAAAAAGTGGCTGCCGGAGGCTGTTCAAAAAGTTCCAGATGCAAGGCAGGCAAAATCCCGAGGAATGAGACGTACTTCCTGTACGTTGAATGACGAGGGATGAAGCCGAACGCCGCAGATGGGACTTTTTCAACAGCCTCCTAGGCGTTGAGCCGCTCAAGACAGTATGCAAGGACATATTCCAACTGCTTGAAGCAGGTGTCTTTGTACACCTCCTCTTTCATGTATCTGTCGACCTCTTCTTGCTTGCTGAAATCGCAGTTCGTCAGCGACCGGCAGTTCGTGGTGCCGAATTTTTTGATGAATCCCGTGAAAAGTTTATGGACGGCTTCAATGGCCTGATTGCGTTTCTCGTCTCCCACCTCCGGCGCACCGGATTCCCCCTCTCCATACAGGAATCCAAGCAAGACGGCACTGCCGAACAGAAAGCCGCATATCGTGTCTCCCGAGTCGATCGCCCCGGAATATCCCGCGGTCGCCCATTGGTATGGGATCGCATCGAGGCCCGCATCTTCCCGCAGAACCTGCAGGACGGCTTCCGCTCACATGTACCCCTCGCTCATCATCACAACGCCTTTTTCCCATAATTCTTTCAACCTGTCATTCTTCTGCATGATGACCTCCACGTCTGGATTCATTCCCGTCACAGCCTTCCGGTGCTTCCATTCAGCAACGGGTAGGGCCCCGCCTACTTGGAGTTCGGGTAGTATTCCACGCCGAGATGGGTGATGAGATCTTCTCCCATGAGATAGCGCAGGTTATTCTTCAGCTTGGATAGTTGGATAAACAGGTCATGTTCCGGGTAGAGGCCTTCCGGGACGATAGGACTTTTGAAGTAGAAGGAGAGCCACTCCTGGATCCCGTACTTGTCCGCCCGCTTGGCCAGGTCCATTAGAAGGATCAGGTCCAGGGCGATCGGGGCGGCGAGGATCGAATCCCTGCAAAGGAAATCGATCTTGATCTGCATGGGATATCCCATCCATCCGAAGATGTCGATATTGTCCCAGCCCTCCTTGTTGTCCCCCCGCGGCGGATAATAGTTGATCCTAACCTTGTGGTATGAATCACCGTACAGTTCAGGGTACAAGTCGGGTTGGAGGATGTGTTCAAGCACGCCCAGCTTGCTTACCTCTTTGGTCCGGAAGGAATCCGGATCATCGAGCACCTCTCCGTCCCGGTTGCCCAGGATGTTCGTGGAGAACCAGCCGTCGAGGCCGAGCAACCTCGCCTTCAGGGCCGGGGCGATCACGGTTTTCATCATGGTTTGGCCGGTTTTGAAATCGTTGCCGGCTACCGGGCATTGGGTCTGATGCGCCAGGGAGAGGAGGGCGGGGATGTTTTCGCTCAGGTTCGGAGCGCCGTTGACAAAAGGGATGCCGTTGCGGATCGCGGCGTATGCGTAAATCATGCTGGGAGCGATAGCGGGATCGCTTTCTTTGAGGCCCCGCTCGAAGCGGTCCAGATCGGCATGGACTTCCCGGGGCTGTACGAATACCTCCGTGGAGCCGCACCAGACCATGATCAGCCGGGAACATCCATTCTTTTCCTTGAAGGTCTCGATGTCCTTTTGGAGCTTGTCCGCGAGGTGCATCTTGGTCTTGCCTTCCTTGATCCAGTCCCCGTGAAGCCTCCGGACGTATTCCGGGTCGAAGACCGCCTTCATGGGGCGGATGGACTTCAACTCGTTCCGCAGAGGATGAAGGTGTTCCTGCCGTAATACCCCCGCGGAGAGCGCCATGTCGTAGGCGTCTTTCCCGTGAATGTCCCACCCGCCGAAAACGAGATCGTCCAGTCCGGCGATCGGCACGAAATCCTTGATGCGGGGCCGCCGCCGTTCGGTTCGTTTTCCCAGCCGAATCGTCCCCATCTGGGTGAGCGATCCGACCGGGAGGCTCAGACCTTTGCGAACCGAGAACGTCCCGGCCATGAGGGTCGTTGCAACAGCGCCGATCCCCGGCAGCAGGACACCGAGCGCTCCTTTGGGGGGGGCAATCTTTTTCTTTTGCTGTCCTTTTTGCATCGTATGCCTCATGATTGGGTTTTTCATAAAAAAGTCGATTTATACTCCCTTCCGCGACAAAATACAAGAACGTGTGCCCTGCCGGCGAGGGACGACCCACCCTTTTGGATCGTGAAGGGGTGCGAGCCTTTCCGAATGCGGCGCGGGCTCGTTGATCGTTGACATAAGCACTTGATTTGAGTAGGTTTTGGATTCCGGCCACGAGGGCTTTCGGAGGATGCAAATGCAGCCCCTTGATTGCAGGGACAAGGTAAACCGAAGATGGGGAAAAGGAGGGAAATATGAGGTTCAAAAAAAAGGATCTGGTCAGACTGTACAGGAACCTCGTGCGTGCCCGGAAGTTCGATCAGGCCGCCATCCGGCTGCTGGGCGAGGGGAAGTTCACCTCCTTTTTCCACGCGGCCTACGGTGGGGAGGCTCCCGGCGTGGGAGGAACTACGTTTCTCAGGCAGGACGACTACATCTACGCCCACCACCGGGGCCACGGCATCCCCCATGCCGCCGGGAAGGGAGCGGACCTTTTCTCTTTCATGGCCGAGCATTGCGGGAAGATCACCGGCTCCTGCAAGGGCATCACCGGCTTTCACGCGTGTGACCCGGAATATGGGATGTTGGGGGCGGGGGGTACGATCGGTTCCGCCTTTCCGGTCTCCGTGGGTTGGGGCCTGGCCGCGCAAAAGGCGGGCAAGGGGCAGGTTGCCGTCTGCTTTTTCGGCGACAGTTCGGCGGGTAGGGGCACGATGCACGAAGGCATGAACATGGCGGCCAACTGGAGGCTGCCCGTGGTATGGGTGTGCGAGAACAACGGGATGGGGCAATTCGTCCCGATCAAGGATGCCTATCCCCTCGAGGATATTGCGAGCATGGCGGCCGCCTACGGCATGCCTGGGGTGGTTGTGGACGGCCAGGACGTGGTGGCCGTCGCCGAGGCGGTCATGGCGGCGGTCGAAAGGGCGCGGAAAGGGAAGGGGCCGTCCCTGGTGGAATGCAAGTGTCTTCGTTTCCGGCCCCACGTAGAGGGGGCGCCGGACTGGGTACACGCAGAGGTTCGCCCGGCGGAGGAAATCGAAAGGCTCAAGAAGAGGGACCCCGTCACATTGTACCGGAAAAAGCTGCTCAAACAGGGGATTCTGACGGAGAAGGAACTTGAGAAGATCGACGGGGAGATCGACGCCGAGGTTCAGGAAATGGAACGATTCTGCGAAACGGGCGCCTATCCGGACCCGTCCATCCTGCAAAATGCCCTGTACGCCGATTAGGAGGTCGTTGCCATGAGAGAAATTCTGTACCTTCAGGCCATCAACGAGGCGCTGGCGGAAGAGATGAGCCGGGACGAAACCGTATTCATCATCGGAGAGAGCGTCCAGGGATCGACCTTCAACACAACGGTGGGACTCGTGCAGCGGTTCGGGCCGGATCGGGTTATGGATGCTCCGATCAGCGAAAATGGGATCGCCGGAGCCGCCGTGGGCGCGGCCACGGCCGGGTATCGACCGGTGGCGGATTTGATGTTCGGCGATTTCATCTACTGTTGCATGGACGAGGTTCTGCTCAAGGCGGCCCAGTGGCACATGCTGCACGCGGAGAAGGTGAATGTTCCCCTGGTGTTCAAGGCCGCTATCGGAGGGTATTCCGGTCTGTGTAACGAGCATTCCCGGTGTCCCGAGGCGGTGGTCCTCCACCACCCGGGCTTGAAGCTGGTCCTGCCGTCCGATCCCTACGACGCGAAGGGGCTTCTCAAGACGGCGATCCGGGACAACAACCCGGTCTGCTACTTCTACCACAAGCAGCTCCTGCCCATGACGGGCGAGGTGCCGGAGGAAGAATACACCATCCCCTTCGGGGTGGCGGACGTCAAGCGCGAGGGGACGGATGTCACCGTAGTCGCGACGAGCTTCCAGGTCAGCCTTGCCCTCGGGGTGGCCGCCGAGATGGAGGGGAAGGTGAGTGTCGAGGTGATCGACCCGCGCACCCTGGAGCCTCTCGATCTGGATACGATCCTGGAGTCGGTGCGGAAGACGGGCCGCGTGATTGTTCTGGACGAGGACACGCTTCGATGCGGGATCGGCGCGGAGATCGGGATGCAGATCATGGAGAACGCCTTCGACTTCCTCGATGCTCCGGTCAAAAGGGTCGGCGCCGCCAACATGCCGATTCCGGGAGGGGTGCTCGAGAAGACCTGCCTGCCACAGCCCCAGGACCTGGCCAATGCGATCACAGACCTCCTGGGCATGGATCGGTTCGAGCTGGCCGTGCAGACCGCGGGGGTGAAATTGTTATAGCAGCCGGTACGTTCACCCCTGCCGCAGTCGGGTGTGCCTTTCTTCGTAACCCTCCAGTCGAGGTGCCATCGATGGCGAAAGACATTGCAATTCCCAAGCTCGGAATGACCATGAAAGAGGCGAAGGTGGTTGCCTGGATGTTCGGCGAAGGGGCCAGGGTGGAAAAGGGGCAGACCGTCCTGCAGGTCGAGACGGCAAAGGTGACCCATGACGTGGAGGCCTTGCACAGCGGCTTTCTCCACATCCTGGTGCCGCCCGGCGAGACCCGTCCCGTAGGGGCGGCGGTGGGGCAGATCGCCGAGAGTCTGGAGGAACTCGCCGA
>WFRX01000312.1 GCA_015486285.1 bacterium
GGTGATATAGTCCGCGTCGGTCAGCGTGGCGCACACGCCCGCGGCGACCGCCTCCTGCCCGACGTAGAGGTGAACGAACCCACCGATCGTCGCGGTCATCACCAGCTCTTCGATCTTCTCCTCGAAGCTCCGGATCCTCAGCATGACGGTGTAGAGATCGACCAACTCCTTCTTTGTGAGACTCATCGTCTTAGGCCCTCCTCTCTTGGTCCTCTAAAAAGGGATGTTGCAGCCAGGCATTACCTTCTGGGCAGATACAGGGCCCACTTCTCCGCGTCCCGGGCCGCATCCACCACCGCCTCGGAAAAGGTGGGGTGGATCCGGATGCTCCGGGCAAACTCGCGGGCCGTACACTCGAGCTGCATGGCCAGCACCGCCTCTCCCACGAGCTCCGTGGCCCCGCTCCCAACGATGTGTACCCCCAGAATCTCCCCATACTGCGCTTCGGAGACGATCTTCACCGCGCCGTCCACTTCGTTTCGGCACGCCGCCAGGCCGTTGATCGAATACGGAAAGATCCCGATCTCGATCTCCAGCCCCTTCTTCTCCGCCTCTTCCTCGGAAAGCCCGACCGACCCGATCTCCGGCAGGGTCCAGCTGCCCCGAGGGATGAGGTGAAACGGAAACTTGCCGCTCCGGCCCATCGCATTCTCGCCGGCCGTCACCGCCATGGAAGACGACGCGTGGCTAAGCATCCAGCCCCCCGTGCAGTCCCCGATCGCGTAGATGCCGGCCACGGAGGTTTCCAGAAAGTCGTTGACCGGAATCGTACCGTCCCCCTGGAGCTTCACCCCCGCCTTGTCCAGCCCGATCCCGGCCGTGTTCGGCGACCGGGACGAGACCAGGACCTTGGCCACATCGACGCTTCGCTCCTTCGACCCGGCCAGCGAACAGGCAAAGCCGCCCTTCTTCTTCTTGACCGACTCAAGGCTCGCACGGGTGACGATCTCCACACCTTGCTCCCGCAGGGCCTGTGCGACCCGCTGGCTCGTGTCATGGTCTTCCCGGGGCAGGATCCTCGGAGCATCGGTGGCCAAGACGACCTTGCACCCGAAGGTGTTCAGGAGGTTCGCCATCTCCACTTCGACGAAATCGGCCCGGCTGATCAGGACGGATGCCGGCACCTTGGTCATCTCGAGCAGATCGTCGGTCGTCATGGCCGCGTCCTCGAGGCCCGGTATGGCCGGGAAGGCGAGCGAACTTCCCGTAGCGATGATGAACTTCTTGGCCTCCAGGGTGTTGCCCTCCACCTCCACCGCCTGCGGCCCCTTGAACACGGCCCGGCCCCGAATCAGCTCCACGCCGTTGTTCGCCAGCAGGCCTTCCATCCCCATCCGGATCTCGCCCGCGACCCCGTTCTTCCGCTCCACCGTGGTCTTCAGGTTGAGCTTCGGCTCCGCCGCCTCGATGCCGAAGTCCGCGCCCTTCCGAATCGACTGAAGGGTCGACGCCGCCTTGTGCCAGACCTTTGCCGGTATACATCCCCGGTTGACGCAAGTGCCGCCGATGTCGGCCGCCTCGATCACTGCAACCTTGCCTCCAAGCTGCGACGCGCGAATGGCGGCAGCATAGCCGCCCGGCCCGCATCCAATAACGATTACGTCATGCATCGCGAAATATCCTCCCTCTTCTTATTTCCTTCTCCCCTCTGGGGAGAAGGTCAGGATGAGGGGGAGCTTCTGTGCCACCCTCACCCTAGCCCTCTCCCTCAAGGGAGAGGGTATTGATATGAAATCATCATAACGCATCAGGTTCCGGTCATCACTAGGCATTCAACAAGGCCGACCGCTCGAGGTGCCGGGCCAGGGACTGCAGGAACTCGCCGCCCGGCGCGCCGTCCACGATCCGGTGGTCGATGGTCAGGCTCAGAGTCATGTACGACCGGATCTCGATCCGCCCGTCCTTGACGCCCGGTTTTTCCACGACCCGGCCCACCCCGAGGATCGCCGCCTCCGGCGGGTTGATGATCGGGGTGAAGCCGTCCACGCCCAGCATGCTCATGTTCGAGATCGTAAAGGTCCCGTCCGTGACCTCGTCCATCGACAGGGCCCCTTCCCTCGCCTTCCGGGCGAGCGCCCGAGCCTCCCGGCCGATCTCGAGGATCCCCTTGCGGTCCGCGTTGCGCACCTTGGGCACGATGAGCCCGTCCGGCAGGGCCACGGCCATCCCGATGTCCACCCGGTCGTGCAGGAGAATCTCCTCGCCCACAAGCGTGGAGTTCATGTAGGGAAATCGCTTCAAGACCCTCGCTACCGTAAAGATGATTATATCATTATATGATATCCGGACCGACTCGTCCTTTCTGTATTCCTCCCGGAGCAGGTCGCGCAGGCGCACCATCTCGGTCACGTCGACCTCTGTCATCAAGGTCAACTGGGCCGCATTCTGCAGACTCGCATGCATGTTGTCCGCGATCGCCCTGCGCATGCCGGTGAAGGGAACCGACTTCGGAGACGCGGGCCGGGCCCCGGGCGCCGCTGGAACCGACAAGACGGCTCGCTCCACGTCTTCCTTGGTGATCTTGCCCCCTTCGCCTGTCCCTTCGATGGCCGCGAGGTCGACTCCCGCCTGCCGGGCCATCTCCGCCGCCACGGGGGTGATCCTCGGGGGCGGAGGCCCTTCTTCGTGAAACTTCTTCACGTCTTCCTCGGTCACACGCCCTTCTTTGCCCGTGCCGGGAACATCCGCCAGGTCCACGCCCAGCTCCTTTGCCAGCCGCTTGGCCGCGGGACTCGCGAGCACGTACTTCTTCTCACGGGGCGCTTCCGCCTTTTCCGGCGCTGCCTTTCCCGCGGGCGCCGCCTCCACATCCTCCACCTCGCCGACCTGGATGCCCTCAACGCGCTCAGGCGTCTCCCCTTCTTCCGCGACAATGGCGAGCACCGTACCTACCGGTACGGTTTCACCGGCCTGGATAACGATCTGAAACAGGATCCCCGAGGCGATCGACTGGACCGTGTTCGTGATCTTCTCGGTCTCCACCTCGAAGAGGGGCTCTCCCTTCTCCACCTTGTCGCCTTCCTGCTTGAGCCATTTGGCGACCTTCCCCTGCTTCATGGTCATCCCGAAACGGGGCATCTTGATTTCCGTAGCCACTTCGATGTTCCTCCCGAACCTCTAATTCATCTTCATTCCACCGCAGACGTTCAAGGCCTGACCGGTGATCTCGCTCGCCTCGTCGGACGCCAGGAAGACCACGGCATTCCCGATGTCCTCCGGGGTCTGGGGCTTCTTGAAGGGGATCATGGCCTGGACAAAGAAATCATACACGCTGTCAGGAGAGGTGTCGGCGAAGTCGGGTACGCTCTTGGATACATAATTGGCGATACGCTCCCACATCGGGGTCCAGATGATGCCCGGACAGACGGCGTTGACGTTTACGTGATAAGGGGCCATCTGGAACGCCACGGACTGGGTGAGGGAGATGACGCCCGCCTTGGTCGCCGCGTAGGGGGCGAGCAACTCGACCCCCTGGCGCCCTGCAACAGATGCAATATTGATAATCCTGCCGCTCTTCTGCTCCTTGAAATGAGGGGCCGCGGCCCGATTGCAGAGAAAGACGCCCTTCAGGTTGACATCCACCACGAGGTCCCAGTCTTCCTCCTTGATACACTCGATCAGCGGGGGGTCGGCGGATTCGTCTCGGGGGAGGCCGACCACGCCGGCGTTACAAATGAGGATGTCGAGCCGGCCCATTTCCTTGAGGGTGACATCGACCATCTCCTTGCAATCCTCCGCCTTGCGAACGTCCGTCCGGACGGCCAAGGCCTTTTGCCCCGTCTCCCTCACCTTGGCCGCTACCTTCTCAGCCGGCTCGAGCTGCAGATCGCCGACCACGACATTCGCTCCTTCGCGGGCGAGGCACATGGATATACCCTCCCCCATGCCGCCTCCGCCTCCGGTCACAATCGCTACCCTGTCTTTCAGCCTCATCTTCTTTCCTCCTCGACCTGTTTTCCCCTTTGCGGGATTACGTTAAGGTCGCTCGACCCGCCATTGACAGCCTACAGAGCGGCTGTCGGCTGGATGACCACCTTAAGACAATCGACCGTCTCCGATTGGGTCCGAAAGGCATCGGCGGCTTGATCCAGCGAAAACCGATGTGTGATGAGGGGCTTTCGGTCCACCTCCCCGGAGACCAGCAGCTCGATGCTTTCCTGAAAATCCTCGATTCCGTATGCAAAAACCCCGTAGACCGGATGGTTCTTCGTAACCAGGTCATTCAGGTCGATTGCAGGCGGTTCTTCGTACAGGGACACAATCACGACTCGTCCCGTATTCGGCGTCACCACCTCCAGGGCCTGCTGCGGCGTGACCGTCGCGCCCGCGCTTTCGATCACCAGATCTACGTGAGCCGTAGGCTTCGCGCTGTAGAGCACCGGCTCCGAGCCCGTCAGCTCAAGCATCTTCTTCACGACATCTTCCCGGCCTGCGTTGATGGTAAGGTCGGCTCCCATCGCCTTGGCCAGTGACAGCCGCTTTTCCGACATGTCCGAAACAAAAATCTGTTTCACGGGATACCGGGCTCGGAGGACCTGCAGGCACCCCAAACCGATCATCCCCGCGCCCAGAATGAGGACCGTATCCGTTTCCCGGGGTTCCCCCCGCTTGACCGTGGCCATGGAAACGGCCAGGGGCTCCACGGTCGCCGCTTCTTCGTAGGAAACATGGCCGGGGAAGGTGAAGAGTACAGGGACGCCGAGCAGCTCCGGACCCACCCTGGCGTATTCCGCATACGCGCCGAAGGTCACGCCGACAACACGATCTCCCTCCTTGAAGCCCTGTACGTTCGAACCCACCTCTACCACGTCCCCGGAGAACTCGTGACCGATGAGGGCGCCCCCTCCCTCCATACCGATACCCATCTCCTTGAAGATGCCTGTGCGGTAGGTGTGGAGATCCGTGCCGCAGATGCCGACGGCCCTGACTTTCACCAGCACGCCGTCCGGCCCTGCCTCCGGAGCCGGGATATCCATGACCCGCACGTCTCCGGGACCATGAAAAATGGCTGCCTTCATAGGAGCTCCTTTCTTTTCCGGTTGCGAAAGGTTCTTCCACTTTCCCCCTTCGCCAAGGTCGATTTCTCAAGATGGACGTTCTTTCCGAAGGCCGCTGACAAGATGCATACCACAAGGAACTGTAAGCTGCACGTCTATTTGAGTTCCCGAACAACCTGGTCGAGCTTCCCGCTAAACTCGAATGGGGCCTTATAGTAGCCAGGCGCTATTGATGTTCCGTGATCGGAACCTATATCCTGTGTCTCGCTCGACTCGATGATGGTATACGCTTCAGATGACAAATCAAGGAAATTATAGGCAAAAACCAATTCCTGGTTCTTGACCATAAAGGCGAAAGCGCCCTCGATGCCTCCCTGTGTGAGGATCATCCCGCCGTCGCTTTTGTCAATCTCAACGTGTGCGGTCATACGAAACGATCGGTTCAATACATCCGGAACGGCTGAGAGCGGAAGATCGGTCAAGCGGCTTGTGTAGACGAACTTTTTGGTCTTTCCGCTGATGACGGGTCGTCCGGTCAGTCGAGCCGAGAACCGTTCCACCCCACGCCAATCCAACGGCAAGATGCCTGTCCGCCCGGCTTCCGCCCACCAGAGATTTTTCAACTCCTCCAGTTTTGCAGGATATTTATCCGCTACATCATGGGCCAGGGAGAAATCTTCCGTGATGTTGAAGAGCTTCCGCCCATCCTGGGTTTCCGGGGTGAGAGACGTGCATCGCTATTTCACGGAACCGCGGAATAGCGCTAAAACAGGCTTGACAAGAGGGGTCCCTATCCAGCAAGAATAAGTAAGACCGAGGTTCTCGTTGAAGATTGGGGGGTATCATGGCTGCAGGTCCTGAAAATTCGGGACCTCCGCGCGGGCATGGGGAACCCGGGGGCCTGGCGACGAACGAGGCGATCGAAGAATGCGGACGCGAGGTTCCCGGCGCGGACTTTGAGGCCTGGCTGAGAGAGGTCTTAGCCGAATGCGCAGACCTCCCGGCCGAAGCGGTGCATGAGGAGATCCAGGCGCTCCTTCAGCGTGTCCTCGCGTTCTTCTGTGTCGATCGGTGCACCCTGTTTCTCCTGTCGGAGGACGGAACCCATGTCCACTCCACGCATTCGGCCGCAGTCGAGGGAATCGAGCCGGTGCGTCAGATCCTGGCTCTTCGAAAAGTGCCATGGCTGTCGGAGATGGTACTCCGCGGAGAGGTCTTTCGGTTTTCGCGAATCGAGGATTTGCCCCGGCAGGCGGCACCGGAGGCGAACTTTTTCTCGCGCAACAAAATCCGTTCGAATGTTGCCGTCCCACTGCGCGTCGGAGGAGCGACCCTCGGAATCCTGTCGATTGCTATGATCCGCTCGGAACGAGCCTGGTCGGATGAACTTCTCCGGCGCCTCCTCACGGTCGGGGAAATTTTTTGTAACCTGCTCGTGCACTGGCGTGCCCATGATCGGATCCGGAATCTCACGGGATTCGAACAGATGGTCTCAGACATCTCGGCCGCCTTTGTAAGCATGCCTGGCGAACGGATCGATGACGCCATCGAGTACTGGCTTGAACGGATCGGGACCTTTCTGGCCGCCGACAGGTGTATCCTGATTCAGTCTGCGGAAGACGATGGGAACTTTCGTACAACCCACATATGGACACGTAAGGGTTTCGAAGTAAGTCCGGAGCTATACCCTCTCATTAACGAGAAGTTCCCCTGGTGTGCGCAGGAATTTTCGCAAGGGAAAGGCATACGATTCACACGAATCGAGGAATTGCCCGAGGAGGCGATGCGCGACAAAGAATCCTTTGCGGGGTATGGAGTCAAATCGCACCTCTCGGTGCCCTTGAGCGTCGGCGAACACATGCTGGGGGCCTTTGCGACCGGAGCCTGCCGTATCCATCGGGATTGGCCCGAGGAGATCGTCAGACGAGTCCGGATGATCGGGGACGTCCTGGTCAGCAATCTGCAGCGGGCGCGTATGGAGCGGGAACTATGGAGGCGTCTTCGGTTCGAAGCGATGATCGCTGAGATGGGGAACCGGTTCATCCTGGTCCCTGCTGCTGACGTGGACAGAGTGGTGGAAGATGCTCTCGAGAAAATCCGCTGCTTCCTGGACGTGGATCGGATCGTGCTCCTTCAGGCCCTGGAAGAAGGAGATGACCCTCTTGCGATACATTCGTGCCAGGCCGAGGGGATTCGCCGTTTTGCCAACGGCACGGTGACCACCCCGCTCCCATGGTACACAAAGGAGCTCCTCGAGCACAGGATCGTACGTCTCGAGAGCGTGGAAGACCTTCCCGCCGCGGCCTGGCGAGAAAAGAAATACGCAAGAAAGGAGGGGCTCAAGTCCCACTTGACGATCCCCTTGGAGGCTGCGGGGTGTGCCCTTGCGGCGATCAGCATCGAATCGTTTCGGTCCGAGAAGAAATGGCCGGAGGATCTGATTCCCCGATTGCGGCTTTTCGGCCAGATGCTCGTGAACGCACTGGTTCGAAGAGAACAGGAGCGTAAGATCGAGGCCGCTGTCACGGAAATCAGCAGGCTCAAGGATCAACTCGCCGGCGATTACGGCTACCTCAAGAAAGAGATCGACCAAGAATACCACTTCGGGGAAATGGTGGGAACCAGCAGCGCCCTGGAGTATGTTCGTTACAAGATCGAGGAGGCCGCCCCTACCGACTGCACCGTGCTGGTGCTCGGCGAGACCGGGACCGGCAAGGAGCTGGTTGCCCGGGCCATTCACGACCGAAGTTCGCGGAGAGACAGGCCGCTGATCAAGGTGAATTGCGCCGCCTTGCCTGCAAACCTCATCGAAAGCGAGCTGTACGGCCATGAGAGAGGCGCCTTCAGCGGGGCCGAGGCGAGAAGGCTGGGCCGTTTCGAGACCGCCGACGGGACCACCCTTTTCCTGGATGAGATCGGCGAATTGCCGCTCGAGATGCAGGCCAAACTGCTCCGGGTATTGGAACACGGTGAATTCGAACGGCTGGGCAGCTCCACAACGGTGAAGGCCGACGTTCGCATCATCGCCGCCTCCAACCGGGATCTGGAGGAAGAAGTGCGGAAGGGCCGGTTTCGCCCTGATCTCTGGTATCGCTTGAGCGTGTTTCCCATCACGGTGCCCCCGTTGCGCCGCCGGAAGGAAGACATCCCCCTGCTCGTCGACAAGTTTGTCCGGAGAGATTGCGAAAAGATGGGCAAGAGCATTCCGCACGTGCCTTCGGAGGTGATGGCGGTTTTGCAGGAGCACGACTGGCCCGGAAACGTGAGGGAGTTGGAGAACGTTATCGAACGGGCCGTGATTACCTCCCATGGCCCCACACTGAAACTGCCGGACTGCGTAACGATTCATGAGACGGAGGACAGCGATGCAGCGCCGGCGAAGACGCTCAAAGACGTTGAGCGGGATCACATCGTGCAAACCCTGAAAAAAACCCGAGGGAGAATCGAGGGCCCGAATGGGGCCGCACGAATCCTCGGGTTGAAGTCCTCCACCCTCCGGTCCCGGATGCAGAAGCTCGGGGTCGAGCGGCCCTGAAC
>WFRX01000313.1 GCA_015486285.1 bacterium
TTACAAGCATACGCCGTGGGTGTACTGGGGAACGGGGCGTTTCTTCACCGAAGACGACAAGGTCGACTTGCACACGCAATCCTTTTACGGCGTGAAGGACACCACCCTTGCGGAAGGCGGATCCGCGCTGAGCCTCAACGCGGGCGATCTCATCGATGTGACCAACGCCGTCGTTACGTACGGAGAGCCGAGCACGGTGACCGGCGTGCCCGACGTGGCGGCGGACAGCTCGTGGGAAACGATGCTCGCCGAGATGCGGGGGACCGAATCGGATCCGACCTATGGATGGATGATCGACGTAGTGGATATGGCGGGATGGGGGGCCGGGGAGCGGGTCCTCGAGAAGCCGAGCCTCTATGGGGGCCTGGCCATGTTCACCTCCTTCAAGCCGAACGAAGACATTTGCGGATTCGGAGGCCAGGGCAGGCTCTACGCCGTGTACTATGAAACCGGTACGCCGTACAGCCGGGACGTTTTCAGCCTCGGCACCCCGGCGATGGGATCGGTACTCGACCGCTCTGTGTCCCTCGGCCAGGGCAGGCCGTCGAGCCTGGCCATCCACATCGGCCAGGAAAAGGGCGGGAAGGTATATGTACAGCAGAGTACGGGGACCATCGAAGAACTCGTGATGAGGACCCCCTTCGGCCAGAAGAGCGGGAACGTGCTCTGGTACGAGGAGTAGCAGGGTTCTCTATGACGGACAGGATCATCAGAGAAAGGGAGAAGGCGATGCATTACCTAGGGTGTTGGTGGTCGGGAAAGGCGGGCAGCCGGCTGTTTGTCGGGTTTTTGATGGTCTCGGTTGCGCTGGTCCTGGGGTGGAGCGAGGTGAGCGCGAACGAAAGGACCGGCATGCCCAGCGAACGACAGGCCCTTGAGGAACGATACGCGGGGACCGGGGCAGGCACCGACGCGGTGGCCCGGGTCCAGTCCCTTCGCAGGCATGAGGACAGGCTCTTCGTGAACGGCGAGCCCTATATCCTCAAATCGACGACGAGGTTCGAAGACGAAGACGGCTTCCAGATCGGTCTGGAGGACATTCCCCTGGGCGCACAGATCGAGGTGGAGTATCGAACGGGTTCGGGGCTCGAGGAGAGCGGATACGATCCCGGCACGAAGATCCTTACGAAGATTCGAATCGTTCAGGCGCCGCACAAATAACCCCGTACCTTGAGGAAAGATGATGATCCGATTCAGAAGAGACCGGGGAGAGAGTTCGAGGAGCGGATTCAGCCTCGTGGAACTGATGGTCGTACTTGCCTTGATCGGCGTGACGGCGGGTGTGGGCGCGGTGTACATCGGATCGAACGAGACGGAGCTCAGAAAGTTCACGCGGAATATCCGATTCGACCTGGAAAGGGCGAAACAGGAAGCCGTTTCGAGAAAGGATACGATCCACGTGGACCTTTCCTATGACCCGCCCACGATCGACTGCGATGAGGATGGGACGATCACGGGCAAGGATCAGTGTTATGTGGTCTACGAAGATTTGAACGGAGACGGCCAGTACACCCCGGCCTCGAACGAGAAGATCAAGATAGAAACCGCATCGTCGACGATACGGTTTATCAATGAGGAGGGGGCCGGCGGGCTCGCGTTTCTGTTCACCCCGACCGGGGAGAGCCTGGCCAAGGAAGTGGAAATCAAGGCGGCCGTTCCGACCCAGGAGGACTGCTGCCCTTCCCGCTGCATGGCCGTATCCTATCCCCTCAGCATCAGCCACGTGGGAAGGATACAGATCGGCGATAAAAAGATGGGGTGTCAGGGAGAGCCGGACGACAGCTGTCTGGATTCATCCTACTGCTACATGTAAGGGGTTCGACATGAAGACAACGACAAGGTCGCCGCTGCCCGACCACCGGGAGTGGGCCGTACGCATTGCGCTCTCGAACCGGGCCTTCAGCCTGCCCGAGCTTCTGATCGCCCTGGTTGTCTCCGGCCTGCTCGTCACCGGTATCGCCGCCGGGTATATCGTTCAGAAGAGAAGTGCCGAGGGCGAGGCCGGCATGAAGGACATGCTGATGAACGGGCGGCTCGCCATCGACCGAACAGCGGAGGTCATTCGGAACGCCGGCCTGGGGTGCAAGGACAACTTTCCACCGAAGGACAGCCAGACCCTGCAGGGGGCCTTCAACAACTACGCCCAAATATTCACGGTGCAGGATCGAAGCGACGGCCCGGATGTGCTGACCGTCGTGACCGGCCTGCGGCGGCTTACGGTCGTGGAGTCCCTCGGAGCGGACTATGTGGTCGTCAAAGAGATCAAGAACGCGAACAACGTCCCGTTCTTCGACACCGCCAAGAACCGGTACATCTTCTTCTCGCCCCAGGGCGAGAACCGGTTCCTAGAGGTCCTGGGGGTGGACGAGAACACGAGGGAGTTGAGGCTCTCCGATCCCTGCACGAACCTGGACAACGATTTTTGTTCGATACGGGTGGGAGACAGCGTATTCCGGGTGAACGCCTTTACCATCACCCTCGACCAGAACGAGGCCGAGATCATCGACGTAGACCAGGACGGAACGGTGGCGGACCGTGACGGCGATGTGTCTCCGGACCTGTACATTTACAGCAATTCCCTGGATCTCGTTCCGGACGGCGACCTGGCGGGGGCGGGAGAGGCCAATGTCAGTTCCGCGGAGGTGGCGGAAGGGATCGAGGCCCTTCAGTTCCGGTACGGCTGGGACGCGAATCAGAACGGTGAGATCGAAGAGGGGGAGTTCGTCGACGATCCGACCGGACACGAAGGGGACATCCGCGCCGTGCGGATCTTTCTCCTTGCACGCACCCTGTCCGCCGATCCGACCTACACCGACCCGAACCCGACCTACACCCTGGCGAATCAGACCGTCACGCTCGGCGCGGACGACCTGAAGTACCACAGGCAGCTGTTTATCGAAACCGTGATGGTCCGGAATTTGAATCTGTGAGCATCCGAGCATTTACACAGGAGGCTTCGGCCATGGAACAGAGGTCTGGAACAACGAACAGCCCCGGTACGGCCGGAAGGCCGCGGCGATCCTCGGGAAACGCACGGGGGTTCACCCTTCTCGAGGTCATGGTCGCCCTCGTGATCCTGTCGATCGGCATCCTCGGCTACATGACGGTACAGTTTCAAAGCGTGAAGGGACGGGCCTTTGCCAGGACCCTTCACAAGGCCATGACGACCGGGATAACGGACCTGGAAGAACTCCGCACCCTGGACTTTGCGCAGATGGGGGGGAGCGGCGTCGAATACTTCGACAAGATCACGGGCGATCCGGCAACGGAGACCGACTACGATGACGGAACAGCCTACAAGGCCGAGTGGACCGTGGCCGACTGGAGCAATGTGTCGAACAACCCCAACTGCTTTATCAACGAATTGAAGTCCATCGAGGTCGTGGTTCGGTGGAAAGAGAACGGAATGGACTACTCTTCCGCGTTCTTCACCTTTGAGAGGGGAAGGAAGACAGGAGACGTCTCATGAAAAAACAGGATGATTCAAAGAGAGCCGCTTCGGCAGGCCAGGAGGGAATGGTCCTGCTTTCCACCCTCCTGATCCTCGCGGCGGTATCGCTGGTGGCGGTCGGCATGAGCGGGGACACGACCACGGCCCTCCAGGTGGCCGGGAACCGCCGGGCCGCGCAGCAGGACTTCCAGCTCGCCGACGGCGGCGCCGACGTGGGCGCCTACGCGGTGTTGGATTATCTCTACCCGGACGCCGTAGACCCGGACACGGACTTTCCGCCTTACGACGATACGATTTCCCTGCTGGGCGGCAACCTCCTCATGACCCATTTCCAGACCGATCCGAACATCATGGCCGATATCAAGGGCTATCCGGGCAACGACAATGCCGATGACCCGGACCTCGATAACCTGGCCCTGCATCCGGCGGATATCTCCTTTGACCTGACCCCTGCCGCCGGTATCCCTTTTGAGAAGTCCACGGTGCTGGTGGACGTGGACCGTCTCAAGGCCAAGTACCTGGTCGGGTCCAGTATCGAGTTTGCCGCAGGATACGAAGGGATCGGCAAGGGCGCCGGGGCGGGCTCTGTGGCCGTCTATTACGGCATCCGGTCCAGGGCGGCGCGTACGGTTGCGGCCGGCGATGCTCAGCCGAGGATCCACGGGCAGGTCGGAACGGTGTACCGGAAGGTGTCGCAGGTGGTGGGGGGTGGAGGTTAAATGGGATGACCTGTCCGAGCGAGGGTTTCTTGGGCTCCTCTCCCCCGCTCCCGGAAGTCGCCCTGCGAAACCCTCGCTCGGACAGGTCATCCCATCGGGGGGCCTCCCTGCCCAGCCAATACCTCCGGAAAGGATTTCGTTGTTCTCCTTGAAGAGTGTGTCTGCGTGCATTCAGCGGTTGGCGGTTGGACGTCGGGTTTCTTGGGCTCCTCTCCCCCCGGGGGCTGTGCGAGACTCGTCTTCTACTCCGATTCCGACTGCATCCCGGGCTGCTGCGTCAGCGTCCCCAAAACCGTCCTCGATGTGCAGTCAGCACACCTGCGGCGGTTTTGTGACCGCTTCCTTGCATCCCGGGCGCATTCGAAA
>WFRX01000314.1 GCA_015486285.1 bacterium
CGTTGTCTCCCGCTGTTGTCTGCCCGTTCCGAAAGCCTGCACAGGGGATTCTCCGCGGCGCAGTAGCCGAGGGGTTCTCCGATCAGGATCACCGTGATATCCGTGAGTATGGGCCGTCTGTGGAGGATGAGAGTGGCCCTGCAGATGCGGTCGGGTTTGTTACAGTCTACACAGCCCTTTGTCCGGGTGCATGGAAGGTCCAGGTTCAGGCTCTTGGCCCGCATGGGAGCGGCAACCTCGTCGATTCTCCGAAAGGCGGCCTGAAGATCCGGAACGATCTTTTGAACGCCCGCCAGGAGAAAGACCTTCGCGGGACCGAAGGTCATGGCGGAGGTGCGGTTGCCGATCCCGTCCCGGCTGACGAGTTCGCCGGTTTCGGTGATCGCGTTGACGCTGCTGAGCAGGACATCACACAGGAGCTGATCTTTGCGGACCTGGAGGGTCTCCTCGAAGGTGAGCGTTTCGTTCCAGTGGTCGAGCAGGATGGCCCCTTTCTGCTTGAGCAGGTCCACGAGTCCCATGTCGCGCAGAGTCGCCGATCCCGGCAATCCCACCCGCATGCCTTGCTGAATCGAATCGAGAACAAACCGCCCCGCCTCTTCCGCCGCGGGGAAGAAATAGGCGAGGAAGCCGTTTTTCTTGAGCGCCTGCAGGGTGCGGGCGACCTGTTCGTTCGCCGCGCCGCTACCGCCGGTCGCCACCGTCATGTCTCATGCCCTCCCGATGAACGGGTTTCAGCCGAATGGAAAATTTTGCGGGAAAGGGCTTCATCCTGAAAGAAGCTCTTGACGAGCCGATACGGATTCGCATCCTCCTGCTGCACTTCCTGGAGGTAGCCGCGGAATCGCTCGTCATCCTTCGCCAGCATTTCCACCTTCTTGACAAATTGATGCCCGAGGATCTCCATGAAATGCCGACGCCGGATCTTGGCCTTTCGTTCTCCCTCGTTCGAGTGGACCGAAAGGTGCGCCTCGTGCGCCTTCAGGGCGTCATAGATTTCATCGACGCCCCGGTCCTGATTCGCCTGACTCAGGAAAACCGGCACCTTCCATCCGGACTGCCCGCTGTCGTTCAGTTCCACCATCCCCTTCAGGTCGGAAACCATTTTTTCGGCCCCTTCCCTGTCCGCCTTGTTCACAATGAAGATATCGGCGATCTCCATCAAGCCCGCCTTCATCGTCTGCACCGTGTCCCCGGATTCGGGCACGAGCACCACAAGGGTCGTATCGGCGATATCCACGATATCCAGTTCGGTTTGTCCGACTCCCACGGTTTCGATGATGACTACATCCATACCGAAGGCGTCGAAGAGCCGCAGGACCTCGCCCGTCGCCCTGGAAAGGCCCCCGCCCGTCCCTCGCGTCCCGAGGCTTCGGATGAAGACGCCCTCGTCCAGGGCGTGGCGCTGCATCCGGATCCGGTCGCCGAGGACCGCTCCTCCGGAGAAGGGGCTCGACGGATCTACGGCGATGACCCCGACGTTCCGGCCCTCCGCGCGGATTCGAGCGATAAGCTTGTCCACCAGGGTGCTCTTCCCCGCCCCGGGCGGTCCGGTGACCCCGAAGGAGATGCATCGGCCTGTCTTGGGGTAGATCTTCTCCATGATTTCGGGCACGTAAGGGGCATCGTTCTCGACCGCAGTAACGAGCTTGGCCAGAGCGAGCTTCTCGCCGGTCAGCATGCGATCGAGCAAGTCCGCATACCCCGGTTTTTCTCCCCCCTTCGTAAGTCGATTCTTATCCGCGTGTCGCATCAGGACCTCCGGCGTGAGCGAGTGCCTCGGTGTAGAGATGTTTCTTGTCTCCGTCAGGTTAAAACAATTCGCCCTGCTTATCCTTGGGAACCTGCCTTTGAAAGTATTCGTAAGCGTGACGCGTCGCGATCCGGCCCTGCTTGGTCCTTCCGAGAAATCCCTGCTGGATCAGGTACGGTTCGTGAACGTCTTCGATCGTGTCCGGCGCCTCGTTGACGGCGGCGGACAGGGTATCGATCCCGACGGGTCCCCCCTGAAACCCTTCGATGATGGTGAGCATGATCTTGCGATCCATCTTATCCAGGCCCTGTCCGTCCACCTCGAGGAGTTCCAGGGCCAGGGCGGCCGTCTCCCGGTCAATGTTTCCTGCCCCCCGTTCCTGGGCATAGTCCCGAACCCGCCGGAGCAGTCGGTTGGCGACCCGCGGCGTTCCACGGGCCCTCTGAGCGATTTCGTAGATCCCTTTTTCCGTGTAAGGCACGTCCAGGAGCCTGGCAGACCGTTCGAGGATGGCCTGAAGGTCCGACGGCGTATAGAAGTCGATCCGGTCGATCACACCGAACCGGGTGCGAAGCGGCGAAGTCAGGAGCCCCGCCCGGGTCGTCGCTCCGACGAGGGTAAACCGGGGCAGGTCCAGCTTGATGGCCCGGGCGCTCGGGCCCTGCCCGATGATGATGTCCAGTTGATAATCCTCCATGGCCGGGTAGAGGATCTCCTCGACGGGACGGGGCAGTCGATGGATTTCGTCGATGAACAAGACGTCATGAGGCCCGAGATTGGTCAAGATGGCGGCCAGGTCCCCCTGTTTCTCCACGGCCGGGCCCGAAGTGGTGTGGATTTCCACGCCGAGTTCCCGGGCCAGGATATAGGCGAGCGTCGTTTTGCCGAGCCCCGGAGGGCCGTATACCAGGACGTGATCGAGGGACTCGCCCCTCCGCTTCGCGGCATCGATGAAGATGCGCAGTTTCTCTTTGAGGGCGTCCTGGCCTACGAATTCGCTGAGGAGTGTGGGGCGCAGGCCGGCTTCGGCGTAGTCTTCCTCTTTGTGCGCCGGGGATACCGGGCTGTTGTCTGTTTCCCGTGACATGATTCGACGCTGCCCTAGGC
>WFRX01000315.1 GCA_015486285.1 bacterium
GACGGATCCCGGGGGCCGGAAAATCCGGTTGGAAAATCATTTCGTTCATGCTCAATTCTTTCCGGACCATACCTTTCGCCAGGTCGTGCGCCCCAACAACGACACCCTCTATTCCACGGCCTGGATCGATCTCTCTTCCGGGCCTCTGGTGCTGAGTGTTCCGGACACGGCCGGTCGATATTACGTCATGCCCTTCATGGACGCGTGGACGAATGTCTTCTCGATGGTCGGAAAGAGAACGACCGGGACGGGTCCCGGCGATTTCCTCGTCGTCGGCCCCGACTGGAAGGCAACTCCCCCGGAGGGGTTCAAGAAAATCTTGCATTCCCCGACCAACATGACGTGGCTCATCGGCCGGATCCAGGTAAACGGGAGGAACGATCTGGAGAACGTCTTCAGGCTGCAGGAGCGGTTTACCCTCACCAGGCTTGAAAACTGGAAGGACCGCGAGGCCAACCGCTCCTATACCATGAAGCATCCCCCTTCACAAAGCCGGAAAGATCCTTCCGCCATTGTGGAGAAGATGTCCCCGGAAGTCTTCTTTTCGAACCTGAGCCGGCTCATGGGCGAGCAACCCCCGGCCGGAGCCGATGCGCCGATGCTGGAGACGCTGAGAACATTCTCCATCATCCCCGGCAAACCCTTTGACATGGAGAACCTGGGTTGGATCAGGCGGGAACTGCTCAAGAAGGCGGTCGAAATCGCCCGCGGAAAACTGCATGACAGCGCAGAGGCGGACCGGTCTTCAGAAAACAACTGGACCGTCGTCCGGAAAGGCATCGGCAGGTATGGAACAGACTATGGGGTACGCGCGCTTGTGGCCATGGTCGGCCTCGGGGCTCTGCCGCCGGAGGAGGCGGCCTACCCCAATGCCCACAAGGACGGGAAAGGCACCCCCCTCACCGGCAAGAGCAACTACCGGATTCACTTCGGCAAGGGGGAGACCCCCCCTGTCGACGCCTTCTGGTCACTGACGATGTACGATCAGCTCGGTTTCCTGGTCGATAACCCGATCCGGCGATACGCCATAGGCGATCGGGACCGGCTCCGGTTCAATCAAGACGGCTCCCTCGATATCCTGATTCAACACGCCAGCCCCCCCCGGGAAATGGAATCGAACTGGCTGCCTTCGCCGGCCGGCCCCTTTGCCGTGACCATGCGTCTTTTCATGCCGAAAGAGGCGTTTCTCAACGGGGAATGGAAACTTCCGCCCATCGAGCGGATACCGGCACGCTGAGTCCGCCGGGGCATTGCCGTTACCGCCACATGATCCGGGACCTTGTATCCGACGATCAGGGCCCCTTTTTTGCTACTTGTCTTTGAGTTCGGCCTTTAGGATCTTTCCGCCCGGGTTCCTCGGGAGGGGCAGCTCGGTGAACACCACGTAATCCGGAACCTTGTACTCGGCGATCCGCCCCTTGCAAAAGTCCTTCACCTCTTCTTCCGTGAGTTTTTCTCCCGGGATCGGCCAGATGACCGCCTTGATCTTCTCGCCGAGCACCCGGTCCGGAACGCCCACCACGCCCGCCTCCATGACCTTCGGATGCTGGCTGAGGAGGTTCTCCAGTTCCACGGAGTAGACGTTTTCGCCGCCCCGGCAGATCATGCTCTTGATGCGGTCGACGATGAAGGTGTAGCCGTCCTCGTCCATGTACCCGACGTCGCCCGACCGGAACCATCTTCGGCCCTCCCCGTCCATAAAGAAGGCCTCCCTCGTCTCCTCGGGCAGATTCCAGTAGCCCGGGCTGATCCCGGGGCTCGAGGCGAGGATCTCGCCCGGCTCTCCGCGGGGAACGTCCCGCCTCTGGTCGTCAACGATTCGCATGCGGCTGTTCCCAAGGGGTCCCCCCACGCTTCCCGGCTTGGCCAAAATCTCATCCCAGTTCCCGGCCATGAGCAGCAGCCACCCGATACTCGCCCCCTCGGTGAACCCGTAGCCGTTGGCGATCTTCGCGTCCGGGAACTCCTCTGCCAGCTGGGTGCACATCTCGGGCGCCATGGGAGAGCCCCCCTGGGTGATGTACTTGAGCGCGCCCGCCTTGACCAGCTCCGGGTACCGGGGCTGCAGCTTGAAGAGCCAGTACATGGCCGTCACGATCGGCAGGGAGGCGACCCGCTCGTCGATCATCACGTCGATCGCCTGGTCCGCCTTGAAGGTGGACAGCACCACCGAGGTGGAGCCCATGAGCGCATTGTTAACCAGCGTGTGGAGCGTGGTCACGTGGAAGAAGGGGGTGACGATGAGCTGCTTGACGTCCTCCGGCCGGTCGCCGGCGGCAAAGGCCCCTTCCATCAGGCTTATGCCGTTCATCGCATTGTTGACCACCGCCTTGTGGAGGGTGATTGTGCCCTTTGGCCTGCCCGTTGTGCCGGAGGTGTAGATCAGGCTGCACACATCCCTTTCGGAAACATCGACCAGGATCTCCCTGGGCGCTTTCGTTTCCATGAGTTCGGAGAAGGAGACAGCGCCCGCCCCTCCTTCCTTGCCTGTCACGAAGATGTGCTCAAGCCCGGGAAGCTTGCCCGCGATCGCCTTCACGCGCTCCCAGAGCGCTCCCTCGATGATCGCCGCCTTGCAGCCCGCGTCCTCGAACTGGCGCTCCGCTTCCCCGGCGGCCAGCCGGGCGTTGATGATGACCGAGACCGCCCCGATCTGCGAGAGGGCCAGGTAGCTCACGAAGGCCTCCGGAATGTTGGTAGCCATGACGGCCACGCGGTCTCCCTTCCGGATGCCGTATGTCTCATACAGGCCGTAGGCGACGTTGTTCACCACCGTGTCGAACTCGTTGAAGGTCCACCGGAGGTTGAAGTCCGGGAAGAACCACATCTCCCGGTCGCCGAATCGGGCAACTCCCTCCTTCGCGAGCTCCGTCAGGCTCCCGTACCGGCACGCCCAGACGTCCTGGATCTCCTCTTCGTAGCGTACGGTGACTACGCCCGTCTTCGGCCACTCCATAGGCGGCTTGATCCGGCCGTTCATCTCGTCCGCCTTCATTCTATTCCGCACAGCCTGTACGCGGCGGCCTTGTTCGATGCCAGATCGGCCAGCCGGGAAATCATGACCTTCTGGGTCTGCGGGGAACCGGCGCCGTGTACGGATTCCGGCAGGTAGGACACGGCCCCGGTACCCATGGTGATGTTCTCGATGAGCCGCAGGATGCGCATTCTCTTTTCGCTCTCCACCCCCCCCCTGCCCACGAAATACTTCCTCACATATTCTCCGATTCGAGGGTTGTCGAGGTCTTTGATGGAAGGCATGGTCACGAGCAGGCCGCCGGCGATGTCTTGGGCAAGGCGGGCGATCTCATAGGGGAAGCGGGTGATGTTCAGCTTGCAGCAATTGGCGTGAAGCTTGTTCACGGAGAAAGAGCCGACCGCCGTCTGATGCCCTTTGGCCGCGCTCGCAAGGGCGCCGGCATGGAGGGTCTCGTTGAGGAGGATCATTTCCGCCAGTTTGTCCTTGCAGTGAGCGGCCTTCACCGTCCCCTGCGCCTCCGCGATGGCGGCCGTGGCCCCGATCAGCACATCGCCCACTCCCACCTTGCACCCCCCGTAGCTCGCCCTGTGATTCGCGGCGAAGAGCTCCACCAGCTTGCCTGCGAAGGGATACTCCCTTTTCATGAAAATCCGTTCTTCGGGGACGAATACATCCTCAAAGACCACGAGGGCCTCGCAACCGCCGTACTTCACGTTCCCGATATCCGCCTGCCCCTCCTCGAGCCGCCTTGTATCCGAGGGTTGGCGACCGTAGATGAACGTCACCCCCGCCGTATCCGCGGGCACGGCAAAGGCCACCGCGAACGCCTTGTCCCGCTCGGCCAGGCTCCGGGTCGGCATGACAATGAGTTCATGGGAGTTGACACCGCCCGTGATGTGGAGCTTGGCCCCCCTCACCACGATTCCCCTGCCCCTTTCCTCCACGATGTGCAGGAACTGATCCGGGTCCTCCTGATCGGACGGCGAAAGGCCCCGGTCCCCTTTCGCGTCCGTCATGCACGCGGCCGGGACCAGGTCGCCTGCCTGGAGATATTTCAGAAACTCGACAAAACGCTGATGATAGGGCGTTCCGCACTCCTGATCGATATCGTAGGTCGTGGAGTACACCGCATTGATGCAATCCAGGCCGGCGCACCGCTGAAAACAACAGGCCGTCTTTCTCCCCATGTCCCGGAGCATGTCGATCTTGCGAACGAGGTCGTCAAGGCTCTGATGGATATGAAGGAAGCGGTTGACAGGTTCGCCGGTAAGATGGGACGCCGCCGTGTACAGATCCCGGTTCCGTTCCTCCTCGGCCTGGGCATAGGTTTCGGCCAGGGCCATGACGGCGGGCTTCGATATGGGATGCCGGACCACGCTGTCGACCTCTTCTCCCTGGACAAACACCCGATGGCCGAGCGTATCAATGCTCGAGAGATACTCCTGCTTTGTCATCATGGTCATGCCTCCTCAAGATAGAAACTGCGATTTTGGGAACGGTTGGGTGCCCCTCCCGGGCTCCAGCGGCCGGGAAAGGAAACAAGTATGTACAAACAGCATTCTTGAGGGGCATCCGGAAGTCAAGTCGGGATGGCGGAAATGGCTC
>WFRX01000316.1 GCA_015486285.1 bacterium
GGAGATGTGTATAAGAGACAGGCGTAGGGCAGGTCCGAGTCAAGCCGGATTTCGGCCGCCTTCAGCGGCTGAAGCCGGATGGCGGGTCGCGGGGGCAGGGGACGCGATGGAAGAGCGCCGAAAAGCCGTTTCACCAGGCGCAGGGTGGATGCCGGGTCCACGTCGCCGGCAATCACGAGAACGGCATTGTTGGGGACGTACCAGGTATCGTGGAATGCCTTGAGCATGGCGCCGGTCGTCTTGTCGAAAGAGGCCCGCGTCCCGAGCGGGTCATGAGCGTACGGGGTTCCTTCAAACATGCGGGCCAGCAGTCGGGAATAGAAGACATACATGGGACTGGACAGGTCTCTTGCCACTTCCTGCTCGATAGCGCCCTTTTCCTTTTCCCACAGATCTTCACTGTCCAGCACGTTCGCCATACGGATCGCTTCGATCCTGAGGGCGGTCTCCAGTTCCGTCGCGGGCGCCGTAAAAAAATATTGGGTGACGGTCTGCTGGGTAAAGGCGTTCGATCGCCCTCCCATGGCCGCTGTCAGCGCGGCAAGCTGATCCCCGGAAAGCCCCTTGCTGCCCCGGAACATCATGTGCTCCTGGGCATGGGCCATGCCGGGAAACCCCGGGGGGGACTCGTTCGACCCGGCGAGGTAGCAAAGCCGTGTGGTCACCACGGGGGCCAGCGTGTTCCGGATCACCACGACCCGCAGGCCGTTTTTCAGGGTATCCCGAACCAGGTCGGCGGCAACCGCCTCCGTGGCAAACAGCCCCCCGAGGAGTGACAGGAGAGAAACGGAAAAGACCGCGATGCGCCAGCGTGGATGAAGTGCTTTGATCCTTTTCACGACCGTTTCTTACCTCTCTTTCTCTTGGCCTCGCCTTCCAGGAGGCGGACCACCTGTTCGCGGTGGTACGTCGCGTCTCCCAATGCGGTCTCGTTCGCCTTGGCACGCTTCAGATAGAAATGGATATCGTGTTCCCAGGAAAAGCCGGTTCCCCCCAGGACCTGTATCGCGCTTGTCGCGCAGTTTCGGTAGGCCTCGGAACAATAGACCTTCGCCACGGACGCCGCCATGGCCGCCTCCCCGGGGCTGCCGTGGTCCTGCGCCCAGGCGGCCCAGTACAGGACCGATCGGGCGCTTTCCGCCTCTACATACATCTGCGCGCATCGGTGCTTGACGGCCTGAAAGGCGCCGATGGGCTGATCGAACTGGATGCGCACCCTCGCGTACTCGGTGGCGATTTCCATGGTCCGCTGCGCCCCGCCGACGCACTCGGCGCAAAGGCCGACCTGGGCGACCTGCAGGGCCCGAAGGAGCGGCTTCCACCCTTTGTGGACTTCCCCCACGATCGCATCCGGACCGAGCCGCACCTGCTGGAACTCGACGGCGCAAAGCTTCCGCGTACCGTCCATGGTCGGAAGGAGGTGAATCGTGAGTCCGGGCGTACGCGCGTCGAGGAGAAAAAGCGTGACGCCACGGTCCGGCCGTCGCCCCTTTCGGGTCCTGGCCGCGCAGATGAGGAAATCCGCTACATGGGCGTCGGGAACGGCGATCTTGGTTCCGTTGAGCAGGTAGCCCCCCCGGTCTTCCGCGGCCTCCATCTGAATGTAGCCGGGATCAGCCCCGCTGTCCGGCTCGTGCAGGGCCAGGGTCCCCTTGATTTCACCCGATGCGATTCCAGGGAGGTACCCGGATTTCTGCTCTTCCCCCGCCGCCTGCATGAGGGTCTCGCCGGCAAGCAAAACGGTTGAAAAAAACGGCCCCGGCGCGACCCCCCTTCCCATTTCCTCCAGGACCACGGCCAGGTCCATCAGGCCCAGCCCGAGGCCGCCGTAATCTTCGGGGAGCCGCATGCCCATCCAGCCCATGTCGGCCATCTTGCCCCAGACCTCATCGGTGAAGCCCCGTTCGTCTTCAAACATGGACCGCACGTATTCGATGGACGACTCGTTTTCACAAAAGCGTCTTGCATGCTTCGCGATCTCCAACTGGTCTTCACTCAGCTTGATGTCCATCGCCTTTTCCCCCCTGTATCCGCCTTGCGGCGCGGCTGCTGTCTTTGGGAAGATGGAGGCAGCGCTCGCCGATGATATTTCTCTGCACCTCCGAAGTCCCGGCCTCGATCGTATTGCCCCTGGATCGAAGAAATCCGTATTGCCAGAAGCCGTCCTGGATGGACCAGGGAGAACCACTCAAAACCTGGCTGAAGGGGCCCTGCATCGCCATGCCGTTCTCGCAGATCCGCTGATTGGGCTCGCTCCACAGGAGCTTCCCGATGGATCCCTCCGGCCCGGGGATCCCCCCTTGAAGCTGGGTGCTCAGATTTCGCAGTCCGTGGTACTTGAGGGCCATGACTTCGATATAGCCCTGGGCAAGCTGCTGGCGGAAGATCGGATCCTCGATCACAGGCCTTCCGGCGCGCTTCGTCTCCCCGGCCATATGAACCATCCTGTCCATGTTCTTCTCATAGGCCGCGCCCATGACCGCGTCACCGATCACGCGCTCGAACATCAGCGTCGTAATCGCGATCATCCATCCCTGCCCCTCCTCGCCCACACGCATTTCCACCGGCACACGGACGTCGTCCAGGAAGAGTTCGTTGAATTCCGACCCGCCGGTGATCTGCCGGGTGGGTCTCACCTCGACCCCCGGCAGTTTCATGTCCAGGAGCAGGTAGCTGAGCCCCTTATGTTTCGCCACATTCGGGTCCGTCCGGACGAGCAGGATGCAATAGTCCGACATGTGGGCCACGCTCGTCCAGACCTTCTGCCCGTTGACAACGTAATGGCCGTCCTTTCTCACCGCACGGGTCGAAACGTTGGCCACGTCCGAGCCGGCATTCGGCTCGCTGAACCCCTGGCACCATATGTGGGTCCCGTCGATGATCCCGGGCAGGTACTTTCGCTTCTGTTCCTCGTTGCCGCAGTGCAGGATCGTAGGGGCCGCCATGCCGTGCATGATCATGCCCGGTCCCCGCAACTCCATGCAGGTGGATGCGAGGACCTGCATGACGATCACCTCCTCCATCAGGGTCTTTCCCTGCCCCCCGTATTCCTTCGGATAATGCATGGCGGCGTATCCCGCCTGGAAAAGGCGCTTCTGGAAATCGCGGTAAGCACGGCCCCAGTCCTCGGCCGTGTGGTAGTTGCGGTACCGCGAAGGATCGAAATCTGCGGGCAGGTTTTTTTCGAGCCAGGAGACGAATTCCTTCCGGAAGGCCTCCTGTCTTCGGTCCAGCCGATAGTCCATTTTCGGTCCCTCCGTCACGTTCAAGGGGGTACATGGATGTTGCCAAGGCGGATCTAACGATCCGGTTGCGCATCGATGTATTCCAGGTGATCCGTAATACCCGGGCAAACAGCTCCTGTCGTCACCGTGGGGCGTCCGGCTACGCAACCGTGACGCTATCCGGGAGCCTGCGCGTGAGGATATCGGCAGCCTCTTCGACCATGTCCTCGAGGACCTGGGCGGCCGGCTTGATCTGGTCGATGATCCCGGAAATCTGGCCTGCCGGCCCGGTCACGTAGTCCGCCTTCTCGGCCTCGATGAAGCTTGCCAGGAGGGCGGAAGCGATCATGATCTGGATCGGAAAGGGCAGGGGATCGAGCCCGGACTTGTCCCACAGATCGTGGTAACCGCTGTACGTCGCCCGCAGGGTCTTTCCCGTGTATGCCCTGCTGACGCGCGTACCCTCATCCGCAGAGGCGAGGATCCGTTCTTTGACGATGTCCGGCGCCCCCCCTTCGCGCGTACAGAGAAAACGCGTGCCGACCCACACGCCCACGCACCCCATCGCCAGGGCCGCCGCAAGGCCGCGTCCGTCCCCGATCCCGCCGGCGGCAAGAACGGGCACGGGACGCGCCGCATCGATCGCGGCGGGCAGCAAGGCCATGGTGCCGATTCTCCCCGTATGGCCCCCGCCTTCGTGTCCCTGGGCCACAAGCAGGTCGATCCCTGATTCGGCCATGCGCCTCGCATTCTTCGTGTTGCCGGTGATGGCGAGCACCTGCATTCCGCTCGCATGGGCCCGCTCAACCATGAATCCGGGATTGCCCAAGCCGGCACAGAAGAGAGGAACCTTCTCTTCGATGCATACGGCCACGGACTCCTCCGGCCTCACGGTCGTGGTGTTCATCTTCACCATGAATTCCACGTCGGGCAGTCCCAGGTCCTGCTTGACCGTAGAGATCCAGTCCCGATGGGCGGGCGGCAGCATCTTCAGAATCTCCGAGATCGGCAGTTCATCGACCCCTTCCATGCCCGCGCCCTCTCCCAGGTCCAGGTTCTTGGGCAGGAGAAGGTCGACACCAAAGGGCTTGTCCGTTCTGGCTTTGATCTCCCGGATCGCTTCCCGGAGTTCATCCACGGTGAAGCCGCTTCCCCCCAGTACGCCCAGCCCGCCTGCCTCCGAGACCGCGACGACGAGATCCACGGGAGCCCCCGTTTCTTCCCCCATCAATGTCGGCCCCATCCCTGCATTGAAGATCGGGTAATCGATACCGAGCATGTCGCAGAGCTTCGTCCTCAAGATTCTCTTGCCCATCGGCCGCCCTCCTGTTATCGATCCATCGGAACCTCGGGACCCCCCCGATCATCTTCCGGGCCTTGTACTGTATAGTATCCACCGGGAAACAGGCAAATGGGGGTTTTGCGATCATCCTATAACACATTGAAACCAGTGGGAATTTTTCCCTCTCACCCGGCCGGAAACGAACTCGTCGCCTAGGAGCCCGTTGAAAAAGTGGCTCTTGGAGGCTGTTCAAAAAGTTCCAGATGCAAGGCAGGCAAAATCCCGAGGAATGAAGCGTACTTTCTGTACGTTGAATGACGAGGGATGCAGCCGAACGCCGCAGATGGGACTTTTTCAACAGCCTCCTAGCGGCGGAGCGGCCCCGCCGGGCCTCTCCGGGAGGAGATTTTATGAATGGATGGCGTGAGGGATGAAGCCGAAGCCCGGAGACGAGACTCTTGGGGAGGTCCCCCGAGAGCCGAGGTCGGGGGAACAAAACGGCGGCGGGAACCGGCCGAGGCTCTCCCGCCGCCGTTCAGAAACTACCGAGCCCGGTCGGCACTTCCCGGGTCCATGAGCCGAATGATGTGTTTCCTGCGATGGGGAACGTTCACGAGTTCGGCCTCAGCCTCAAAGGCGGTGGTGAAGCCATCCTGGGACAAGAGTACCTTGATTTTCACCGGACCCTCGTGAATCCCCTCCGGCAATTCGTCCGCCCTCAAGGCCAGCGACAGGCGCGTCCTCGGCCTCCTGGTATTGAATTTCACCCGAATCCTCTTGGTGACGGCCGGTATGGTTTCGACCTCCTCCGCCGCCTCCTTGTTCTCCTCGTCGGCCGAGTCGTCCTGAAGGCTCACATTGTCATACCATGTTCGCATATCATCCGGAGAATCGCCGTTCCGGTGACCCGCCAGCGTGACCTTGTACACATCCCGATCCGGGTCGATGTACTCGAGGAGGTCCAGGGCCTGCCACTGAAGCGCCGCCGGGACGAAAACATTCGCCAGCGTGGGACCCCTCTCATCGTTGTAGTCCACCTCGATCGTGATCCAGGCGGGCATAGCGGTCATCACCCTGATGGTGAATGCCTGGATGCTCGACCC
>WFRX01000317.1 GCA_015486285.1 bacterium
CCCCAGAGCACCGGAAGCGCCCTCTGCGAATGCGCCGACTCGGCCGTCTGCCGCAGCCGCGGCTCCGGCCCCTCCACAGACATCCTCCGACAACCTCGTTGTGGCTCCCATGCCCGGCATTATCCTCAGCCTCCTCGTGCAGGAAGGGGATGTCGTCAGTGCAGGCGATGCCGTCCTGGTGCTCGAGGCCATGAAGATGGAAAACGAAATCCATGCCCCCCGGGCCGGCAGGGTCATCAAGGTCCACGTGAAGGAAGGGGCGGAGGTTCGGGCCGGCGAGAAGCTTTTCGAACTCGAGTAGGGCGGAATGGCTTCTCTTGGGCCCGTCTCCCTTCGTCAGGGATGCTTGCGCGTCGCTTTCTCTTTTCCGGGGACCACGGAACCGGAATCTTCAGGGGATCTTCGTTAGGCTTTGCCGTCAGACGGGAAGGAGAGATGCACGTTGCCGTGCATCCTTCTCGAGGGACCCGGGACGAGATCAAAGGAAGGAATCGATATGCCCCGATACAAGCGCCTCATCCCGGCGTGGCGACGATTCTGGTTCATTCTCCGGTTGCGGCTGCACGCCCTTCGGACCCGATCCTCTGTAGAACTCGATCTGGCGAAAGCTGTCAACATCGGGAGAGGCGTAAAGGTGACGCTTCAGGGGAAGAAGAACAAAATCACCATGCGTGAGAGGGCTAATCTCGGAAATCGCGTCCTGATCGAGCTTCGCAACGGGGAGTTGTTCATGGGCGCACGTACGGAGATCCGCGACGAAAGCGTCGCCCACATATCCGGCAGACTCTACCTGGAGCATGCCTGCGGATTCAGCATCCGGTGCGTAATCCATTGCGCGTCGAGCATTGAAATCGGCCGGTATACCATCTTTGGAGAATACGTCTCGGTCATGGACGGGGAACACGTCCACATTCAGACGGATGAGTACTGGTTCTACGCCGATCCCCAAGCAAAAAACATCCTCAACCCTGTCAAGGTCGGCATCGGCGCTTACATCGGAGCAAAAACAACGGTTGTCAGGGGGGCGGAGATCGGGGATTTCGCCAGAATTGGAGCCAATTCAGTGGTTACCGGGAGAATCGAGCCCCATACCCTGGCGGTAGGGGTACCTGCACGACCGCTCAAGAAACTGGTGTGACGGAGCCCGGGCACGCGTTGTTGAGGGAGCCGGGCTCAATCTGCAGGGCGATTCCCGGCAAACGAGTTGATAACAATCCGGGTTGCTTGGAAGAAGAGCCCCGGCGGGCTGTCGGACGGGCAATTCTTCCAGGCATAATCTCCCGAATCCGGAATCCCGGACAGCCCCCGCCCGAGGGGGCTCTCCCTTCGAGTAGACGGAAAGGATCGGGGAACCATGCAAAACAAGGCTGACAGGACCCCCGGGGCACAACCGCAGGCCCTCTCCATTGCCCTCTGCGGGAAGGGAGGCGTGGGGAAAACAGCCTTGTCCACCTTGATGGTACACGGCCTCCGGCGGACCGGCAAGAAAATCCTGGCCGTGGATGCGGACCCCGCCATGGGCCTGACCCTGGCCCTCGGCGCGGAAAGGCCGAAGACGATCGGGCAAATACGGGAACACGTGATACAGGTCGCCCGGAAACGCGACACGCGGGAAACAGAACGGGTCGCCGACATGGTGGACTACTACCTGCTCGAGGCCCTGGTCGAAAAAGAAGGCTTCAGCCTGCTCGCCATGGGCAGGACGGAGGTCCTTGGCTGTTACTGCCCCGTCAACAGCCTGCTGAGGGCGGCCGTGGAGGCGTTGAGCGCCTCCTTCGATCTGATGGTCCTGGATGCCGAGGCAGGCCTCGAGCAGATCAACCGAAAGGTCCTGCGCAGGGTGGACATCCTGCTGGTTGTTTCCGACCCGTCCGCGAGGGGCTTTCACACGGCCGGCGCCATGCAGGAACTCGTCCGGTCCCAGCCGGAGCTTCGGCCGGGCCGCATCGGATTGGTTGTGAACCGGTGCCCGGCGGACTCGGGAGAGGACTGGGAGAAAAACGCTCGGGAGCAGGGGCTCGAATTGCTCGGAACGATTCCGGAAGATCCCGCACTCCGGGAAATGGACCGGACAGGCGAGAGCCTCCTGGCCCTTCCCGCCGAATCGAAGGCGATGGTTGGAATCCGCGGGGTGCTGAACCGCCTGGAACTCGTCTAGGCAGCCCCGCCCGGGTCCGGGGTCCGCGCGGGCAAACCGTCCTCCCGGCCTCTCGCAATACCTGCAAACAGGCGGCACCTGCCGATCTCAACCTTCCGACGGCAAGGCCCGCCTGAGAATCTCCTCGCAATGGTGGATATCCGCCTTGACCTCGTCTTCGGAGCGGTCCTGCATCCAGCCGATTTCGTATGGTTCGAACCCTTCCACTCTTTCCAGCAGAAAAGCCGATCTGGCCAGGGATCCCGCACCGCTGAGGGCCTCAAAGATGGTACGCATCTGCTCTTTCTCATCCAAGGCCCGGGCCGGATCAGGCAGATGGGCATCCGGCATCATGTCTCCATAAAGCAGGGTCTCTTCCTCCTGATAGAATGTCAGACCCTCCTCACCCAAGTCGTTGATATCCCATCGCGGGTCCCGGGGACTGATGCGGTCTTCGAGGGACACTCCCTTTTCTTCTCTTTCCTTGTAATTATTGATTTCGTCCCGAATGATCTGCTCGGCCAACCGGTACGGGGTGGCGTGCGAAAATTCTCTCTCCGGCTGTGAGCGGAACAATTCATAGCCCCGGACGAGAACATCGTCCACCACATCACCCGGTTTCAAATAGTTGACAGGAAGATCGCCGGCCAGCTGAGCGAAACGAATCAACCGCCTGACATGGATGTAAAGCTCCTGGAGGACCAGTGCGAGGCGGGAAACAAACCGCTCCCTCATCTCTTCTTCATCTTTGTCCTCCGCCTCTCCGCTCCAACCGAAGGCGCCTCCGACAGCGTCCCGGATCGCCTGGCTCTGTTGCGCGCTCTTGGCCCGCAAGTGCTCTTTCCGCATGACGGCCGACTGAACCTTGACCTGTTCGAGGAGCGCCTGTTTCGCCTCTGTTACGAGGGACATCAGGGTGTGTCCCCTTCGCTCGACGATCAGGTTCTTGCCCGGCATTCGCAGGCTCAGCGTCAGGCAGTACACATTGTTCTTCTGCTGGGCCAGGTGCACGCGGAGTCGCCTTTCCTCCGGCCGGAACCGGAACAAGACTTGTTTCAAACGCGGCAGATACTCCTCCAACTCCTTCTCCACGCTTTCCTTCGTGCGGCTGTGAATTCCCGGGGCGTTCAGGATAATCTGCATCGAGCCTCCTCCTCTCTGCGCTTTGCGGGCTCGGGCCCTCCCTCTTCAAGGCCCCCAGATCATTATAGAGAAAACTTCTGGAGTGACAAAGACAATTCTCGGGATCGGCTTACAACTCCGAACCCATAAAGCAAGGATCCCCGGCAGGTCACTCTCTCCCTCCCGGGGATCCATACACCTCTCTTGCCTTCCCGTACTGTGGAAACTAGTCCTCCAGCGTTATGCACTGCGTCGGACAGCTGTCGATAGACTCCTGAATCTGATCCTCCGGGCCTCCTGTCTCCTTGATAACCTCCGCGCAATCCGCCCCGTCGTCCAGCTTGAACACCTCGGGACAGATTTCCACGCACGTTCCGCAGGCTACACATTCATCCGCATCGATAACGACTTTCTGTGCCATCACTTCCTCCTTCTTGCGTTTCAGGTTGCCCCCCCAACGCCAGGCTCTCGATCGAACACTTGCACAACACCCGAAAAAGAATCTATAAATTTACTATATTTCATTCACTTTGCCAAGGAGTCTGGATGGGCCCGGACGCAAACATCGTACTCATCGGAATGCCCGGGGCGGGGAAAAGCACGGTGGGCGTCCTCTTGGCCAAGGCCCTCTCCCGCTCCTTCCTGGATACCGACATCCTGCTCCAGACCCGGCAAGGCCGTACACTCCAGTCGATCATCGAAGAGCAGGGGACGGAGCGCTTCCTGGAAATCGAAGAAGCCGGAATCCTTTCCCTCCGCCTGGAAAAATACGTCATCGCAACCGGAGGAAGTGTCGTGTACAGCCCCAAAGCCATGGCCCATCTCGGGAAGCGCGGCGTTATCGTCCTGCTGGACCTGTCCCTCCCCCTGCTCGTAGAAAGGATCCAGGACATGAAATCCCGGGGAATCGTGCTGGACCCGGGCCAGGATCTGGAGGACCTCTACCGAAGGCGAAAGTCCCTGTACGACCAATACGCGGACATTCGCATTGCTTGCGACCGGCTGGGGCACGAAGCGGTGCTGCGGAAAATCCTGTCCCGGCTGTCCGCCTGGGAGGCCCGCTAGGCCGATTCCCCGTCCCGACGGCTCCGGCAGGCCAGGGCGGCACGGATGAACTCCCGGAACAGGGGATGCGCATCCAGGGGCCGGGACTTGAACTCAGGATGGAATTGACAGCCGACGAACCACGGGTGGCCCTCCAGCTCGACCACCTCCACAAGATCCCCTTTCGGACTCAGTCCGCTGCAGATGAGCCCCTCTTTCTTCAAGGTGTCACGGTAATCGTTGTTGACCTCGTAACGGTGCCGGTGCCTCTCCTGGATTTCCGTACATTCATAAATGCTCTGCGCCAAGGTGCCTTCCTGCAGGACGCACGGATACGCGCCCAGCCGCATGGTCGCCCCTTTTGTGGTGACTCCCTCTTGATCCGGCATCAGATGAATGACCGGGTGAGGCGTGGCAGGATCGAATTCCACGCTGTTCGCCTTCTCGAGGCCGCACACGTCCCGCGCAAACGCGATAATCGCCGTCTGCATCCCGAGACAAATCCCGAGAAAAGGGATCCCCTGCTTCCGGGCATATGAGGCGGCCAGGACCTTGCCTTCGATCCCCCGGTCTCCAAAGCCCCCGGGCACCAGAATACAGTCGAGCCCCTCAAGGAGTCCGCCGGGGCCCTTCTCCTCCAGATCCTCCGAATCGATGAACTGAATGTCAACCTTGCTCTCGTTGGCGATTCCCCCATGGTTGAGGGCCTCGTTCAAGCTCTTGTAGGACTCGACCAGCTCGACATACTTACCCACCATCCCCACAACCACCCTGTCTTTCGGGGCCTGGATCCGCCTGACGACCTCTTCCCACTTCTCCAGGCGGGGAGCCCCCGTCCAGATATTCAAGAACTCGATAATCTTGTCGTCCAGACCCTCCTGATGGAACAGGAGAGGAACCTCGTAGATATTGTCCACATCTCTTGCCGTGATCACGGCATCCTTGTCGACATTGCAGAACAGGGCGATCTTGGCCTTGATCTCCTTGGACAGGAATTTCTCCGTACGACAGAGGAGGATCTGGGGCTGGATCCCGATCTCGCGGAGGGCCTTGACGCTGTGCTGGGTCGGCTTGGTCTTCAGTTCCCCGGATGTGCGAAGGTAGGGAACCAGGGTAAGATGGATATAGCAGACATTCTGGCTCCCCAAGTCGCTCCGCAACTGCCGGATCGCCTCCAGAAACGGTTGTCCCTCGATATCCCCCGCGGTGCCCCCGATCTCCACGATCGCGATGTCGGCCATTCCCTCCAGCTGAAGAATCCTTTCCTTGATCTCATCCGTAATGTGCGGAATCACCTGAATCGTCTTGCCGAGGTAGTCGCCCCTGCGCTCTTTCCGAATGACCGCTTCGTAAACCTGTCCTGTGGTAAAATTGTTCTTCTTGCCCAGGGACGCCTTCGTAAACCGTTCATAGTGCCCCAGATCCAGGTCGGTCTCGGCCCCGTCGTCGGTTACGAATACCTCGCCGTGCTGGAAGGGGTTCATCGTGCCCGGATCCACGTTGATATAGGGATCGAGCTTCTGAAAAGTCACCCGCAAGCCCCGGCTTTCCAGAAGGGCTCCGATGGCCGCGGATGCAAGCCCCTTCCCCAGGGATGAAAGCACTCCGCCTGTGGTAAAAATGAATTTTGTTCGCATGAGATCCGATTTTCCCCCTCTTCCCCCGGCTTTTCCGGGGAAGGATATCCCGAACCCGGACGCGCGTCAATCAGGGCCATGGGCAACCCTGCCCCCGTCGAGTGCGGATCCGCTATTCCGTCTCGGACGACTCGCCCCCTTCTTCCGGGAAGGCTTGCTCGAGTTCCGCAACGACCCTTTCCGCCCTTTCCCGGTCCTCCTCGGGAACCTCCACGTACCCCCACCCCTTCTGCGCCTCATAGATCCCGTCATAGGCGGTGTCGTGGAAGGTCCTGACCAGGACAGTGAACCCCTCTTGTTCGAGCCCGGCCTTGAAGCGATCCGCTTCAAAAGCGCTCTCCGCGACCTTCACCGGCACGAACGCATCCTTCGTCAGCCGTTCGCGTTCAGCCTCTTCCCGCCTCTTTCTCATACGATATTCGTCAGCCTCGATGAGCGGCACCTGACAGTCCGCGCACACCTCGATCTCGTCCCTGTATTCGGACTCGCATACCGGGCAGTATCGCATCGGCTCCCTCCTTTGCCGGACTCTTCGCCGGCCGGTTGATTTGAACTCTTGGCAGGGATCGGTTATTCTTCAAATTCATTTTTATACGCTGTACACCCATCGCCTTACCCCTAGGGGCCTCCGACCCATGGCCGTATTCGTAACGGGTGCAACAGATGTCGTCGGCGCGAACCTCGTCCGGGCGCTCATCCGCCGGGGAGAACGCGTCCGGGTCCTGCTTCGGAACAACGATCCATACAATAACATTCTAAAAGACCTTTCCGTTGAACGTACGTACGGAGATCCGAAGGACCTCAACGCCCTGCGGCGCGCCATGAAGGATTGCACCGCCGTCTATCACACCGAAGAGTTGAATCCCGTCGAATACTGCCCTCCGGCGGCCTACGACGATACAAATGCCGGCGGAACCCGCCGGGTCCTACAAGTGGCCCTCGAAAGGGAGATCAGGCGCGTTGTATACACGAGTTCCGGCTTTGCCGTCGGATGCGGCGCTCCTGACACCCTAGCGACAGAAGACATCGAATTCAACCTCGCACACCTCGGCGATCCTTACATAGAATCAAAACGCAAAGCGGAATCGATTGCAAAGGAATTCGTGGAAAAGGGCCTGGAGGTCGTGATCCTGAATCCCGGACTTGTCCTGGGCCCCTTGAGCGTCCGGCCCACGATCGGCACCGCACTGGTGCGACTCTCCGGCACATTGACCAAGCTGTACCCGGGCGGAGGCATCCTGGTATCCGATGCCGAGGACGTGGCCAGGGCACATCTTGTCGCCATGGAAAGAGGAAGATGCGGTGAAAGATATATCGTCGGCGCCGAAAACGCAAAATACCTCCTGCTCTTGGAGCTTTTGTACAACCTTTTAGGCTTTCGGCCCGTTTCAATCCCGATGCCGCGTTTTTCCGCCTACCTCATGAGCTGGATGGCCGACTCTTTTGCGAGAATCTTCGGGAAAGCCATTCCTTCGATTCCTTCCGTATCGGTCATCAGGCGGACTTACATGGACTTGTTCCTCTCCGCCGAAAAAGCGACTCTCGAACTCGGCATGCGCTGGACTCCTCTGAAGGAAACCCTCCAGAAGACGGTCGACTGGCTCCGTAAGAATCAGCTCATCTGAGCGGAATGGGATCTCCCGAACGCGCGACCTTTCGTTTTTTCACTCGCCCTATGCTATCATTTTCTATTTGGAAGCCGTTCAAACAGCCTGTTCCGTACCCCTGCGGGCGCGAACACCCAACACAGGAAATCGATCGATGGAAAAATCCTCCCCTTTGCCGACACCCCTTCCCGTGGTGAGCCATACACCGCTTGCCCCGGCTCAGCTTCGCTTACGCACGGACCCTTCCGAGCTTCGCTGGGACCCGAACCGGGAAGAATCTTCCCTGCACTTTTCCTACCACCAGCCCAGGGCCGAAAAGGCTCTGGCCCTTGGAATCCGAATGGCCAACGCGGGGCATGTCTTCGTCTGCGGCCCGACCGGAACGGCCCGCAGGGCCATTATAGAAGCCGCCCTGGAACGAAACCGCAGGCCCCCGGCGGCACTGGAGGACTACCTCTCCGTTTGTCCCACGACCGGGGAACCGCCTCGGCCTCTCTGGATCCGCCTGCCCGCGGGCCGGGGACGGATGTTCTTGGACTGCGTGGACGTCTCTATCCGGGGCTGTCAGGACAGGATCCGACGGCTGGCGTTTCACCGCGCCCGGAGCCGGGAACAGCCGATGGAAGACGCGGAGCGGGAGGCCTGGGACCGGGAAACGGAGGACTGGCGGGAATCCCGCATGGGGCAGATCCGCCAGGCGGGGTTCGGCATGAAAGCCCTCGATTATCTCGATGCCCTTCACGGGGAACTGGCGGACCGATTGAAACAGGCTGCCGGGATGGCGGCCCTTCTCGCCCCGGATCGTGTCCTCCAGGAGGCGGAGCTGCTGTCGCGTTACATGCCTCAACTCATCCATGAGGCGACCGGGGATCCATGCCCCTTCGTTTTCGAGCCGAACCCCACGTTCGGCAACCTTTTCGGCGGCGCGTTGCCGGAACAGGGGGCCTCCCACCGCTCCGCACCGGAACGGATCCTGATCCAGGCCGGTTCGCTGCTGAAGGCCCAGGGCGGATTTCTGATCCTGGATTTCGAGGAACTCGTTGCGGAACCCAATACCTGGAGACACCTGAAACGGTGCCTCAAGTACCGGCAACTCGAGATCCCCTTCCAGGAACGAGCCTCCGGAGCGCCCGTGGGACTGTTGAAACCCGACCCGATTCCGCTGACGGCAAGACTCGTGGCATGGGGGGACGAAAAGCTCTACCAGGAATTCTATGAGCAGGACCCGTCCTTCGGAGAACTTTTCACCATCCGCGCAGACCTGGATACCCGAATGGACCGGAATGAGGAGGGCACGGAGGGGTACCTCATCTTTCTGAGACGCTGCTGCAACCAGGAAGGGCTTCTTCCCTTCCACGCGACCGGCGCCGCGTCTTTCATCGATGCGGGTGCGGAGATGGCGGGCAGGAAGACGAAGCTGAGCACACAGTGGACCCTGCTCACCGAACTCTTGCGCGAGGCCTCCTATTTCGCCCGGTGCGAAGGCAGCACGTGCGTAAGGGATCGCCATATAGAGGCGGCCCAGGAAGAGAGGAGATACAGAAGAAACCTGCCGGAGGAACAGATCGATGACCTGATTCGGGACGATTCGGTACTCATACAGACGGAGGGCTCCAGGGTGGGACAGGTGAACGGCCTTGCCCTGTACGAAACCGAAGACTATATGTTCGGGAAACCTTGCCGCATCACGGCCCAGACAGGAATGGGCCGTTCCGGGGTGGTCAACATCGAACGGGAAGTCAACTTGAGCGGCAAGATCCACGATAAGGGCGTACTCATCCTGTGCGGGTTCCTGAAAAACCGGTTTGCCCAGGACAAACCCCTTACATTGGGCGCCAGCATCTGCATAGAGCAGTTCTACTCTGAAATCGACGGAGACAGCGCTTCCCTGGGAGAAATCTGCGCCCTCCTCTCCAGCCTGGCCGACGTACCCGTCGAACAGGGGATAGCCGTCACAGGCTCGATCAGCCAGCACGGGGATGTGCAGACCATCGGGTGCGTCAACGAAAAAATTCTCGGCTTCTTCGAGCTCTGCCACCATCGAGGTCTCACGGGCAAACAGGGGGTCATCATCCCGGCCGGCAACGTGGAAGATCTGATGCTTCCCGCAAAAATCGTCCACGCCGCGGAAGAGGGGAACTTCCATATTCATGCCGTCCGAAGCGTTGATCAGGCCATGGAAATCCTCACGGGACGGGCCGCCGGAAAGCCGGACGCGCAAGGCCGGCTCCCGCAGGGAAGCTTGAACGCGCGGATCGACGAGCGCCTGTGGGAACTCGCCACCGGACTCCGCGACTTCCTCGGAGAGGAAGAAGGGCCTGACGAGAGGGAAGCAGGCGAACCCTCCTTAGACTGACAAGGACACAGCGCAACCAGAACCCCCAATCTTTCCAGCTAGCGCAGGAGGTGTATGGATGGAATCAGGCGCCCCCGCAACCTGTCGGGAAGGCATTCCAGGAACAAGGGACCTGCCTACCGGCCTCGCTCTCGCGATCGGCAGCATGCCTCATCGGGACCCCCGGCTCGCTCTCGACCGGATTGTCGAAGCGTGCCCGGAGGCCCCCTGCTGGCCGCAACTCCCCGCTCTGGGCTTCCAGGAAAACATGATGACCCAGTTTTCCGAAGGAATCCCCTGCATCCGTGTCGACTGGGAAAAAAACAAGATCTTTTTTACACGGCCCGAGGCGTGCCCGGAAGAACTCGCACGATTCTACGAAGACTACCTGCTGGCGGAGGAAACCGGAGACCTCCGCCCCTTCGCCCTGTCAGGGTCCTATGCACAGGGGCTGGTCGCCTTCCGGGAAAAATTCGGCCAGGCCGAAGGCCCCTCGCTTGCCTGCGTGAAGGGACAGGTCACGGGGCCCCTGACATTCGGACTTTCCATCCTGGACGATGCAGGCCTGCCTGCATTGTTCGACGAAACCCTCGAAGACGTGGTCCGAAAAGCCATTCTGATGAAGGCCCTCTGGCAATCGGAATACCTGGAGTCGTGCGGGAAGAAGCAGATCCTCTTTGTTGACGAACCGATCCTGTCAGCCTTCGGATCTTCAGCGTATATCAATCTTTCCAGGGAACAGACCATCGCCATCCTTCGAGAGAACTTCTCCGCCGTAAAGAGCAAAGGGGCCCTGGTGGGAAGTCATTGCTGCGGGAACACGGATTGGAGCCTGATGGTGGAAGCCGGCGTCGATATCATCAACTTTGACGCCTATGCGTACATGGATTCCATCGGCCTCTATGCGGACTCTCTCGCCGCATTCATGGACAGAGGGGGATATCTGGCCTGGGGCATCGTTCCGAGCCAGCGCCTTGACCGGAGACCGAGTCCGCATGAACTGCTTGAAAGGCTCAAAGCGGGGCTTGATGAGTTAGTCGGGAAGGGAATCTCCCGGGAGAGGCTGCTCGCGAACCTGATACTGACCACAAGCTGCGGGCTTGGCACCTTGACCGAGGCGGAAGCCGAGGCGGCCCTGCATGAACTCAGTGCCCTCCAGGGACTCGTCCGGGAGAGGCTGACAGGCTGACGGAAGGTCGGGTATCGAAGAGATGTTCGTAAAGGATCTTTTCGGCCACACGCGTGCTTTGCGGATGCCATGAGCCGGCTGCAAGCCTTCGGCGCATGTCCCTGACTTTCTCCCGCCGAATGTCAGGAACACGCCGGATGTATTCACGTACCCAATGAAGGGATCCCTGTTGCATCGTTATCCTCGGATCTTCCCCCAAGCCTTGCCGAACCTTCGCAGGTGATCAAAGCAAATCAGGCTTGTACGTTGCCGCGGAGGTGCGTTGTCCCTCTTCCTGGTAGGAAGATCGGATTTTCGTCTCCCTTGCATTAGCCGAAAGAGGTTTCATTTTCGTAACAAGAACACGGATTTAGGTAATTCGAGGCAAAGGCGAAGAGACAAGGGGGAAAGGGGGCGAGCCGCTTCAGCTGAACGTGTTGAGAATCTTTCCCTTGAGCCGAAGAATGGCCTTCGTATGGATCTGGGAAATCCGGGATTCCGTGATGTCCAGGACCTCCCCGATCTCTTTCATGTTCAAATCCGCATAATAATAGAGAGAGACCACAATCCTTTCTTTCTCCGGAAGAATCTCGATCGCATTCTGAAGCACCTGCCGCACCCGCCGGATATTCAAATCCCGAAAGGGGTCCGTCCCTTTCCAGAAATCCGAGGGAACCTCGCCCGTGGTCCCGTCAAGCTTCTCACGCCCCGTGATCTCATCCCAGTTGATGAGAGAGATCGAACGAACCCGGTCGACCAGCTTGTAAAACGAGTCCCGGTCGAGGCCGAGCTGAGACATGACCTCCTCATCGGTAGCGGACCTTCCAAGCTTCTGCTCGAGTTCCGCATATGCCCGGCTCAACTGATTCGCCTTTTGCCGAACCGACCGGGAAACCCAGTCCTGGGCGCGCAATTCGTCCAGAATCGCGCCCCGGATCCTGAACTCCGCATACGTTTCGAAACGAACCCCCTTCTCCGGGTCGAATTTCTCGATGGCGTCCATCAGCCCGATGACACCGGAGTTGATCAGGTCCTCCAACTCGATATGGCTCGGCAGACGCATCGCGATCCGCAGGGCCAGATGCTTGATCATGGGGGCGTACTTCTCGATCAGACGATCTCTCTCCTTCCGGGAGACCCTGGAGGATTTCGCCTTTTTCTTCACTGTCGTTGTGGCTTTTTCCGTCAAAGGGAACCTTCAACTAGGATGAGAGGAGCGAAAGGGCCAGTACAACACCCGTCAATATAAACCTCGGCATTTCGGATCGATCCACGGAAAATCCGGCATTTTCCGGTCAAACATAGAAGATTGCCTGTCATCTGTCAAATCATAACACCCATCCGCTAGTCCCGCGACGCTCACTCGATGTGGGAGGCTTCCAACCCGGAGACTCGACCGTAGAGCCGATGGTACAGGGACCAATTGTAGATCACCTTTTTCACGTAGATCCGGGTCTCTCGATACAGGATTCCCTCCACAAATTCATCTGTCTCTGCAAAGGGCATGCGCGCGCTCCACCGTGCCACCGCTCCCGGCCCCGCGTTGTACGCCGCGAAAACCTTCGGCCAATCTCCCTCGTACCGATAGGCAAGGCCCGCCAGGTACGCGGTTCCGATCGTAACGTTCATATCGGGGTCCCGGAGCGACTCGACGCTGAACCCATCCATTCCCATCTTTTCCGCCACCCTTCTACCCGTGGCGGGCATAATCTGCATCAGACCGATCGCCCCGGCTGGAGAGGCCGCGTCCGGCATGAATACGCTTTCCTGGTGGATCAACCCCGCCACAAGAAACGGGTCCAGCCCGTTCCGCCGCGCCTTTCCCTCGATATCGTACCGGTCCGGCGAAGGATAGAGGAGGCGCAGGAACCTCCGCGCTCCCGGGTCCCGCCCGGAAATTCCTTCAGGGAGGAGGGCCGGAAGCAGACCCAGCCGCCAGGCCGTTCGCAGCCCCTTCAGGATATCTCCGGCCACGCAGTAGGCTTCCACCCAATCCTCCGGCGTCATGTTCGCTCGCTTCGTGCCGACCCGCAACCAGTCCAACCTCGCAACCGCATCCTTCGCAAGTCCGACGTCGATCAGCAACGGCACGGCCGGATCATCGAGTTTCTCGAACACCGTCGGCCCATCGGTTGCGTCCGCCTCCCCCGGCTCCGCCGCCCCTCCGGGGGCGATCACCTCCTCCAGCGGCTCTCCGGTGAGCCTCCACTCCGCCAGCACGCTGTAGTAGCTCTCGGGATGCTCATCCCGCACCCTCCCATAGATCGGGCGGGCCTCGGGAACCCTGCCCGCCTTTTCCAGACAACGGGCCTGCCAGTACAGCGCGCGCGGAATGCCCGCGTCCCAGACATGGTCCCCGAGACACTCCCGGAGGTGCTCAGCGCATGCATCATACCTGCCCATGAGGTAATAGCACCAGGCCTCCCCCCACGCCGCCTGTTCCTCCCAGCGGGTGTCAGGGAAGAGAAACCGCGTCTCCCGGTACTGGCGGATCGCCTTTTTCCAACGCCTCTCCTCGAAATGAATGCGCCCCAGGATGAAACCCGCCCGTCCCGCTTCTTCGCTATCGGTATATTCCTCAAGTAGACGTTTTAGGACGGGGAAGGCCTCGCGATTCCGATTCCTTCTCCAGTAACCCCTTCCGACCACCAGCATGGACGCCGGGATCTTCCCGGATCTCGGGCACTCCTTCTGAAACGAGCGGAGGAGCTTACGCGCCTCATCCAGATTTCCCCTCCCCGTAAGGGCGAAAATGCGTTTCGAAAAAACCGTTTCCCGCTCTTCCCGGGACAGGGGTAAGCCCTGCAATTCCGCGTAGAACGACAGGGCTTCCGTATAGGCCCGTTCCCGGAGACACAGCCTTGCCTCCTCCCGGAGGTAATCGGCCCTTGGTATCGACTCAATCGCTTCCGGATGCTCCTTGACGATCTTCCGGGCACGAAACTTCGCTATGGAATCCTCCGGGGACCGGGGCCATTTCTCCCGGATGTGCTGGTAGTTCGCATATGCCTCCGGAAAGCGTTCCAGTTGCTCCAGAACCTCCCCGTATTGCAGTCGTACCCCGGCGAAATCCCTTTTCTTCAAGTAGGATTCGTACGCCCGTGAGGCGAGCCAGTAGGCGCAGCTCTTCCGGTATCCCTCCGCCTCGATATAGGCCACCCTGTCGAGCAGCGGGCTCTCCGGGAAATGATGCTGGAAGGCCTTGCAGAATCCAAGGGCCTCGGCTACGTGCTCCGCCTCCCAGTGAGACTTGAGAAGATAGAAGTAGGGGTACTCCTGCCACTCGGTCGGGGTTCTCAGGGATCTTTCAAGATGGACGATCGCCTCTTCGTACCTGCCGTCTTTGTAGGCAGAGATGCCTTGCCGGAAGGATTCGGCAGCCGGGCCGTCAAACGGCGCAACCTCTTCCCCGGGACGATGGAAGGCCGAAATCCCCGTCAAATGCCACCAGACAAACAAAAGGAGCCCGAGCCGGACCGCCCGTCCCTTGCCGCACACCCACATGTCGGTGATCGCCTCTTTCCGCTGCCGGGCTTTTCTCCTTGAAAATTCAGGGGCTTTTCGAAGGAGCAGGCCTCCGGTCGCTTTCTTGCACAACGAACCGTCTTGAGTTCAGGAAAAGAATCTGTTATATACGCTAATCATGAAAGGCATTACCGCATGAAACCGTCGGATTTTCTTACCCCGGATCTTATCAGTTTAAGCCTTCAGTCGTCCACCAAGGAAGAGGTTCTTCAAGAACTCGTCTCGATGCTGGACGTCGAAGAGTCCTACAAGCCCATTCTCCTGGACATGGTCCTCCAGAGAGAGGCGCTGGGTTCCACCGGGTTGGGGGAGGGCGTAGCCATCCCTCATGGCCGGTCGCTCGTGGTGAACCGCCTGCATCTCGTCTTCGGCCTGTCGAAGAAGGGCGTCTTCTTTCAGGCGGTCGACAGAAAAAAGGTGCATGTCTTCTTCCTCGTCATCGCCCCCCATCGCGAGGTATCCAACCAGTACCTTCCCCTCCTGGGGAGCATCGCAAGACTCGCAAGCGACCCTGCAAACATCGAGCGGCTGCGAAACGCCGAGACACCGGAACAATGCCTGGAGTTGGTGAAGCAGATTTGTTCATAGGGCCGAGGCCCCCGAGTTTTCGAACCCCCTTTGAGGAACATCCATGAACGCGGAACTCGAGTTACTGATCAAGCTTCATGACCTGGACATCATGATCCGTGACGCCACGGAGGAACAATACGCGAACGAAGAAAAGGACATGGGGTTTGTCCTTCGCAATCTCACCTCCCTGCAGCAGGCTCACGACAAGCTTCGGGCGCAGCTCGCTCCGGAGACTCTCCGGCACTACGACCGCCTCTTTGCAAGATACGGCCGTGCGATCGCCCCGGTCAACGAGGGCGTCTGCTACGGATGTTTCCTGCAGCTTCCGACCCTGTTCGTACAAGAGTCCAAGCAGAACGAAGGGCTCGAAGTCTGTCCGAAGTGCCGCAAGTTCCTCTACTGGCTTTAGTCCGCTCCCTTGACGAGACCGCGATCCTTCTGTTACCTATGTCTGTAGCGTTGTTGTCCGCCTGCCCGCCGTGTCATCCGGCTTCGACAGGGCGTGCACACCGGAGAGCCGTGGGACGCCTTGGGGCAGGAGAATTCGGAAAGCGTGCATTCGTCTTCGATTCCGTCGAGACGAGAAGGACGGTGAGAAAGCCATGGACGAAGAACGAGGAACCTGGGAAGCGAAGAAGGGCCTGGCCCAGATGCTGAAGGGAGGGGTCATCATGGACGTGACGACCCCTGAACAGGCCAAGATCGCGGAAGACGCCGGTGCGTGCGCGGTGATGGCCCTGGAAAGGGTGCCCGCGGACATCCGCGCCGAGGGGGGAGTGGCCCGCATGGCGGATCCCGAGGTGATCGTACGGATTCAGGAAGCGGTCACGATCCCTGTCATGGCCAAGGCAAGAATCGGGCATTTTGTCGAGGCACAAGTCCTCGAGGCGCTCGAAGTGGACTACATCGACGAATCCGAGGTGCTGACCCCTGCGGACGAGAAAAATCATATCGACAAGTTTGCCTTCAAGGTTCCCTTCGTTTGCGGATGCAGGGACCTTGGCGAGGCCCTCCGGCGGCTCTCGGAAGGCGCCGCCATGATCCGAACGAAGGGCGAAGCGGGGTCCGGCGATATTGTCGAAGCGGTCCGGCACATGCGCAAGGTCCAGGGGCAGCTCCGCTGGCTGAAATCCCTTCGGCCGGATGAGCTGTACGCCGCGGCCAAAGAACTCCAGGCGCCGGGACAGCTCGTCACGGAAGTCGCCCGAACCGGCAGCCTCCCCGTGGTCAATTTCGCCGCCGGCGGCGTTGCCACGCCCGCGGACGCGGCACTGATGATGCAGCTGGGGGCCGACGGCGTCTTCGTGGGTTCGGGGATCTTCAAATCGGAGAATCCTGCGGCCCGGGCCAAGGCTGTTGTGGAGGCGACGACGCACTATGAAGACCCGGCGAGGATCGCCCAGGTCTCCCGAGGGCTGGGCGTGGCCATGCGAGGCAACCAGGTTGCAGACATCCCGGAAACGGAACGGCTCTCCGTGCGTGGCTGGTAACCGAAAAGAATCTCTCCGCTGCCTCGTCGGGAAACAACTCCGCGAAGATCGAAAAAGAGAATGAAGATCGGAGTCCTTGCCCTGCAGGGGGCATTCCGTGAGCACGAGGAGGTCCTCGGAAGGCTCGGGATCCGGACCGTAGAGGTCCGGAAGCCGGACGACCTCCATGGATGCGACGGCCTGGTTCTGCCGGGAGGAGAAACCACTACCCAGAGAAAGCTGGCGAAAACATACGGGCTCTGGGATCCCCTGGCGAGGCTCGGCGGGCGGGGGATGCCTATCCTTGCGACCTGCGCGGGCCTCATCCTCCTGGCGACACGGATCGACGGAGAAGCGGGATCATCGCTGGGGCTGCTGGACATCGACATACGCCGAAATGCTTACGGCCGGCAGGTTTTCAGCTTCGAGACATCCCTGTCCGTGGGTCGCACTGCGGAGACCGCCGGGCGGGCGGATCCTTTTCGGGCGATCTTCATTCGGGCGCCGCGCATCGTCCGGACCGGGCCGGCTGTCTCGGTGCTCGCCTCTCACGCCGGGGAGCCGGTGGCCGTCGAGCAGGGAAACATCCTCGGGCTTACCTTCCACCCGGAACTCACCCCGGACCCGCGGTTCCACACGCATTTCCTCGAGATTGTGCGAAGAGCCGCGGCGTCACGGGAGGAAGGGAAGCCCGGCAGGGACAGCATGGAGACGGCCGTGGGAAATCACCCCTGAGGGGTTGCGTTCAGCACGAAATAGAAGGGATGAGCCGATGCGTGCCTTTCTTCAAAGGCACGGATCTCCGCTTCGTGTTTGAGGCTGAGTTCGATGTCGTCCCAACCGTTCATCAGGCATTCCTTGCGGAACGGATCGAGACCGCTGAAGGCGTACACACTGCCATCCTCCGCCCTGACCTCCTGGGCCTCGAGATCCACCGTCAGCCTGGCGTCCTCCCTGCCTTCGACGTAGCGGAACAGGCGGTCCATTTCCTCCCGCCGCAGGATCACCGGAAGGATACCGTTCTTGAAACAGTTATTGAAGAAGATGTCCGCGAAGGACGGCGCGATCACCACACGGATGCCGAAGTCGAGAAGCGCCCAGGGCGCGTGCTCCCTGCTGGAACCGCACCCGAAATTGTCGCGTGCCAGCAGGATGCTCGCCCCCTTGTATCGCGCCTGATTCAGGGGAAAGTCCGGATTTTCCTCTTTCCCCTCGTCGTCACGGTATCGCCAGTCGTGGAAGAGATGCTTCCCGAAGCCTGTCTTCGTGATCTTCTTCAGGAATTGTTTCGGGATGATCTGATCTGTGTCCACGTCCGGGCGGTCGAGGGGCACCGCGATGCCTTCGTGGGTGTTGAACGGCTCCAAAATCCCTCCTACAGATACTCACGAATGTCCACGAAACGCCCTTCCAGGGCGGCGGCCGCCGCCATGGCCGGGCTGACCAGATGGGTCCTCCCCCCCTTCCCCTGCCTGCCTTCGAAATTCCGGTTGGACGTGGAGGCGCACCGCTCCCCGGGCTTGAGGACATCCTCGTTCATGCCGAGACACATGGAGCACCCTGGGCCCCGCCAGTCAAATCCCGCTTCGCGGAAAATACCGGCCAGTCCTTCTCCCTCCGCTTCCCGACGGACTTGTTCGGACCCGGGGACAACCATCGCATGCACAGCCCCGTGCACCTTCCGTCCCTTGACGACGCCCGCGGCGACCCGGAGATCTTCGATCCTGCCGTTCGTACAGGACCCGATGAAGGCCTTGTCGATCCGGATATCCGTTATCTTCGTTCCGGGATCGAGCCCCATATACGCGAGGGCGCGACGGACCGATTCCCTCTCCCCAGGGTCCTCGAAGGCAGCCGGGTCCGGCACGCGCCCCTCGATGTCCGTCACCATCCCCGGATGCGTCCCCCACGTGACCTGGGGGAGAATATCGTCCGCTTTCATCTCCACCCGCTTGTCGAACACCGCCCCTGGATCGGACGCCAGGGTCTCCCAGTAGGAGATCGCCCTCTCGAACATGGCCCCTTTCGGGGCAAACTCCCTCTCACGCAGGTACGCAAAGGTCTTCTCGTCCGGCGCCACCATCCCGGCCTTCGCCCCCGCCTCGATGCTCATGTTGCACACCGTCATCCGGCCTTCCAGCGACAGGGCGCGGATCGCCTCGCCCGTATACTCGATGACAAACCCCTGCCCGCCCAGCGTACCGATCGTGCCGATGATCGCCAGGACGACGTCTTTGGCGAATACCCCCCGCTTCAGCCTCCCTTCCACCCGGACCTCCATGTTGCCGGCCTTGTATTGTCTCAGGGTCTGGGTCGCGAGCACATGCTCCACCTCGCTCGTTCCGATCCCGAAGGCCAGGGCGCCGAAGGCGCCATGGGTACTCGTGTGGGAATCCCCGCACACGATAACCGCACCCGGGAGGGTAAAACCGAGTTCCGGGCCGATGATGTGAACAACGCCCTGGCACGGGTGACCCAAGGCGTATATGCGAATCCCGTATTCCTCGCAATTCGCTGCCAGCGTCTCCATCTGCAGGCGGGAAAGCGGCTCGGCAGCCCGCATATCCCGGGTATGGGTCGGCACGTTGTGGTCCATGGTGGCCAGGGTGAGATCCCGCCGTCTCACCTTCCGGCCCGCAAGCCGCAGGCCCTCGAAGGCTTGCGGGGAGGTGACTTCGTGGATCAGATGACGGTCGACATAGATCAGGGGCGCCTGAACACCGTCGTCGAGGACCAGATGATCGTCCCAGATCTTGTCATACATGGTTCTCGGGTGGGAATCCTTCGGTTGCATCCCATTCGCTCCCAAAACGGCCCCTGTAAAGGGCGAATGTCGCGGGGAATGATTGCTTCTCCTCGATCAGAGAGAGCAATTCTGTCCTTTTCGTGCGGAAAAGTCCAGTATCCCCCCCGTTTCCTGTGTGGTTGAAAGAGCCCCGTGAACGGGTGGACGGTTGCGTTCAGGCGGCTTTTGGGCTAAAGGAAATCGATTGTCCGCCGCGCGCGGCGCCGGCGCCCTGTTCATCGAAGAAACGCCGCGGGGATCACTCCCAACATGCTTTCCGCCCTTGCATCCGGAACCGTTCTCGGATTGGCCGCGGGCTTTGCTCCCGGCCCCTTGCTCACCCTCGTCATCACACAGACCCTCAAACACAATGCACGCGAGGGGGCAAAAGTCGCCATAGCCCCCTTGATAACGGATCTGCCCATCATCCTCGTCTCCCTGTTCGTGCTGTCCCGGCTGCAAGGCTTCAACCGGCTGCTGGGCCTGATTTCGCTCGTGGGAAGCGGGTATGTCCTGTACCTGGCCCGGGATGCCTTCCGAACGGGCCCCGTCGTCCCGGAAGACGCACGGGACGAGGCACGATCCGTCCGGAAAGGGGCGATCATCAATGCCCTGAACCCTCACCCATACATCTTCTGGAGCACCGTGGGCGGCCCGTTCGTCCTGCGAAGCGCAAAAGAGGGGCTTCCCGCGCCCCTCTTGTTCCTGCTTGGCTTCTATCTCTTTCTCGTAGGCTCAAAGGTGTTTCTCGCCGTTCTCGCCGGCAAGTCCCGTTCGTTCCTGACCGGCAAGGGCTACATCCGGACCATGCGCGTCCTGGCCTGCCTGCTCGGTCTCTTCGCCGCCCTGCTCCTCAGGGACGCCGTCGGCCTCCTGCGAATCGTTCCGGCGGAATGACCCCGGGTTCCCGGCGTCAAGGCACAAGGCCCTCCAGAAACGGAACCTCGTAGACCTTGTCGTGCTGAATCGGACCATGGCCGAAATAGCCCTCTTCGCCGAAGAGTTCCCCATGGTCCGAAGTAATGATGATCCACGTATTCCTCGGCACCATGTTGAAGAGCCGCTCCACGACCCGGTCGAGGTATCTGACGGCTTCAACCTGCCGTTCCCTCAGGTAGGCGAGCTTCTCTTCATCAAAAAAATCGGGAGGCTTCTCCCGCTTGAGCCGCCCATCTTCGACGTGCTGATCCATGTGCTTGAACACGCCGTGCACACCGCTGATATGGGGCAGATTCAGGCTCGCCAGGTCCTCCGAAGGAAGCGCATAGGGATAATGCGTCTCGCCTACATTCAGCATGTAGAAAGAGCGCCGGTCTTCCGGAAAGGTCATTTCATCCAGCATGGCCGCCATATCGTTGTGCTTTTCCATGAGCCGAAAGGTATCAAACCCCTGGTTGATCGGCGTCCTGGGATTCAGCACCGGCAGAGAAACCTTGGCATGCGTACGGTAGCCGAGCTCTTTCTGCAGATAGATCGGCAGGTACAGCTGCGGGACGAGCTTTCCAAAGTCGATTCCATCCGAGCCGAGCCGCTCGTTGTATCGGAAAAAGTCATCTTTGTAGTATTCGGACGCGTAGACACGGGAGGGACTCACATGGGGCACCAGTCCCATAAGAAGGTTGTAGTGGGAGGGCGCCGTCCAGGACGCATAGCTGTATCGCCTCTCCACCTTGCCGAGCTGCCGGATGGTCTTCGGCGCGGCTTCGACGAATGTGTCGTATCGACAGGAATCAAAGATTACAATGATAAAATTGTTCTTCCCTTCCCTCTTTTTTTCACCCGCTTCCCGTATTCCCATGCCAAATCCTTTCAAAGGGTTTTCCTGCCGGCGCCCGGTTCCATCTCATGTTATCGGCCGCTTCCGTCCCATGGGTGAGCCTATGGATGCTCGAGACGTCAGGCGGGCCGCCGCCCGGCCGGTCCTTCTCCGCCCGAGGCGGACGCAACATCCTGCGCCGTCCCGAATTCCGCGGGCACCGCCGTAATGGGAAGCAGCACCGTGAAGGTTGTCCCCCTTCCGACCGTGCTCTCTACGCGGATGTCCCCGCCGTGTTGCTTGACGATCCCGAGCGACACGGAGAGTCCGAGGCCCGTTCCCTTGCCCCGGTGTTTGGTCGTAAAGAAGGGGTCAAAGATGTTCGTGACGATATGCTCGGGGATGCCGTCCCCGTTGTCCCGAACGCGGACGGCAACATAGCCCGGCTCAAGATCCTTTTCAACGCGGATTCCCAGAAGGCCGCCGCCGGGCATCGCATCCAGCGCGTTCAGGATCAAGTTCAGAAAAACATGGTTCAGGTGCTGCTTATCCCCATGGATGGGCGGAAGGTTCTCATCCACTTCGAGCTCTATCTTCGCCTTCTTGAGTTTGATCTCGTTCGCAGTGAGCCGCAGGGTTTCGTCAAGCAGGTCCCCGATCGCCACCGACTCCGGTTCGATTTCGCTCTCCCTGGCGAAATCCAGCAGGTTCCGGACGATCCGAGTCGCCCGCTCCGCCTGCCCCGTCAAATCCCCGATCATGTCCAGCCGTTCCTCATCGTCCAGGCTGTCGTAATCCTCTTCCAGCATAGCGGACGTAAGCGTGATGTTGTTCAGCGGGTTATTCAACTCGTGGGCGATCCCCGCCGTCAGCGTGCCCACGGCACGCAGCTTGTGGGATTTGACGAGCAGATCGTGGCGGCGCTGCAATTCTTCCATCATGTGGTTCAAGGCAATGGCCAGGTTCGTGAACTCATCCTTGAAACGCCTCGCCGGCGGAATCGGAGTAAAATCCCCCTGGGCGATTCGTTCGGTAACGTTCAGCATGCGGCCCAGGGGCCCGAGCATTTGACGCGCCAGGAAATTCGCGGTGTAAATGATCAGGGGCAACAATACCGCCAGAAAGGCGAGAGGAAGCCTCTTGAAAAGCTTGAGCATGAGATCCACGCTCTTGCGTTCCCTTTCCGCCAGATCCAGGGCCTGCGAGACCATGGCCGCCCCATGCTGCCGCAGCTCCGATTCGATCTCCGGTCGATCGGCGGCAGGTCCCCCGGCTTTCGACCGGAGCCTCTCCAACAACTGCGCGTACCGTTTCAGATGGCCCTCCACGCTCAGGTACTTGTCTTCTCCGATCACGCTTTCGAGCCCCGCCTTCCCGGAGGTCAGCAGGGCCGAAGCATTCCGGATATGTTCCTGCACATCCCGGAGATTCGTCCCGTAAAGGAAGTAGTTCTTCTCGAAGCGGCGGGCCTGCTGAATCTCTGTGGTGTAGCGGTCTGAGATCTCGAGGAAGCGGATCTTCCGCTCGATCCGGTTCAGTGTAATCCATGCGCCCACGGTGACCCCCGTGCTGAGCAGGAAGAAGAGGAGGAACCCGAGGGTGAGCCGGGCCCGGATACTGAACCCGGGCCTTTCCAGCAAGGCCTTCTCCACCTGGTCCTGCATCATGACCGGGAAGGCGCCGGGCCCCTTCCCGGAAGCCACGCCGTCCCCGTCGTCCATTCCCGCCCGTGCCGTCGAGGTCCCCGGACCGGCATCCGGGGCATGAAAATGCCTGCCTGCAAAAAAGCTGCGGAGCGCCATGTGAGATGCCTTTCCGGAGGTCTATTCCTCAACGATCTGGTATTTCTTGAGTTTCCGATACAGGGAAACCCTGTCGATCCCCAGAATCCTGGCCACCTGGGACTTGTTCTTCCCGGTTCTCGCCATCACCCAGTAGATATATTCCTTTTCCAACTCCTCCAGCGTACGAAAGGAATGGTCCTCTCTGGGGAAGGAGAAAATGTCCATCTCCTTGATGTCGGGAGGCAGGTCCTCGGCTTGGACCCTTTCCTCGGTCGCGAAGGCTGCGCACCTCTCCACGATATTCTCCAGTTCCCGGACATTCCCGGGATAATCGTACCGCCTCATCAGTTCCATCGCCTCCGGACTGAAGCCCAGCAGGGCCCGGTTCGACCGCCTGACCACCTTCTTCAGAAAATGGTGGACCAGCAGAGGGACGTCCTCTTTACGCTCTGCAAGCGGCGGGAGGTGGAGGGGAACCACATTGAGACGATAATAGAAATCCTGCCGGAACAGACCGGCCTGGATCGCTTTCTTCAGGTCCTTGTTCGTGGCGCCCATAATCCGCACGTCGATCGAAACCGGGCGAACGCCCCCCACCCGGTGGAGCTCCCGCTCCTGGACCACACGAAGCAACTTGGCCTGCATGGACAGGGGCATATCCCCCACCTCGTCAAAGAAAATCGTTCCCCCGTCGGCGCTCTCCAGCAGGCCGGGCCGTGCGGAGACGGCCCCGGTGTATGCTTCCCGCTCGTGCCCGAAAAGCTCGTTGGCGAGCAACTCTTCGGAAAAGGACGCGCAGTTCATAGCGAGGAACCGTTTCTCCGCCCTCGGACTCAGCTGATGGATCGCCCGGGCCACGAGTTCTTTGCCGGTACCCGACTCTCCGGTAATCAGGATATTCGAATTCGTGGACGCGATCTGGGGAATCAGCTTTTTCAGCGCAATCATGACGGGGCTCTGCCCCACGATCTGCTCAACCCCCCAGGGGCTGTCCTTTTTGGCGGCGAGGCGGCGGATTTCGTTTCGAAGCTGAATCTTTTCCAGCGCATTGCCGACCACGCAATCCAGCTCATCCAGGCGCAAAGGCTTCTGCAGGTAGTGACACGCCCCCTTTTTCATCGCCTCGATCGCAGATGCGACAGTTGCATAGCCGGTAATGATGACGACCTCCGTATCCGGAGAATTCCGCTTTGCAAACCGCAATACATCGATCCCGTTCACCTCGTCCATCATCAAATCCGTGAGGACCACGTCGAAGATGCCCTTCCGGATCTTCGACAGGGCCTGTTTTCCCCCGGTGGCCGATGTAACGTCGTGGCCCCGACGCTTCAGAAATCGGGCCGTATTCTTCAGGCTCACCGCATCGTCATCCACGAGGAGCAGCCTGCCCCGGGGCGGGATGCCGCCCGCCCCGGGCCTCCGGAGATCCTCGCTTTTCGCTTCCTCGTTTCTCATCCCGTGTTCCTCGATACGGTTCATCGCACCAGGCACCTCTTGCAACAGAAATATCTCCCTTGTGTTGCATATAGTAACACAACCCCCCTCTCTTGAACAGATCGGCATCTATTTGCTTTCCAACAAGATTCTTCAATTTTGAGGAAGTTTTGTGGCAAAATGCAACATATCTCTCGGATATTCCGAAGGCCTGAATCAGGTGTCGAATCGATTGATTCCTTAAGAAAATCAATCAGTTTCCCCTCTTCACAACCTGATGGCGTAGTTCTTGCGTAGGAAGGAATCGTCCCCGGCCATCACCGCAAACGCGTTCCCCTTGAATGGGAAGGCAGAAAAACGTGCCGAGAAAGATCCTCATCCTTCTGGACAGTCCAGAGGTTCGCGGCGAGGTAACCACCTACTCCGTAGAACTGGCTCGCAGGATGGGGGCTGAGCTCTGCCTTCTCATGCTTCTGCGCTGGCCCCCCCCTTCGGTTGACGAGGTATCCGCCGGGGACGGCGCTCACAAGGGCCTGTCGGTCAAAAGGCGGGGAGAACTCGCCGTGAAGGGCTGCCTCAACGAAATTCACGCCCTCGGTCTGGGGGCGGTGGGCGCGGTTCGGCAGGGCGATCCGCCCTCCGAATTGCTGAAGTACCTGGCCGAGCACAGGCCTTTCCAGGCGGTGGTCTGGGGAGGCAACGAGAGATTCCTCCGCCGCGGGCACCAGCCTGTACGGTCGCACTGGCTGGTGCGGATACGCGAAGAGCTGGAGTGTACCCTGGTGGTTCCCTCTCTGCGGAGAAGCCGGGCGGGAAGCGGCTGACAGGGTCGAGGAGAGCAATGGGGTTCTGGACGCGCTGGGATCCATCACGAGAGAGGTCGCTCGCGCCGATCGCGATCGACCGGAAGATCATACGGTTCCGGCGACTCGTGGAACAGCACAGTGAGGTCTTGGAGATCTTCAGGGACCTCGAGGAGAAGCAGTCCGGAGAGTATATCCTCGACCGCCGGTACATGGAAGCCCGGATAGATCGTGTGTACGAAGGCGCTCGCCGGATCTTGTATGACATGCATGTGATCTCCGATTCGCACAGCGACGAAGGGTACGAAGCACTCGACCGCCTGCGAGCCGTCTCCGAGAAAATCCTGAAAGAGGCGTTCGCGGCTTCCGGGCGGCAGGGCCTTGCATCGCGGGGAGAAACAGCGGATTGGGAGACTCTGGCGTTGCAGGCCCTCTTTCAGGACATGACACGGGCCCCGGTTTACGGGACCGGCGCGGATTCCGGAACGCCCACCGGAGCGGTTGCGCCCGAAAGCTTGACGGAATGGGTCGGCTGGGGGCACCTGGGCGCGGCGCAATGGCTCGCCGACAGCCTCCCGGACGGCCCCCCGCCTGTGGCAACCCTGATGGACGAAGAGACCGGGCTGTGGACCCTCCGGGTTTTCGCGCTGGGGGGTGTGAAGGGCGCAGAGGCCGTGATCCGAGACAGCCTCGCCCGGCAACCGAGCGGCCGGCCCGATACAACTTCCCTGCTGCCCTTGCGGGTCTTCCTGGAAGGCCTGACTCGTTCCCCGGACGAGGCCGGCGGCCGGCGGCTCCGCCTCGAGGACACCGGAAGGCAAAAGGCGGACAAGAGGACGGTCCGACTGGACCTTTACGCAGGCGATGATTTCCTGCTCCTCCGCTTGCCGGCCGTCTCCTCTCTTCGGCTTTTCTGGTGCTCTGTCGGCATGGAGCCTGCCGAGCAGAGGCTGTACCTTTATGGGACATCCCCCCCCTGCCGGCCTCGAGGCGTTCAAAAGCCCTTTCTCGCAGCACAACACCCGTATCCCGTCTACCGGTGCCGCATCGCCGACAAGTGGATGTACTGGGCATCTCACCTTTCGTGGGCACAGGGAGAGGAGAGGGTTCGGGTGCTTGGCCATTCACTGGCGGCAGGCATGACCCTTCGCGGGGACCCGGCAGGGGGAGAGCCTGTGGGAACAGGCTTCCAGGAAAGCATCGCCGCATTTCTCAAACAGACGACCATGCTGCAACGGGAGGTGCCGGAATGGTAATGAAGAAACCGTTGGAGATCGTTGTGGTGGACGACGAGTTGATCGTGCGAAAGCGTCTCAAACCCGCACTCGAAAAAAGCGGGTACCATGTAGAGGTTTACGACGACGGCGCGGGCGTTTTGAAACGACTCGAGGAAAAGACCTTCGATATCGTGGTCACAGACGTGCGCATGGAGGATGTGGACGGGATGCAGGTCCTCGAGCAGGTATTGGCCCGCTCCAGCCATACCAAAGTCATCATCATCACGGGCTATGCCACCGTGGAGGTGGCGCGGGAGGCATTGGCCAAGGGAGCCTTCGATTTCATCGCCAAGCCTTTCAAGCCGAATGATCTTCGCGTAATCATCGAAAGGGCCGCCGACGCCCTTCGCACAGAAAGAATCCGGGCAGGATAGGAAAACGCCGATGATGTTCGGTCCCACAAGGCGCAGGGCGGGGAAAGAGCCGGGGCAGGATGCCCGGCACGCTTACCAGTGCCTGCGCACCCTGCTCGACCGCAACACGCTCCTTCTCGAGCAGATGTCGGAGGTGGAAGCCGACCTCCGGTTCTACCCTTCGACGAGTCCGACCCTTCAGAAGAGGATCTCCCGGATGACGGACGAAACTCTCCTGCTCGTAGAAGATCTCAATGTGCTTTCGCGGAATCGGTTCGCCGGCTTGTACCGCACCCTGGACCGGATCCGGGATAGACTGACCGGCCGATTTCACGCCCTTCGGTCCGACCGCCGGCTCATTCCGATCACCCTGTCTCTCCCCGAGGTTCTGAAAGCCCCACGGGGGCTCGCGGGGAACAAGGCGACCAACCTCGGGCGGGTGATGGAAATCCTCCCCGCCTGCGTTCCCCCCGGTTTCGTTGTCACCACGGAGGCCTATTGGCGTTTCATGCATGAAGGCGGCCTGTTTCCCTCCATTCTGCCCCTTTTGCAGGAACTCGAGGCGGTCCGGGACAGGGATCTTCTCCGGAACAGGCTTGAAACGATCCGCGGGAAGATCCTCGACGCCCCCCTGCCGGAGGACATGGAGCGGGAAATCCTTTCATGCGCCGGCCGGAACAACGGTCCCCTGGGCTGGGCTGTGCGATCGAGCGCCGAGGGGGAGGACGGCCGCTTCAGCTTTGCCGGTCAATTCCAGAGCATCTTGAACGTGCCGAATGCCGAGGCGCTGCAAGCCTACCGCCGGGTCGTCCGAAGCCGCTTTCAACCCCGGGCCTATCTATACCGGAGGGAACTCGTCCTCCGCGAGATCGACACACCGATGGCGGTTCTTTTTCTCGAGGTCGTAGACGCCCGGAGCGCGGGCGTCCTGTATACCCGGGAGCCGAACAAACCGGACCGGAACTGCATGCTGATCCAGTCCGTCTGGGGCCTGGCGCCGGACCTGGTGGCCGGAAAAATGGACGGGGATCGGTTCCTGGTGGAACGCTCGGATCCCGCGAAGCGGATCGAAGAATGCATCCGGCCGAAGACCGGCAAGCTCGTCATCGATCCCCGCGGCGGCTTGCTCCGGCAGGAAACCTCCGGGGAAGAGACGAACCGTCCCAGTCTGAGCCACGAAGATCTCAAAGGGCTCTGGGAAATCGGCCATGCGCTGGAAAGGCACTTCCGCACCCCCCTGGACATCGAATGGGTCTCGGACCCTCGAGGCAAGCTCTGGGTTGTGCAGGCCCGCCCGCTGCTTTTGCAGGAAACGATCGCGGAGGTGTCTTCGCCGGCGCCGCTCGATGCCATGCCGATCCTGGAGGGAGGCATTCCGGTTCAGGCGGGCAGGGCTTCAGGCCCCCTGGTTCGGGTAGAGACCGCCTCCCTGCCCGGCCGGGTTCCGGCAGGGGCGATCCTGCTCATACCGGCGGCCACGCCCGAGATCGCAACCCTGCTGCCGTCCCTCGCGGGATGCATCTCTGAAACAGGCAACCCGGCGGGGCATGCCGCCGCGCTGCTCCGGGAGTGGAAGGTGCCCAGCCTTTTCGGGTTGGAAGGGGCCCTGCAAGCCCTGAAAGAAGAAAAAATGATCGGCCTCGATGCCACGCATCGCAGGATTTACCGAGGCTCCCCCTGGCCGGAACCGCCGCATCAGAGGGTGCGGAAGGAGCGCGTTCCGGAAAATTCCTGGGAAGACGATCCCCTCTGTAAGTACGTCTTCCCTCTGCACCTGACAGACCCGGCTTCCCCCCGTTTCCGGACGGACGGCTGTTCATCGCTCCACGACATCATCCGTTTCGTCCACGAGAAGGCGATGGAAACCGTGTTCGACCTCGGGGACAGGCAAGCGGGCCGTCGAAAACACAGAGCAAGGCGTCTCGAAACGGACCTTCCCTTGGACATCATCGTACTCGATCTCGGGGGAGCCTTTGCCGGAGCGGGGGAAGGCGCAAAGACCATTCAACCATCGCAAATCGATTCCATCCCTTTCCAGGCGATTTGGCGGGGCATATCGGATCCGGCAATGAGCTGGGCGGGAAGACGGCAGGTGAGCCTGAAAGGCTTCACCTCGGTGCTGATCTCCTCCATGGCGGGAAGCGGAGCAGGGGCGCGAAAGCTGGGGGCCCGGAATTACCTCCTGGCGGCACGGGACTACATCAACCTGAACCTCCGCCTTGCCTATCATTACACCATGGTGGACGCCCTCGTGGGAGAGAGTCCGGAGAACAATTTCGTGAACTTTCGATTCCGCGGCGGAGGGGCACGCGCCGACCGGCGGGAACTGCGGGCCCGGTTCCTCGCCGAGACCCTGCTGCGGTCCCGGTTTGCGGTGGACCGCCGCGGCGATCTGGTTACCGCCTGGTTCCGGCGGCATCCACGCTCCCGGTGCGAGGAGGCGCTCGCCCTGCTCGGCAGGCTGACCGCCTGCTCCCGGCAATTGGACATGCTGATCGCCAATACGAAGATGGCCCACGAATATGCGGAGCGGTTTCTGGCCGGGGACTACAAGGCGTTTCATTAGCGCGCACCGATCAAGGGGATTCCACCTGCTTGGGGAGGAGTTGCACCCATGGAACAACTGACGACGGAGATGATCATGGTGATGGCCATGATCTGCGTGGCCGTTTTCCTGTTCATCGTGGAATGGATCCGTGTAGACGTAGTCGCCATCCTGGTCATGGTGGCCCTGCCGTTGCTCAAGCTCGTCAGTCCGCAGGAGGCCTTTGTCGGGTTCAGCTCGAACGCGGTCATCTCGATCATCGCCGTGATCATCATCGGGGCCGGTCTGGACAAAACAGGGACCATCAACCGGCTTGTCACGCCCGTCCTGAAAATCGCCGGCAACTCCACTTCACGGATCATGATCGCCATCTCCATAACGGTGGCGGCTATCTCCAGCTTCATGCAGAACATCGGCGCCGCCGCCCTGTTTCTGCCCGCCATCCAGCGGGTCAGCAAGAAGCTCAATATTCCCATTTCCCTCCTGCTCATGCCCATCGGCTTCTCCGCCATCCTGGGAGGGACCCTGACCCTGGTCGGGTGCAGTCCTCTGATTCTCTTGAACGACCTCCTGGCTCCTTTCCATCTGAAGCCCTTCAACCTCTTCGACGTCACCCCCATCGGGGCCGCCCTGGTGGCGTGCGGGATCGGGTACTTCGTCCTCTTCGGGCGTTTTGTCCTGCCCAGGCAGGGACCGTCGGAGGAGACCCAGGACAAGGAAATACCATTCAGCCTGACAGATTCCTACGAAGGCATGGGCGAGCCCCGTGAGCTGCACACCCCCGAAAACTTCACCCATTACCGCGAACCGGTGACGATCGAAGACGTGCGAAGACGATACCTGGTCAACGTGGTGGCCGTCCGCGAACCTCCCCGGTTCACCACCTTCAACCCTCCGGGGGACATGGAACTCCGGGACAACATGGATCTGGTCGTCTACGGATCGGAGAAGAATATCGAGCGGCTGGCCGAGGAAGAAGAGATGGTTCTCAAACCGTCTCTCGATGTGTTCAAGGACGCCCTGTCGCAAGAGAACTCCGGAACCGTCGAAGCGGTCGTTGCCCCTCGCTCCGCGCTCGTCGGAAAGACCCTGGCCCAGGCGAAGCTGGCGGATCATTTCCTGGTCACACCGCTGGCCATCTACCGCCAGGGCCGCACCCTGGTTACCGAAATCAGCAACGTGACATTGGGCGTGGGGGATGCGATCCTGTTCCAGGGCACATGGAAGCGGTTGAAAGACCTGCAAAACGAAAAACTCCTCATCTTCACCACGCCGATCGACATGGAGGAAATGAAACCGGAGAAGGCGGCCTTCGCCGCCTTCTGGCTCGTCCTGGCGTTGACCATGGTCATCGTGTTCAAGATCCAGCTTTCCGTCTGCCTGATGACCGGCGCCCTGGGCATGGTGATCACCCGCGTACTCACCATCGACGAGGCGTACCAGTCGGTCGACTGGCGGACGATCTTTCTTCTGGCCGGCCTGATTCCTCTCGGGATCGCCACAGAGAAAACCGGAGCCGCGGCCTGGATCGCCCACCAGGTACTCGGCGCCCTCGGGGGCTCCGTCCCGCAGATTGTTCTCCTCGCCGTCATCGGGATCCTTTCCACCATTTTTACGCTCGTCATCTCAAACGTGGGCGCCACCGTACTCCTGGTCCCCCTGGTCGTGAACATGGCGCTGGCCGCCGGATCCGACCCGCGGATGGCCGCCCTTGTGGTCGGCCTGGCCACTTCCAACTCATTCATACTTCCGACGCATCAGGTCAACGCCCTCTACATGGGACCCGGGCACTATCGGAGCGTGGACTTCATGAAGGCGGGCGGAGTATTGAGTGTGCTTTTCCTTGTGGTCATGATTGGAACGATCTATCTTTTTTACTTGTAGACTGGACATAATGCGAACGGCTCGAATACGGAAAGGGGGTAGATTGTGGCTGTCATAACCATCTCCAGAGGATCATACAGCAAGGGCAAGGAAGTGGCCGAGGGCGTAGCGGCGGCGCTTGGCTACGAGTGCATCAGCCGCGACATTCTTCTGGAAGCCTCGGATCGCTTCAATATCCCGGAGATCAAGCTCGTCCACGCGATTCACGACGCGCCTTCCATCCTGGACCGCTTCACACACGGACAGCTCTCCTACATCACGCAGATCCAGTGCGCCCTGATGGATCGCGTAAAGCACGGCAACGTGGTCTACCACGGGTTGGCCGGGCACATCCTTCTCCAGGAGATCGAAAAAGTGCTGAAGGTGCGTATCCTGGCTGATCCCGCTCTTCGGGTCGCTGTAGTCAGGGAACGCGAACAGGTCAGCGAGAAAGAGGCCCGCAGGATGATCGCCAAGATCGATGAGGAAAGGCGGAAGTGGACACGCAGGCTCTACGGGGTGGATCCCTGGGACTCCTCCCTGTATGACCTCGTGATCTGCATCGACAAGATCGAAGTGGAGGGCGCGGTTCGCTTGATCTGCCAGGCCGCTTCACAGGAGGCATTCCGCCTCACAGAACAGGATCGGCAGAAATTGAGGGACAGGGCCCTGTCGTGCAAGCTCCGGTCCGCGCTTCTGGACCTGGATCCCAACGTAACCGTCACGTCCGAGTACGGCAATGTCCTGGTTTTCACCAGAGGCGATGACCGGAAGGCCGGAAGGCTCGAAAAGAAGATTTTGTCAGTGGCCGAGGGCATGGATGAAATCAACAATATAGAAATCCGGCCCGGGGAACCCAAGCCTTCCGGGGACGCATGAAGGGCGTTTGTACCGGAGCCAACCGAGCGAGGATGCAGAACATGACGGTCGTGATCATTTCCGCGGAATCCTACTGCAACCGTGAGAAGATTGCCGAAAGGACCGCCCGGGACCTCGGGTACGCGTGTCTAGGCCGTGAGGCGCTCATGGAGGAGGCATCGCGGCAATACCATGTCCCTGCGCAAAAGCTGAAAGAGGCCCTGAAAGACCCTTCCTCCCTCCTGACCAAGCTCTCCAGCACACGGACTCGGGCCCTTGCTTACTACCAGGCCGCCCTCTTGTCCGTCTTGAACAAGGGCAGCGTGGTGTACCACGGCGAGGCGGGGCACATGTTCGTGAACGAGGTTTCCCATGTCCTCAAGGTCCGGCTGACGGCGGACCTGGAGAGACGAGTGGAATGGAAGGCGGCGAGGAAAAAGATCCCCGGGAAAAAGGCTCGGGAGCTTCTGCTCAAAGAGGACGAGCAGCGTCAGAAATGGTTCCAATCCGTGTTCGGCATGAACGGCATGGAACCCGAACGGTTCGACCTGGTGATCAACGTCGCGGAGATCCCGCCCGAAAAGGCGGCGGTCACGATCGTGGACACGGCAAAGGAGGTACAATTTCAGCCGATTACGTATTCGGTAAAAGCGATGCAAGACCAGGAGCTTGCAAGCAGGGTCCGGGCCGCCCTCATCGATGCCTACCCGGATGTGACGGTAACGGCAAGAAACGGTGACATTTCGATCAAAACCAAGGGCCTTAAGAAAAAGGAGAAGATCACGCTTCTTCGGGACCAGGTGCAGAAGATGGAAGGCGTCAGCCATGTTGAGCTCGGCCCGTAAGCCGAACGCCGCAGATGGGACTTTTTGGGCAGCCTCCTAATCGAAGCCGACCCAGGTGGTAATCGCCTCCGTCTTCTCCCGCTCCGTTTCCACCGCGTTCGCGGGAAAATCCCAATCCGGGATACCGATCGCGATGGCGATGACAATCCGCTTCGATTCGGGAATCCCGGCGATCTCGCGCAACACATCCGGGTAAAATACACCCTGCCGCGCGATGCAGGTCCCGAGACCGTATTGCAGAGCGGCGAGGCAGATACTCTGCATGACCGATCCGATATCGAGCAAAGCGCCCGCTCCGGACAGGGATCGATCCTGGACGATGATAATCGCGGCAGGCGCGTCGAAATGGCGAAAGCCCCGCTCCGTCCACTCCGCCCTCTTCTCCTCGTCTCCTCTCTCGATCCCCATCAGACGGAAAAGCTGCTTGGCAAGTTCCACCTGCCGTCGCCGATATACGCTGTCCCGCGGAAACCCGGATTCCGCCGCCTCGATCTCCAGGGGCGCGCCCGACTTGAGGCGTTCGACATTCGCGCGGCACACCCGCCGGAGGGGCTCTCCTGCGAGCACGAAGAACTCCCACGGCTGCGTGTTCAGCGCCGAGGGCGCCCGGCACGCCGTATCCAGAATCTCTTTGAGGACCTCTTGGCCGATCGGCTCCGCCCGGAACCCCCGGATGCTTTTCCTGCTCCTGATCGCTTCAACGATGTCCATCGTCCCGGCTCCTCTAAAGGCGTAATCGTTGCGAAGGCGCGCCCCTCCGAAGGGAGTCCCGTCCCCTCGCCACCCGTATCTCCCGGGGCGGGTTGCCCCTTCCTGTTTCATGCTTAATATGTATGGGCGATTTAATCAAGCAAGGGCGCCGGGGCGCCTGTCGGAAACCCCATTATCGTCAAAGTTGACACGATCGGGAAGCTATCTTACCCTCAAGCCCTGAAGTCACAGTGCACAGAGTCGGACCACGCAGCTCTTTCCAAAAGGAGCCAAGACATGCCCGAAACCCATTGGATTGTACACCGCTCGGTCGATAGATATAAGACCGTAACACTGGTGACAGCACTCCTCACCTTGCTCGTGGCCTTTCTCGCCGGCCTACCCTCCATCTGGCCGCATGGCTTCAAATGGCTTCATCCCATCTCGGTGGACACAGACCCGGAGAACATGCTGTCCAAGGAGGAGGCGGTCCGGGTCTTCCACGACAAGATGAAGAAGATCCTTTCCCTCCACGATATGGTCGTTCTCGGGGTCGTGAATGAAGAGGACAAGGACGGCGTCTTCAACCCTGATTCTTTGAAAAAGATCTATGAGCTCACGGAGTTCGCCAAGACCTTGACGGGGAAGACCATTGGCGCGGGAGAGGGGGAAGGGGTCGTCGAGGTGGACCTCATCGCTCCTTCCACCGTAGACAGCATCGAGCCGGGAGCCCCGGGGGTGGTGAAGTTCGAGTGGCTCATGTCCAGTCCGCCCCGCACCGCGCAAGAGGCGGAGGAAATCAGACGAAAGGCCCAGCGCATCCCCTTCCTGAATGGCACCCTCGTCTCCGAAGACGGCAAGGCCATCGCCATTTACCTTCCCTTGACGCGGAAGAGTCTCAGCTACCAGGTTTCTTCCCGACTCCAGGAAAAAATCGCGACCTTCAAGGGACCGGAAAAATATTACATTACCGGCCTGCCCGTGGCCGAGGACACCTTCGGGGTGGAGATGTTCATCCAGATGGCCATTTCCGCCCCGCTGGCCATGGTGGTCATCTTCCTTTTGATGCTCGCCTTCTTCCGCAAGATCATTGTCATTATTCCTCCCCTCGTCGTGGCCATGATTTCGGTGATCTTCACGATGGGATCGCTCATCATCGCCGGCTTTCCGATCCACATCATGTCCAGCATGATCCCGATCTTCATCATGCCGATCGCCGTGCTGGACAGCATCCATATCATCAGCGAGTTCTTCGAACTCTACCAGGAAACGAAGGACAGCCGAAGCACGATCCTGAAGGTGATGGACGCCCTTTTCGTCCCCATGCTCTATACGTCCCTCACATCGGCCGCCGGATTCGCCTCCCTGGCCCTGACACCCATTCCACCCGTACAGATCTTCGGTATTTTCGTCGCCATCGGCATCATGGTGGCATGGGCCCTGACCGTCACCTTTATCCCCGCCTTCGTGATGTTTATCCCGCCGAAACGGCTGGAGACCTTCGGGGCCCGCAGAAAGGCGGCGAGCGACGAAATCGACACGGGCCGCATGGGCCGCATTCTTCACGCCCTCGGGGAGGCGACCTACAGGCAGGCGAAACCGATTATCGCCCTTACCCTGGTAATCCTGGTCATCGCGGGCTATGGGATCAGCAAGATCCGCATCAACGACAATCCCACCAAATGGTTTGAAAAATCGCACCCCATTCGCGTAGCGGACCGGGTACTCAATGAGCACTTCGGCGGGACCTACATGGCCTATCTCGCCCTTTCCGCCGAGAAAAAGGCCTTTGACGGAAAGGCCTTCGCCGCGGATTTCGCTCGAGAGGCGAAGAAAAAAGGCGAAGCGCTTAAAGAAGAACTTGCGTCAGCGCCGGCGGTATTCTCGGAGCTGGCCCGTTTCGCAGCGAAAGAAGGGGACGCAGCCCGCTCCCGGGGCGACTTCTTCAAGGGCCTCGACCAATGGGTGAAACAGCGCAGCGAAAAGGCCCAGGGGGAGGAGTCCTTTGCCTGGGACGAGGCAGGGCTCTTTGTGGACGAACAGAAACAGCTCAACCAGATCTTCAAGGACCCCAGGGTGCTGCGGTACCAGGAGAAGCTGCAAGAGGTCATGCAGCAAACGGGCATCGTGGGCAAGAGCAACTCCCTCGGCGATATCGTGAAGACGGTCCACCGGGATCTCGTCTCAGGCCATGATCCGGTCCAGCAGGCGAAGAATTTCCGCATCCCGGATAACCGCCGGATGGTCGCGGAATGCCTGATGCAATTCCAGAACGGCCATCGTCCGGGCGATCTCTGGCATTTCGTGACGCCCGACTATCGCATCTCGAGCATATGGGTCCAGCTGAGGAGCGGGGACAACAAAGACATGGCAAAGGTGGTCGACGCGGTCGACCGGTACATGGCCGCCCATCCGCCTCCTGTCCCGCTCCGGCACCAGTGGTTCGGCCTGACCTATATCAACGTGATCTGGCAGGACAAGATGGTGAGCGGCATGCTCCAGGCGTTCCTGGGAAGCTTCCTCGTGGTATTCCTGCTGATGACGATCCTGTTCCGCTCTGCGCTTTGGGGATTCCTTTCCATGATTCCTCTTACCGTGACCATCGCCATGATTTACGGAGCCGTGGGCCTGATCGGCAAAGACTATGATATGCCCGTGGCCGTTTTGAGCAGCCTGACCCTGGGCCTGGCGGTAGACTTTGCAATCCATTTTCTGGCCCGGGGGAGGAAGATGTACGCGGAAATCGGTAATTGGAAAGATACCTCGCCGGCCGTGTTCGGAGAGCCTGCCCGTGCCATCACCCGGAACATCATCGTGATCGCTGCAGGCTTCCTGCCCCTCCTGCTGGCCCCCCTGGTCCCGTACCAGACCGTGGGCATTCTTCTGGCCACGATCCTGCTCGTCAGCGGGGTTTCAACCCTGCTCCTGTTGCCCGCTCTGATACGAATGCTCGAAGGCCGCCTTTTCGTGACCGGAGAACGAACGGGAATTACCTGCAACCCCGTCACTTGTATCGTGTCCGCTGTCGCCCTGGTCGCGCTGGTTGCCGTAAACCTTCACCAGTATGCGGAGGTGGCCTGGACGCGGCTCACCTGGATGAGCCTGGTTGCCGTCCCGATCCTGTCCTTGATCTGCTGGATCTCGTCGCGGCGGAACAAATGCAAACCTCTACCGACCCAACAGGAGGAGGATCATGTGTAACATTTCAGGGAAAGCGCTTCCGGTCCTGAGCGTAATGTTTGCCGGACTGCTCGTCTTCGGCGGTGTCGTACCGGCCCACGCCGGGAATCTTTCCGTAGACGAGATCGTTAACCATACAAACCGGGTTTCCTACTACCAGGGGACGGACGGACGGGCCCAGGTCTCCATGACCATCGTGGACAAACAGGGGCGGGAACGGGACCGTAAGCTGACGATCCTTCGCCTGGATCTGCCGAAGCCCGGGGCGGCACCGGACGAGGCCAAGTCCGACGAATACTGCGGAGAGCAGCAATTCTATGTCTATTTCCATCGGCCGGCGGACGTGAACAAGATGGCCTTCCTGGTACACAAACACCTGGACCGGGATGATGACCGCTGGCTCTATCTTCCGGCCCTGGACCTGGTAAAACGCATCGCGGCCACGGACAAGCGAACCAGTTTCGTGGGGTCGGATTTTTTCTACGAAGACATCTCGGGGAGGCACCTGGACGAGGACGTCCATGAACTCATGAAAACCACTGAAAACTACTACGTCTTGAAGAACACGCCGAAAGACCCCAAGAGCGTGGAATTTTCCTACTATACCATGTGGATCCACCGCAAGACCTTCGTTGTCGTCAAATCGGAATATTTTGACAAACAAGGCAAGAAGTATCGCGAATACACGGCCAAGGACGTCAAGACCATCCAGGGCTATCCCACCGTGGTCAAGGCCACGATGGCGGACTTGCGAACCGGAGGACACACCGACGTGGAGTATACCGGGGTCGCATACAACCTCGGCCTGCCCGCATCCATCTTTTCGGAGCGGTTTTTGAGACGCCCTCCTTACAAGTATCTCAAATGAAACGGTCTATCGGCTCGACTCTCCTTTTCTGGGCCTTATGTCTGGGCCTGGGCACGGCCGGACTGAGTTACAGCCAGGCGGAAGAGCCCCCTCCATTGCCCAGCGGGCTCGAGGAGGCTCAGCCCGCGCCCGTATCCGAACCGGCCCTGCCGCAAGGCCTTTCCCCCGGCGGAACGGAAGCGGCCGGCGAACCGGCCCTTCCCGGCGGACTCGAGGAGGGGGGAGAGCCGCAACTGCCGAGCGGCATAGCAGGCGAGGAGGAGCCGCAATTGCCCGGCGGTCTCGAGGGGACGCCTTCCACCGCTGAAACCGCGCGGCAGGCCGGACCTTCCCGCATGAAAAGATTCCGCCGCTCACTCGACAGCCTGGGCTTTGCGGGCTTCTGGGAGGCGCGCGGAGGCATTCGAACACAAAACGATCCCTATGAAAAGGATGCGTCTATCGGCGAAACCCGCCTTCAACTGGAACTGGAGCCGAGGTTCAAAGGAGCTACCTTCAACGTTACGGCCGATTTTCTCTATGACCCGGTCCTGGACGACTACACCGTGGATCTCGATTCCGGGACAGGGTGGGTGGACCTGCGGGAGGCGAATGTTTCCTTTTCGCCCCTGTCGTTCATGGACCTGAAGCTGGGAAGACAGATCCTGACCTGGGGAACCGGGGATTTCCTCTTCATCAACGACATGTTCCCGAAAGATTGGCCCTCCTTTTTCATCGGTCGGGACGACGAATACTTGAAGGCCCCGTCGGACTGCTTGAAGATGAGCCTTTTCAGCCGATTCGCGAACCTGGATGTGGTCTTCTCTCCGAAATTCGATCCGGACCGGTACATCAGCGGGGCAAGGATCTCTTACTTCAACCCGATGCTGGGCAGACCGGCGGGCCGCGACGCGGTCATTCAGACGGAACTGCCCGACACCTGGTTCGAGGACGTGGAATGGGCCGCCCGCCTGGCGAAGAATGTGGGCGGTTATGAATTTGCCGTTTACGGCTACTACGGCTTCTGGAAAAGCCCCGGAGGGATGAATCCGGCAACGGGGAAGGCCGTGTTCCCGGACTTGAGTGTTTACGGCGGCAGTGCTCGCGGGCCTCTCTGGAAGGGAATCGCCAATGTGGAGGTCGGCTATTACGATTCGCGAAATGACCGCTCAGGCACGGATCCGTTTACGAACAACAGCGAATTTCGGGCGATGGTCGGCTACGAAATGGATCTGCCGCAGATTGCCCATGATTTTACCGTGGGATTCCAGTATTACCTGGAGTGGATGCAGGACTATAATGCATACCTTCGATCCCTTCCCCCCGGTTCCCGAAAGCGCGACGAACTTCGCCACCTCCTCACGGCGCGTCTGACCAAGCTCCTCATGAGCCAGAACCTCACCCTTTCTCTTTTTACGTTTTACAGCCCGTCCGATTCCGATGCATACCTCCGCCCCGAGGCAAGTTACAAGATCACCGATCACTGGACCGGCGAAGTGGGAGGGAACTGGTTTCTCGGATCGTCCGACGAGAGCTTTTTCGGGCAATTCCAGAAGGATACGAATATCTATGCGGGCATACGATACGGCTTCTGATCCCCGCTCCCCGATCCATGACCGGAATCTTTCATGGGAAGAAAGACGCATTTCAGGGTGAGGGCGCCGTCCGCCGCCATGCTTCCGAAACCCGAATCCTTCGCTAGATATCGGCCGATCGTCGACGACTGGCAGGCCTTCCGCCGGGCCCTGGAAGCGCCCCTCCCGGCGGCGATCTGGACGAATACGCTCAAGGCGGATCCGGGACGCCTGGCCGAGACCCTCCGGGCCGACGGGATTCCCCTGCAACCCCTTTCCTGGCGGCCGGGGGCCTTCAAGCTGCTGGTTCAGGACGCCAAGCCGGGAAATCATTGGGGCTTTCTCGCCGGGCTTTACCACGCGCAGGAGGAGGTCTCCTTGCTGCCGGTTCTGCTCCTGGATCCGAAGCCGGGCGAGCGGATCCTGGATCTGTGCGCCGCACCGGGCAACAAGGCCGCCCAGATCGCAGTTGCGATGGAAAACCGGGGGACGGTGGTCGCAAACGACCGGGACTACCATCGAATCCGGGCGGTCCAACACATGACAGAGCGTCTCGGAATCCTGAACACCAGCATAACCCTCTATGACGGCGCCAACTACCCGAAGGCGGCGGGCCTCTTTGACAGGGTCCTCGTGGACGTCCCCTGCACCTGCGAGGGCACGGTCCGCAAGAGCCCGGGGCTCGCCATCGATCCGACCGGCGACCTGTCCCGGAAGATGTCGGGCGGCCAACAGGCCCTGCTGCGGAAGGCGATCCAGCTGTGCAGGCCCGGAGGCCGGATCGTGTACGCATCCTGCACGTACGCTCCGGAGGAAAACGAGGCCGTCATCGACGCCCTCCTTCGCGAAGCCGGCCCTCAGGCGGTCCGCCTGGTCCCTGCCCGGGTAGAGGGATTGCATACTTCTGAAGGGCTCACGGCATGGGGCGGACAGACCTTCCACGAATCGCTTCGGCTCGCTGTGCGCGTCTGGCCCCACCAGAACGATACGGGGGGATTCTTCGTGGCCGTCCTTGAAAGGGGAGGGGCGGCGGCGCCGTCGGCAAGGGAGCGGGATGTGCCCCATCCCCGCGGGCGGCCCGGTCCTCCCGGATCTCCCGCCCCGCCGGACCGCATGCCCCCGGACGACCCGTATGATGTAAGGCCCTGCCTGGAACTCCTGGAGCACCGATTCGGAATCCCTCGGGGCCGCTTTGCGGACTATACCTTCTTCCGGAAATCGCCCAGGGAACTGCGCGTGGCCAACCGGGGCCGCCGGCCGCCCCTCCAGCCGGAACCACAATCCACAGGTATGGTCTTCATGCGGATCGAGACCCGGTTCCCCAAGCTCACCACGGCCGCGGCCATGGCCTTCGGAGCCATGGCGACACGAAACACGGTCGACCTGGACCCGGAACAGGCCCAGGCCTATGTCCAGCGCCGGGATATCCGGCTGCGCACGGATCAGGGGCGCTCCTGTACGGGTATCGGCTATGTGATCGTCCGCTATCAGGGGGTCCCCTTCGGGATAGCGCTCTACCTGCCGGACCTGCATGAGAGGGGCGACCGGCTGAAAAGCATGTTCCCGAAGGCGTGGGCCCTGCGCTGACTCGGGATACCCCCGTCCCCGAACGTTCTCAGTCGCAAGGTGTCGGTTTGGCCCTGCCGTTTTCGGTCTCGGGACACGTTCGACCCTTTCTACGGCTCCATGATGGAGGCGGTGCGGGAACGACCGGCGGGTGTCCTTTGACTGGATTCCAAGCCGGCCTGGTGTTATGTTCTCCCGTGTACAAGCAGACCGGAGCGACAGCCGTCACCCACCGGGCGGCCAGCCTCCGGATGAAGGGGCCCATGCGCATCATGAAAACGCCAGAGGCACAGCCTTCGGCCCTGTGGAAGAAAACGGGCCGGGTTTTCTGGAACATCCTCCTCATGACGGTCGGCAGCGTAATCTGCGCCGCCGCGGTCCATGGCATTCTCATCCCCAGGGAGTTCTTCTCGGACGGCTTCACCGGGGTTGCGCTGCTCATCCACTACTTGATGCCGGCGGTCTCGGTATCCGTCATTTACGGTATCCTCAATATTCCGGTGTTCGTCCTCGGCTGGAGATATGTGGGTCGAAGATTCTTCCTGTACAGCATCATCGGAATGTGCATCTATACCCTTGCCCTGCGATGTGTCCACGTAGACCTTCCCGTACACGACAAGATCCTGTCCGCCCTGCTGGCCGGAATCATGACGGGGGTCGGCGCCGGCATCATCTTCAGATCTCTCGGCTCGGCCGGAGGCCTGGACGTCCTTTCCGTAATCCTCTTGAAGCGCTTCTCCGTCACCCTGGGAGAAACGATGCTGGGATTCAACACCATGGTCCTGATCCTGGGCGGCCTGTTCTTCTCTCTCGACAACGCGCTTTACACCCTCGTTTTCATGTTCGTCAGCTCCAGGACGGTGAACCTGGTTGTCACAGGCCTGAGCCGGCGAAAATCCGTCGTGATCATCTCCCGCCATTGGGAGCCCATCTCCGAGATGATCAAGAACCGGTTGAACAGGGGGGTTACGATCCTGCACGGGCGGGGCGGATTCAGCGGGAAGGAGGGGGAAATCCTTTACAC